>DATMSE010000092.1:0-47063 GCA_035565575.1 Xanthobacteraceae bacterium
CCGACACCGCGCTGCCCTATCTCACCGCGATGCGCCCGTTCGTCGACGGCGCGACGCTGGTGATGTGGGCGTGGGCGACGTGGTGGATTCCGCTGCTGGTGGTGTTCGGCATCTGGACCCACGGCGTGCATCGCCGGCCGCTCACCTATACGCCGCTGTTCTGGAGCCTGGTGTTTCCGCTCGGCATGTACGCGCTGGCGAGCCTGCGGCTGGCGCACGCGGCCGACATCGCCGTGCTGGTGACGATCTCGCGCGTCATGGTGTGGATCGCGCTATGCGCATGGACGCTGACGGCCCTCGGCTTCGCCGCCACCGGCTGGCGCCATCTGTGCGCCGCGCGGGCGTAAGCTGGACGCGGGATGACGATGCGCCGCCGCGCGGCTTGCTCCCTCTCCCGCTTGCGGGGAGGGGTTGGGAGGAGCTCCCTTTTTAAAAGTGATGGATGCGCGGATCAACTCCGCATGACGACAGAGCTTTCGTGCCGCATCTAGAGCTATTTTGGATTGAGCTGAATCGTCACGGATGCGGAAGGATTCCCTCTCCCCGTCGGGGAGAGGGTTAGGGTGAGGGGTATCCTTCGCCATTGCGGCTGTAACTCCTCACCCCAACCCTCTCCCTATGGGAGAGGGAGCGCGCATCGTTTCGTGGCAAGCGGTTCTATCGGAACCAAAAACGCTCTAGCCGAGCCAGCGCTTGCGCCGGCGGTAGTGCTTGATGTCGCGGTAGCTCTTGCGTTCGCCTTCGAGATCAAGCCCGAGATAAAATTCCCGCACGTCTTCATTGTTGCGCAGCTCCTCGGCGGCGCCTTCGAGAACGATGCGGCCGTTCTCCATGACATAGCCGTAATCGGCAATGTCGAGCGCGACGCGAGTGTTCTGCTCGACGATCAACAGCGTGGTGCCGCTCGCCTTGAGTTGCTTCAGCAGCTCAAAAACCTCATCGATCATCAGCGGTGCGAGGCCGAGCGACGGCTCGTCGATCATGATCAGCTTCGGATTGGCCATCATCGCGCGGCCGATCACGACCATCTGCTGTTCGCCACCGGAAAGATAGCCGGTCACGCGGTCCTTGAGCGCCGCGAGCCGACGAATGCGATCGTAAACCTCGTCGAGACGTTTGCGCACCTCGCGGCCGGATGATTCCATGTGGCCGCCGACCTGGAGATTTTGCTCCACGGTGAGATGCCGCAATACGCGGCGGCCTTCCATCACATGGATGATGCCGCTGCGCACCACCTCGGTCGGCTCGACCTTGTCGATCCGCTTTCCGCCGAAACTGATGTTGCCGGACGTCACCCGGCCGTCCTCGACTCGGATGATGCCCGAGATTGCCTTCAGGGTCGTCGACTTGCCCGCCCCGTTGCCGCCGAGCAGTGCAACGCACTTGCCGTCCGGGACAGCGAGCGAGATGCCCTTCACCGCCAGGATGACATCGCTGTAGATGACTTCAACGTTGTTCAGTTCGAGCAAGACGCACGCCTCCCGAGGGCTTTCGACCGGGTTCACATGAACCCGGTCGAACAGCTTTCCTCACCACTTGTTGAGAGTTGGCACCGGGACGTTCTCAGCCGCCTCCGTGTACTTGCCGTCCTTGACGGTTGCGATGCTCGCCACCAGGCCCTGTGTCGGGAATGGCCCATCGTTGGAGAACTTGATGGTGCCGAGAATCTTGAAGGTGTCATCGGGGGTCATCGCAGTCGAGATCAGCGCTTCACGCACCGCTTCGCCGGTGATCTTGTCCGGGCCGACTTTCTTGGCCGCGGCTTCGATCGCGCGCATCGCAATCAGCGCCTGGCCGAGCCCCTGCACGGCCGACACCGTCCACTTCGCTTTCAGATTGTACTTGCTCTGAAGCATCTCGAAGAACTCGCGTCCCGGCGTCTTGGTTTCGGTCGGCGCCGCCATCGCATAGACCTCGTAATCGCCCTCCATCTGCTTGAGGTCACCGATGGCACGGCCGGACTCCGCCAGCCCGTTATGCGAGCTCATCACGATCGGCACCTTCTTGCCGAGCGACTGCAGCGCGCGCTTGGTCGCGACCACCGCCGCCGTATTGGTCATCACCATCACCACCTCGGCGCCCTTGCGGGTGATGCGATTCACCTGGGTGGTGAGGTCAGTGGGCTGAACCTCGGTGAAGACCACTTCAACGACCTCGACCTTGTCGGGATTGTCAGCCGCGTAGCGTTGCACACCCTTATGCTGGTCGACATAGGCGGGCGAGGCTTCCGACGAAATGATCGCGACCTTCAGCGGCCCGGTGCCGCCGCGCTTCTGGCGAAACCATTCGAAAAATGCTGCCGCTTCGTGGCTGTAGGTCGGACGCTGATTGAAAATCCACGGATCGGGTTTCCAGGCGAAGCCATAGGCTGCGGTGGACATCACCATCGGAATCTTGTCGGACGGCAGCCGACCTTGCAGCGCCGCGACGTCCGGTCCGCCCACGCCGAGAACGATGATCGGGCTGAGTTCAGCCTTGATACCGGGCCACAGGCTTGCCACCTGCGCGGCGTCGTAGCGATGATCGTAGTCCTTCGTGCCGAGCTTGACGCCGATCTTCTTGCCAACCTCCGCGTTCCACCAATCGATAACCGGCCGGCGCGCGCCGATCAGGTCCTTCATCACGTCCGCATAAGGACCGGTGAAGTCCGCAAGCGAGGCGACGTTGTAGGTGGTTTCAGCCTGGGCCGGCATCGCAACCGTCAGCACGCCCAACACCGCGGCCGCGCCCGCGGTTCTGATGTGTTTGAAGATCGTCATGTGTCCAGTTCCTCCCATGATTGTTTTTTCAAGGTTATCAGCGCATCGCATCAATAAGGAAACGGCCAGAGGCGATAGGACCGTTTCAGGATATTCCACCGATGCATCAGGCCACGCGGCTCGAAAATCAGGAATGCCGCGATGACGCCGCCAAGAAACACGTTCATCAGCGCAAACACCACGTCGCCGCCGAGCGAGGGAAACTGCGCGACGATGCTGGGGCCGAGCGTGACGAAACTTTCCTGAATGGCCTTGATGACAAACACGCCGATCAGCGCACCGGTGATCGAGCCGAGACCGCCGACGATCACCATGGCGATGAACCAGATCGAGTGGAATAGCGTGAACTGATCGACCGCCACGAAGCGCACGTAGTAAGCCCACAACGCGCCGCCGATGCCGGCATAGAAAGCACCGATCAGGAACGCGGTGGCCTTGGTGCGGACCACGTTGATCCCCATCAGCCCGGACGCGACATCGTCGTCGCAGACCGCGACGAACGCGCGCCCGTGACGGCTGCGCACGATGCCATAGGCGCCGAACACCATCGCGACCGTCACCGCCAGGCAGAGATAATAGATCGAGGTGTCGCTGACGAAGCTGAAACCGAAAATCTGCGCCGGTTGCAAAGTCAGGCCGTTCGATCCGCCGAACCACGATTGCGGCAGGTTGAGGATCAGAAAATGAAACAGGGTCTGCGCCGCGATGGTGGTCAGCGCGAGATAGAATCCCTTGATGCGCACCGCCGACAGGCCGAAGATGAAGCCGAACAGCGCCGCGGCGCAGCCGCCGAGCGGGATGCTGAGCCAGAACGGCAGATTGAACTTAATGGCCAGCGCGCCGGTGGCGTAGGCACCGACCCCCATGAAGGCGGCCTGTCCGAGATTGATCTGCCCCGCGTAGCCCATGTTGATCTGCAGCCCGATCACCACGACGGCCATGATCAGCATGTTGGTGGAGATCGCGACCAGACGCGGCCCCAACACATGAGGCAGGACAAGCAACGCAATCAGGAACAAGGCGAGCGCGATCCATTGCCCGCGAGTGCGGATCAAAGCCTGATCGCGTTCGAAGCTGGTGGCGAATACGCCTGCCGGATCCATCGGTCAGACCCTTTCGATGGTCTTCCAGCCGAACATTCCGGTCGGCCGAATGAAGAGAATGAGCAGCATGATGATGAAGGGAAATACGGTGCCAATGGCGCCGCCCACGATCGGATCGAGATAGGCCGTCACCAGCCCCTGAATAATCCCGACGATCAGCCCTGCCAGCAGCACGCCGGCGATCGCCTCAAAGCCCGCCAAGAGCGCCACCGGCAGCGCCGCCAGCCCGATGTCGGACGCAAGGAAGTTGAGCGACTTTCCACTGAGAAAGATCACCGCGCCGAGCGTGGAGAGCACCGCGCCGAGAATCCAGGCGAACGCGATCGAGCGCTTCACCGAGATGCCCATCGACAGCGCGACTTGATGATCCTCCGCCACCGCCGTCATGCGCAGGCCGGCGCGGGTGCGATTGAAGAACCATGACAGGCCGAAGCCGACGATCACCGTGATGACACCGCCAACCAGCAGCGAACGCGGGATCAGGATGTCGCCAATGATCACCGGCTGGAGCGGGAAGATGATCGGGAACGAGCGCACCTGCGGCCCGAACAGCACGAGGATCAGGCCGCGGATCAGGATCAGCAGCCCGATCGTTACCATCACCATGGCGAATACGGATTCGCCGGCGAGGCGGGAAAAGAAGACCCGTTCGACCAGAAGCCCGAACAGCGCCGCCGCGACGAAGGCGAGCGGAAGGCCGACCCACAGCGGCAGCCCCATGGAGGCGACCATCCACCAGACGATGAAGCCGCCGAACACGACCAGTTCGCCCTGGGCGAAATTGAACACCTTCGAGGCGCGATAGATGACGACGAAGCCCATGGCGATGAGGGCATACAGCAGCCCGACCAGCGCTCCGTTGATGAGGTAGTTGATGAAATCGATCATGCGGTGGCTCGCAAAGGTTCGGCGGCAACGCTTGTCTTTGCCTTCTCGGCGACGTCATGGATGGCGACATGGGCTGACAGCGTGCCCTTGCGGCCGTCCTGATAAGTCACCGCGATATCGAGTGCCTGATGATCGCGGCCGTCATACATCGCCTCGATAAGTGTCGCATAACGCTCGGCAAGGAATTCGCGGCGCAGCTTGCGCGTGCGCGTTAGCTCCCCTTCGTCGGGATCAAGTTCTTTCGGGAAGTTGGCGAAGCGCCGGACGCGCGCGTGTTCCGGCAGGAACATGTTGACGCGCGCGATCTCGCCGCGCACCAGTTCGGCCACTTCCGGCTTCTGCGAAAGGTCAGTGAAAGTGGAGAAGCTGATGTTGCGATCTTCCGCCCAGCGCGACACCACGCTCATGTCGATGTTGATCAATGCCGCGATATAATCGCGCGTCTCGTCGCCGAGCGTCATGATGTCCTTGATAAACGGGCTGAAGCGTAGCCGCGTTTCGATGAACTGCGGCGGAAAGCGCTCGCCCGAGCGAAGCTTGCGCAAATCGTCGAGACGTTCGAGGAAGACGAGTTCGCCGCCGTCCGTGACCGACACCGCATCGCCGGTACGATACCAGCCTTCCTGCACGCGCTGCGCGACGCTGTCGGGCTTCTTGTAATAGCCCTGGAAGAAGCTTCCGCCGCGGATCAGAAGTTCGCCCTGCTCCGAAACCTGCCATTCCAGCGCCGAACCGGCTTCCGGATGCGCCACCAGCCAATGCCCGACGGTCTCGAGATTGTAGCGATCCCCCTGATGCAACGTCAGCAGGCCGATTTCCGTGGTGCCGTAGATATTGCGCAGCGGCACGCCGATGGCGTGAAACAGCCGGAACACATCCGGCGCCATCGTCGAGCCGCCGCACAGCGCCAGCTTGATGCGGGTGAGACCGAGTTTGTCGCGCAGCGGCTTGAGGACCAGCATCTCCGCCAGCGGCAATGCCAGCCGCGCACCGAGCGGCACCGGTTTGCCCTCAAGACGCGCGACGTGAACCTTGTGGCCGATATCGACGCCCCAGGCATAGATCGCCCGCCGCGTCCGGCCGGCATCGAGCATCCGCCCCTGAATGGTGGCCGCGAGGCTTTCCCATTGCCGCGGCGCGAACACCATGACCTCCACGGCGAGTTCGCGGATGTTGTTGAGAACCTCTTCCGGCGATTCCGGAAAATTGACCACCAGCGGCAGTAGCAGACCGATGGTGACGCCGAAGAACTGTTCCGTTGCCCAGGCCGGCGCGATGTAGGTGAGATATTCCATACCCGGCTTGATGCCGGTGGCGGCGATGACGCGATGCGCGTTGTCGACGAGATAGCGATGCGTCAGCACCACGCCTTTCGGCCGCCCGGTGGTGCCCGACGTATAGGACAGCACCGCGACATCATCGGGCTGCCCTGCTTCAACCAGCTTGCGGAAACGATCCGCATCCTCGGCGTGACGCGCACGGCCCGTCTCCAGCACCTTTTCGAACGGCGTCAGCCGGGGGTGATGATAGGACCACATCCCGGTGTCGTCCCAATAGATCAACTGGCGCAGATGCGGCACGCGATCGAGGATCGCCAGCCCCTTGTCCACCTGCTCCTGATCCTGCGCCACCAGACAGATCGCGTCACTGTCATTGAGCAGGTACTCGATCTCGTCGGCGGTGATATCGGGATAGAGCGAGACGATCTTGCAGCCGATCGAAAACGCCGCGAACTCGCTCCAGAAATTCTCCGGCTCGTTCTCGCCGATGATGGCGACGGTCTCCCCGCGGCGAATGCCCATCGCATCGAGACCCAGCGCGAAAGCGCGGACCTTCTCCAGCACGTCACCGTAAGTATATTCGCGCCAGATGCCGCGATATTTATGGCGCTCGACAAGCTGGCCGGGTGCGGCGCCGGCGCGATCCAGCAGCAACTGCGGAATGGTACGCATCGGCAGCATCAGCGATTCCCCTCGCCCAGATACGCCTTCAGCACCGCCGGGTTCTCCTGAATTTCACG
Source organism: Xanthobacteraceae bacterium (assembly GCA_035565575.1). Taxonomy (GTDB): domain Bacteria; phylum Pseudomonadota; class Alphaproteobacteria; order Rhizobiales; family Xanthobacteraceae; genus 62-47. The sequence goes on from DATMSE010000092.1 coordinate 6,771, forward strand.
CGGCGTCCCCTCCGCGATCTTGCGTCCGAAATCGAGCACGACGATGCGGTCCGCGAGATCCATCACGACGCCCATGTCGTGCTCGACCAGCACCACGGGAATCCGCCGTGCTTCCCGCACGTCGAGAATGAAGCGCGCGAGGTCTTCCTTCTCCTCGGTGTTCATGCCAGCCATCGGCTCGTCCATCAGCAGGATGCTGGGCTCCTGCGCCAGCGCACGGCCGAGATCGACCCGCTTGCGCAGGCCGTAACCGAGACTGCCGACCGGCTGGTGGCGGATCGATTCGATTTCGAGCAGCTCGATGATTTCCTCGACGACTTCGCGGTGGCGCATTTCCTCGCGCCGGCACGCGCCGAAGTAGAGAAACGCCGAAGGGACCGAACTCTTCATATGGATGTGACGGCCGACCATGATGTTTTCGATCACGGTCATGTTCGAAAAGATGTGCGTGCCCTGGAAGGTCCGCGCGAGGCCGGCGCGCACGATGTTGTGGACCCCCATGCCGGAGATCACCGCGCCGTTGAAGCGCACCTCGCCCCGTTGCGGTCGATAGAACCCGCTGAGACAATTCATCAGTGAGGTCTTGCCGGCGCCATTCGGCCCGATCACCGCCAGCAGTTCGTCCGCGCCGACCGAAATGGAGACCTTGTCGAGCGCGACGACGCCACCGAACGCCATTCGAATACCGTCAGCGACGAGAACCGGAGAACCCAGCGCCGCGGGATTTCGCGATCGCGAATAATCAGGTGAAACGGCACTCAACATGCACCTCCTTCACCAGCGCAATCCTGCGACATTCGTCCTCCCCCAGGTATGCGGCATTTCGACCGGCCGGGCGTTTCGCCGTTGCGACAGATCGATCCTTGACGGATTTTTATCACCAAGCAAGTACAATTTTTAACCGGGTAGTCAATTTACGTCAAGTCCGTTTAGGTGTCTGCACCTCCGATGTGACGTACCGCAACTGATCAGATAGACCGCCTGCCCGCCACCGAGGCGGACGCGGCTGTAAGAATAGCACTTCTACAGAACAAGCCACTCTCGATCAGTTCTGCCTTACCGGACCGCCCGCTGCCGCATGTCGTTCGGCGCAGATCGTGCGGTCCTTCGCAGGCGCGAACGGCAACACCAACCATCAAAATCAACAGAGGATCGACTATCGAATTGACCATTGCGTTAAATAACCTAATACTAGGTTGAATAAGCGGGGGTGCTGCTTTGCCGGAACGCGTGACCTGCGGGTCAGGTCGGGCCGGCCAGGCGGATCTCCGATAATGATATGGGGATCCGGAATGGTGCAGGCCGACAGCAAATCATTTTCATTTCTGACCGATCAGCAGATCATGGTGCGCGACGTTGCGCGCGGCGTGGCGGTCGACGCGATCGCCCCGACCGCGGCGGAACGCGACCGCACGGCGGCCTGGCCGCACGCCGAACTGAAGGCACTCGCCAATCTCGGCTTCATGGGCATGTTGCCGCCCGAACAGTATGGCGGCTCCAACGCCGGCTTTCTCTCTTACTGCCTGGCGCTCGAGGAAATTTCTGCGGCTGACGCCGGCGTCGGCACTATCTTCCACGTCCACAACGTGACGGCCTACACCATCGCCCTGCACGCAACCGAGGAGCAGAAGCAGACCTATCTGCCGCCGATGCTGCGCGGCGAGAAGATCGGCGCCTTCCTCCTCACCGAGCCGCAGGCAGGCTCGGATACGGCGGCGTTCCGCGCCACCGCGCGCCGTGATGGCGATCACTACGTCCTCAACGGCACCAAGCAGTTCATCTCAAACGGCAGCGAGGCCGGGATGACCATCGTCCTCGCGCGCACTGATCCGCAGGCCGGCAAGCGTGGGTTCACAACCTTTCTGGTCGATCCCACCACGCCCGGCTACAACATCGCACGCGTCGAAGACAAGCTCGGGCAGCGCACGGCGCACATTGCCCAGATTCAACTCGACAACCTTCGGGTGCCGGCTTCGAACGTGCTCGGCGAAGTCGGCGGCGGCTACAAGATCGTGATGGGCGGCTTGTCCGACGGGCGCATCGCCATCGCCGCCCAGGCGGTCGGCGTCGCCCAGGCCGCGCTCGACGCGGCAATCCGCTATGCCAGCGAGCGCGAGGCTTACGGCAAGCCGATCGCCGCATTGCAAGCCGTGAGCTTCCACCTCGCGGAGATGGCGGCGCAAGTCGACGTGGCCCGGCAATACTATATCCACGCCGCACGGCTGCTCGAGGCCGGCGCCCCCTGCGCCAAGGAAGCCGCCATCGCGAAACTCGTGGCCTCGGAAATGGCCGAGAAGGTCTGCTCCGACGCGCTTCAGGTCCATGGCGGCTACGGCTATCTGAAGGATTTCCCGGTCGAGCGCTACTATCGCGATGTTCGCGTTTGCAAAATCTACGAAGGGACCAGCGATATCCAGAAGCAGATCATTGCCCGCAACCTCTCGGCATGAGTCAAGAATTTGACTTTGGAGCGATAGTTTCGACTATGACGGCTTAAAGGTGGCGAATCGTCCCTTGAGTTAGCGGTTTCGAGAACTTGGCATGATCTCATGAAAAAGGCATCTCCAGCACGACGCGGACGCCACGCCTCGGCGTGGAAAAGTGTCGTATTGAGCCGGGAGCAGCAGTTCTCGCTCAAACGCGCCGCGCTGCTTCGCGAAGCCGGCCGCGCCTTCAGCCTGCATGGGTATCACAGCACGTCGCTTGACGACGTGGCGAAGACGCTCGATGTCACCAAGGCGGCGCTCTACTATTACGTGAAGAACAAGCAGGAAATTCTCTTTGAATGCCACATGATGTCGCTCGATTTCGGCGAAGAGGCGATGAAGTATAGCGAGGAGCACGGCAAGACCGGCCTGGAAAAGATTCTTTTGCTGGTCGACAGATATGTCCGAACCATCACCAGCGAGATGGGCTCGTTCGCGGTGCTTCGCGAATATGATGCGTTGGAGCCGCAGAACAAGGCGATCGTCGGCAAGCGCCGCGACAAGTTCGATCGCGCCTTCCGCAAGCTGATCTCCGAAGGCATGAGCGACGGCACCGTGCGCGCCGTCGATCCCAAGCTGACCGTGTTCTTCTTCATGGGATCGATCAACTGGATGACGCGGTGGTTCACCCCGGAGGGACCTCGCAGCGGCGAAGAGATCGCCAAGCAGTTCGTCGATCTGGTCAGAGGCGCCCTACAGGCGCGCTGATCGCAGGTGAACGGCTATTACGCCGCGCCAATACCCATCCGGGTTCTTCCGCCATATCGCACGCACGACCGATCAATTCCGCGAGCTATTTGCGCCCGACCCAGACCGGCTTGCGCTTTTCGACGAACGCATTGATCCCCTCGCGCGCATCCGCATGCGCCATATTCCGCACCACCAGTTCCCCGGAATATTCATAGGCGTCGGACACCGGCATCTGTAGCTGCCGATAGAATGCCTGCTTGCCGAGCGCGAGCGTATAGGTCGACTTCGACGCGATTTCAGCAGCAAGCGCATCGACGGCTTCGGTCAAGCGCTCGGGCTCAACGACGTCGTTGACAAGCCCGATCCGCAGCGCGAACTGCGCGTCATAGAGGCGCCCCGTTGTCAGCATCTGCATTGCGTGCTTTGGCACTACGGCACGCGACAACGCGACCATCGGCGTCAGGCACCACAGGCCGATATTGACGCCGGGCGTGGCAAATCGCGCTTCGCTTGAGGCGATCGCCAGATCGGCGCTGGCAACCAACTGACAACCGGCAGCGGACGCTACACCCTCCACGCTGGCAATGACGATCTGCGGCTGATCCCGCATCGCCTGCATCATCGCCGAACAGCGCGCCGAGACCGTCTTGAAGAATTCCGGATCCGTCTCGCCGTCGAATTCGGTGAGATCGTGCCCTGCGCAGAAGATCTTCTTGCCGACGCCGGCGAGGACGATGACCGCGACCGATGGCTCCTGCCGCAGATCCATCAGATGCCGCGTCAGTTCATCGATGGTTGCCAAGGACAGGCTGTTGCCGTTGCGCGGCCGGTTCAACGAAAGGTGACAGACCGCACCAATATCCTCACGGACAACCAGGTTCTCGCCCCCGCCCATCATCTCCTCCCGGGTTATGTCGTCAACGATACTACAGGAGCACGAACCACCGCCAGCATTTCGCAAATGCTGCGAAACCTGAGCGTCAGGATGGGCGACCGCGCCACGGCGCTCGACAAGCACCATCGACATCCGCGGCTCCTACAGCGACCTGGCGATCAGCATCTTCATGATTTCGTTGGTGCCGCCGTAGATCTTCTGAACCCGCGCATCAACGAACATGCGGGAGATCGGATATTCTTCCATGTAGCCATACCCGCCGTGCAGTTGCAGGCATTCGTCGAGCGTCTCGACCTGTTTCTGCGAGCACCACCACTTCGCCATCGACGCCGTAACGGCATCGAGATTGCCGGCGATCATCTGCCCGATGCAGAAATCAAGGAACACCCGCGCGACCATCGCCTCGGTCTTGCGCTCGGCGAGTTTGAAGGCTGTATTCTGGAAATCCAGCAGGGCCTTTCCAAAGGCCTTGCGCTCCTTGGTGTAGTCAGCCGTCAGTTCGACGGCGCGCTCCATCGACGCCACCGCGCCGATCGCGATCATCAGCCGCTCCCACGGCAGCTGCTGCATGAGCTGCACGAAGCCCTGTCCTTCTTCAGGGCCGAGCAGGTTCGCGCACGGAACGGCGACATCCTCGAAGAACAATTCGGACGTGTCCGCCGCATGCAGACCGATCTTGTCCAGCTTTCGCCCGCGACGGAAACCTCTCGCGTCCGCGGTTTCGACCACGATCAACGACAGCCCCTTCGCGCCGGCCCCGCCCGTTCGCGCCACCACAATGACCAGATCGGAAGTCTGGCCGTTGGTGATAAAGGTCTTCTGCCCGTTGATGATGTAGGTTTCACCCTCGCGCCGCGCCGAGGTGCGCACGCTCTGCAGGTCGGAGCCGGTACCCGGCTCGGTCATGGCGATCGCGCCGATCAATTCGCCGCGTGCCATGCCGGGAAGCCAGCGATGTTTCTGCGCTTCCGAGCCGTATTTCAGGATGTAATGCGCAACGATGCCGCTGCTGACCGTCACGCCGTTATTCAGTTCGGGAACGGTGCGCTCGATATCCTCGAACACCGCCGCGTCGTAAGCGATGCTCGCGCCGAGCCCGCCGTAGGTCTCGGGGATGCTGGGCAAAAGCGCGCCCATCTCGCCAAGCGCCAGCCATGCCGACCGATCGACGAGCCGCTGCTTTCGCCACGTTTCCGCCTGAGGTGCAAGATCACGCGCAAGAAACTTGCGAAACTGGTCGCGAAAAACGTCAAGCTCTTCGGTCATCCAGGGCGAGCGGTATTGCATCGGCCATCTCCATTCAAATGATCAAGCCACCGCCGCAGACGATGACCTGGCCACTGATGTAATTGGATTCCGGGCTGCAGAACAGATAAACCGCATCAGCAGCCTCCTCCGGCGTGCCGCCGCGTCCGAGCGGAATCATACGCGCCATTGTATCGAGCAGATGCGGCTGGACACCGACCTTGATGTCGCGGCCGGCGACGTCGATGGTTTTCTGCTGCGCCTCGATCGGCTGCGTCAGCCGCGTGTTGATCAGACCGAAGGCGACGCAGTTGACGTTGACCTTGTAGCGTCCCCATTCCTTGCACAGCGTCCGCGTCAAACCGACCAGCGATGCCTTTGCCGACGAGTAGCTGGCCTGCCCGGCATTGCCATACAGACCCGCAATCGAGGAGATGTTGACGACCTTGCGGAAGACCTCCCGGCCAGCCTCGGCTTCCCTTTTCGCCATCACCCGGATCGGTTCGGCAGCCGCGCGCAGGATCCGGAACGGAGCGACCAGATGCACATCCAGCATCGCCTGGAATTGCTCGTCGGTCATCTTCTGGATTGTCGCGTCCCAGGTGTAACCAGCATTGTTCACCAGGATGTCGAGACCGCCGAAGGTCTCCATGGCTGCGCCGACAAAACGATCGGCAAAACCGGGATCAGAAACGCTGCCGTTGATCGCGATCGCGCGTCCGCCGGCGGATTTGATCTCGTCGGCGACTGCGTCGCCCGGCGCAGCATCGAGATCATTGACGACCAGGCTCGCGCCCTCGCTCGCCAGTTTCAACGCGATCGCGCGGCCGATCCCGCGCCCGGAGCCGGTGACAAGCGCAACTTTTCCTTCAAGCTTCCTCATGAGAATGTCCTGATCAAGATTTGCAATCAACGCGCGACGATGGCTTCGCCGAGAAGTTTGGCTTCGCCGGCATCATCTTTCGCCACCAGCGCGATTTTCATGCAGGGTTCGCCATCGCGCTCGATCAGTTCGCTGACATGACCCTCGCAGGTCAGACGCGCGCCGAGTTGCGTGATCGCCGCAAACCGTGTCGAGAATGCACGGATATTCCTGGGAGAGACCGCATCCGTCAGCGCCTGGCCGAGATAGGCCATGACCAGCATCCCGTGGGCGAAGACGTCGGGAAATCCAGCCTTCCTGGCAAAATCGATATCGACGTGCATCGGATTGTGATCTCCCGATGCACCGCAATAGAGCGCCAGGGTATGCCGCGTGATCGGCGGAAACGTCTTGTGCACCACGCGATCGCCCACCGCCCGGTTCGTTGTTTCTGCCATCATCACACCGCCTTCCGATTCCTGACGACCACAGTTCGTTTCAGATCGGCGATGTGAACGCCATCCTGGCGTGTCACTTCGGTGACGACGCCGATCAAGGTCATCGCGCCGTTCTTCTTGTCGGTGACCTCGGTCACCCGCGCGCGGAAGGTCAACGTATCGCCGACCACCGCCGGCACGTGATAGACAAATCCCTGCTCGCCATGCAGAACCCGCGCCAGATCGATGTCGAGTGCGGTCAGAAACTCGAATGGATTCTCGGCGTCCATCATTTCGAGGCAGAAGAGATATGTCGGCGGAATCGGAATAGCCGAATATCCCGCCGCACGTGCGGCCTGCGGATCACGATAGACCGGGTTGCGTTCCCCGATGGTCTCAAAAAAGTAGCGAAGTCGCCCCGGCTCCACGGATGCCGTCACCGGCGTAAAGGTTCGACCGACCGCCGACTGATCGACCATGTTGCCTAAGCCCGCTCGTAAAGCGTGACGACGCATGCGCCGCCGAGGCCAAGATTGTGCTGAAGCGCGAGGCGCGCACCATCCACCTGCGTCGCCTCGGCACTGCCGCGCAGTTGGCGCGTCAATTCATAGCACTGCGCCAGTCCGGTCGCGCCGAGCGGATGACCTTTGGAGAGCAGGCCGCCCGACGGATTGGTGACGACCTTTCCACCGTAGGTGTTGTCGCCGTCATCGACGAAGCGTGCCGCCTCGCCCTCACCGCAAAGACCCAGCGCCTCATAGGTGATGAGTTCGTTCTGCGCGAAGCAATCATGGAGTTCGACGACATCGACATCGTCAGGTCCGACACCGGCGGCAGCGTAAACCTGCTTCGCTGCGGCCTTTGCCATGTCAAAACCGACCACCTGCATCATGTCGTCGGCGCCGAAAGTCGAGGGCAGATCGGTGGTCATCGCCTGGGCGCGAATGCGGACGTCCTTGTTCAGTCCATGCTGGTTCGCGAATTTTTCGGAGACCAGGACGGCCGCAGCCGCGCCGCAGGTCGGCGGGCACGCCATCAGGCGGGTCATGACGCCCGGCCAGATCACCTGATCGTTCATTACGTCGTCGGCGGTGACTTCCTTGCGGAACAGCGCCAGCGGATTGTTCTTGGCATGCCGGCTCGCCTTGGCCCGGATCTTGGCAAAGGCCGTGAGGGGCGTGCCATACTTCTTCATGTGGCTGAGACCGGCGCCGCCGAAATAGCGCAGCGCCAGCGGAATGCCAGGAGCATCGACCAGCTTGTCGGCGGCAGCATCGAAGTCCTCGAATGCGCTCGGCCTGTCGGTGAAGACCGCACCCAACGCGCCCGGCTTCATTTGCTCGAAACCCAGCGCCAGCACGCAATCGGCCGCGCCCGACTCGATCGCCTGCCGCGCCAGGAACAGCGCGGTCGATCCCGTCGAGCAGTTATTGTTGACGTTGATGATGGGAACGCCGGTCATCCCCACCGGATAGAGCGCTCGCTGACCGCAGGTGGAGTCGCCATAGACGTAGCCGACATAGGCTTGCTGGATCGCGCCATAGTCGACGCCCGCATCACCGAGCGCGCGCCGCACGGCCTCGCTCCCCATGACATGATACGGCTCGTTCGCGCCGGGCTTGGTGAAAGCAATCATGCCGACTCCGGCGACGTAGGCCTGCGACGTCATTGGCGACCTCCTTAAATGACTCGATGGACTTTTTATTACCCACGGGTAATATAACTGATTGACATGGGAGTCAATTGCCCCGTGCCCCGTCGAAGGACCCTCGTCATGGATACGCGCGCACCGGCCGCCGCCGCCCGATCGCCCTGGCTTCCGTTTGAAAGTCGTCGCCGCGCGCGGGACGAGAAGCGCGAAGCCGTGCTGCGGACGGCGGTGCAGCTGTTTCTGGAGCAGGGCTATCACCGCGCCACATTGAACGAGGTGGCGGATCGGCTGAACATCACCAAACCGGCGCTCTACAATTACTTCCGCAGCAAGGAAGACATCCTGTTCGAGTGCTGGACCATCGGTCAGGAGCGCGTCGAGGATCAGATTTCCGAAACCGACGCGGCGGAGGGTTCCGGTCTGACCAAGCTGCGCCGGATGGTGCACGCCTATGCGGAGATCATGGCCAGCGACTTTGGCGCCAGCCTGGTCCGCTTCAACGTCGCCGATCTGTCGGAGCCCAACCAGAAGAGCACGCTCGCCGGCAAACGTCGCATCGACCGCGCATTCCGCGGCTATATCGAACATGGCATCGCCGATGGATCGATCAGGCCGTGCGACGTGAAACTGACGGCCTTCGCCATTCTCGGGGCACTGAACTGGATCGGGCATTGGTACAAGCCCGAAGGCGAACTCACGCCCGCGCAGATTGCCGAGGATTTTGCTGTCCGCCTGACGGCCGGGCTCGAAAAGCTACCAGACAAAAAGAAGGCGGCTAGGCCGCGCACGAAATAACAAGCAAGCAACATCATCTTCGGGAGGACAACATGAACGTGACCCACGGCCTGCGGCGTGCATTGCAGATCAATCCGCATGGGCTCGCCACCGTGTTCCGAGATCGGCGCCAGAGCTGGCAGCAGGTCGGCGCGCGCGTCGCGCAGCTGGCCGCCGGCCTTCATTCGCTTGGCGCCACGTCGGGAGATCGTGTCGCGCTGCTGATGCTGAATTCGGATCGCTATCTCGAATTGTATCTGGCCACGGCGTGGGCAGGCGCTGTCATCGTGCCGCTCAATATCCGCTGGAGCACGCTGGAGAACGAAGATGCCTTGCGTGACTGCCGTGCGAAAATCCTCGTTGTGGACCACGCTTTCGCGGCCACCGGTACAAAATTGGCGAAAGCCCTGCCGGGCCTCACATTAATGTTCGCCGATGACGTTGACGTTCCGGCCGGCATGGAAAACTACGAGGATGTCATCGCCCGCAGCCAACCGGTTGCGGACGCGATGCGCAAAGGCGACGAACTGGCCGGCATCTTCTATACCGGCGGAACAACCGGACGCTCGAAAGGCGTGATGCTCAGCCACCAGAACCTGATGGCAAATGCCTTGAATGCACTTGGCGAAGGCATGTTTCCGGCCTCGTCGATCTATCTGCACGCGGCGCCGATGTTCCACCTCGCCAACGGTGCGGCGATGTATTCGCTGCTGCTCAGCGGAGGCTCCAATGTGATCATCCAGAGCTTTTCACCGGAAGGCGTGATGGCGGCGATCGAGAAGGAGCGCGTCACCGACGTGTTGCTGGTGCCGACCATGATTCAGATGCTGGTCGATCATCCGGCCCTGCGCTCGCATGACCTGTCGTCGCTGCGTGACATCACTTACGGCGCCTCACCGATCAGCGAAGCCCTGCTCGACAGAACGACGAGCGCGCTTCCGAATGTCCGACTGACTCAGGCTTACGGCATGACTGAACTGTCGCCGATCGCCACGCTTCTGCACTGGAAGAACCATATCGCCGATGGGCGAGCGAAGGGCCGCCATCGCGGCGCGGGCCGGGCCACCCTCGGCTGCGAGGTTCGCATCGTCGATGCGGATGATAACCCGGTTCCCGCCGGAACGGTGGGCGAAATCACCGTGCGCGGCGATGTCGTGATGATGGGGTACTGGGAACGTCCGGAAGAAACGCGCAAGGCCGTCGTTGACGGCTGGATGCATACCGGCGACGGTGGTTACATGGATGAGGACGGCTTCATCTATGTTGTCGATCGCGTCAAGGACATGATCATTTCGGGCGGCGAGAACATCTACTCGGTCGAGGTCGAAAACACGATCGCCAAGCATCCCGCCGTGGCACAGTGCGCGGTGATCGGTATTCCCAGCGCGCAATGGGGTGAGCAGGTTCATGCCGTTGTGGTGACCAAAAGCGGCGCCACGCTCACGGCCGATGAATTGATCGCCTTTTGCAAAACGCTCATCGCCGGCTACAAATGTCCGCGCAGCGCCGACATCAGCGAAACGCCGCTTCCACTTTCCGGCGCCGGCAAGATACTCAAGCGCGAGTTGCGCCGTCCATTCTGGGAGGCGCGGACGCGTCAAGTCGGCTGATCGTACCGGCGTCTCGCCTGCCGCATCCCCGTCTAAGCTGACCTCAGCGCAGGTTCGGGCTTGGACGGGGACGGAGGCCGGGTCTCAGGCATGATCGCCAGCACAACCAGCAGCCCAAGGACGGCGAACGCCGCCAGTCCCATAAAGGCCACGCTGTGTCCGAACTGATCGCTCACATAGCCGGCGAGCACGGGACTAAGCGAGGCGCCGATGCCCGTGGCCGTGCCGACAATCCCCTGCGCCAGATTGAAATGACCCGAACCGAAGGTGACGTCGGCGACAATCAGCGGAACCATCACACCGAAAACCGCCGCGGTGATGCCATCCAGCACCTGAATGAGCACCAGCATCGACGGATCATTGACCGTGGCGAAAAGGATGCCACGGATCGTGAGAGCGATGAAGGCAAGCATCAGCAGCGGGCGACGGCCCCATGACTGCGCCTTGCGGCCGACAGTCGGAGAGATCAGCGCGACCATCGCCTGAGGCACGATAATGCTTGCCGCGATCAGCACCGGCGCGGACGTGCTCGATCGTGCCGTGACGATACCGGCCATCACCGGCAGCATCGCTGAATTGGCCAGTTGCAGCAGCAGCACAACCCCAGCGAAGATGAACAACGGCCGCTGTCGCAGCAGATGTACGATGCTGGTCGCTTCGGGATCCGGCTTCGAGCGCGGCACCGCACCATGCGCTTTTTCGGGATCGATTTCCTGATCGCGTATCCGGGAGAGCGACAGCAGCGTCGCCACCGCGAATATGAAGCTGACCACGAAGACGGCACGGCTCGACAGCAGATAACCAACGCCGCCCATGACAGCCGCGGCCACACCGTTTCCAAGCGACGCGTAACGTGCATTGCGTCCAAGTCTCTCGCCGATCGCGGCCGGGCCGACCAGGCCGAGGCTGATCGCCGCGATCGCCGGCCCGAGCACGCAACTCGCCGCGGCGTGCAGGGTTGCAGCCATCGCGATCACCGGAAAGATCGGCCAAGCCGCATAGGCCAGCGCGACGACGCCGATGGTCGCTACTGCAAGGCCGGCAACCAGTCGTTCCGAACGCGCCGCGTCGATGATGGCCCCGCCCGGCATCTGGCCAATCAGTCCGACGATGCCTCCAATCGAAAGCACGAGACCAATCTCGCTCAGCGTCCATTTCTGCGTCGTCAGATAAACGGCCACAAATGGACCAAAGCCGGTCTGAACATCCGCCAGAAAGAAGATAAACCAATCGAGGCCGCGCTGACTTTGAGCGGATGGACGTGCCCGCTCCGGCGCTGATGATGAGGGAGCGCCTGTCAGCTCGTCAGCAGCAGCGGGCTGCGCCTGCCGTGCCGTCCTCTCTTGAGATTCCAATTGGGGCGCGAGCCGCTTCATATCCCGCCAAAGCTCAAAACCGGAATGGCGTCAGGCTTCCCGATGCCCCCAGCACCACCACCGGCGTTCCCTCCTTGTACTCCGGCGCCGCCTTGACTTGGGCTTGCGTCAGTTCGAGCGTGATGCTGCTGTCCTTTCCTTGGATTCCTCCGAAGTGCAGCGCCTTCCAGTCGACGACGATCTTCCGGCTGCCGACACCAAGAAAACCGCCGAAATCGATCACCGCGGCGCGAACCATTCCCGTTCGATCGACGATCACATCGACGATCCGCCCCATGTTCTCGCCGGTCGTGCTTTTGACATCGCGGCCGAGAACGCCATGAGCATCGGCCGGGCCAATGACGGTGACAGACGGCGGCGGCGGCTCTTCTTTCTCCTTTGCGGCAGGCGGAGGATCGGCCGGTCTCGTCTCCGGCGGCTTCGCCTGCGGCGCGGTGATTTCGTCCGCGGCCACCGGCGCGGTGTTGACAGGACATATCAACGCGATGACGACCATTGCTAGACGGAGTCGTAACATGTATCCCTCCGCGTGCGGACTATCGTCCGGCTTGGTTGTTCACAAAGCCCAGGCCCGCCCCCCTGTTCCTTCTGCCGAATCTCAATACGCGAACACCATCGAGACCTGAACCCGGCCGCGGGACCTGAGGACCTCGAGCGAAACGTCTTCGCCGTGACGACGCAGGCGAAGATCGACACTGGTTTCCCCAAGCGAGAGATCGCGCAGGATCACTTCATTCAAGAAGGCCGGCAGATACGGATTACGCAGCCGAATTTCGTGCGCATCGGTATCGAATTCGAGACCCAATGTCGCTTCGAGCAGCGAAAACGGCGTGGCGCTCGCCCATGCTTGCGGCGAGCAAGCCACCGGATAGAGCGTCGGTCCACGCCGCCGCTCGCGACGAAATCCGCAGAAAAGTTCGGGTAAGCGGCGAAAATCCATGTAGCTGGCGGCGTCGAACAATCCCTTGAAAACGGCCTCTACTGAGTGCTTCAGGCCATATCGGGCAAGACCCAGGGCAATCAGCGCATTGTCGTGCGGCCAGACCGATCCGTTATGATAGGACATCGGATTGTAGCGGGCTTCGCCAAGCGCGACCGTCCGTATTCCCCAGCCGGTGAAGAACTGCGGCCGCATCAGATCGGCTGCAACCATCCGCGCCCTGTCCTCGCGCACGATGCCGGTGAACAGAAGCTGGCCGGCATTCGACGTCCGCACCCTGCATGGTTGCTTGGCACCGTCGAGCGCGAGCGCATAGGTGCCGAGATCGTCGCACCAGAAGGCCTCTTCGAATCGGGCCGCGAGCCGGTGCGCGTCCTGCTCGAGAACGCGTGCGCGATCCATCAATCCAAGCCGCCGCGCGCAACGCGCGGCCAGGCGTTTGCCAGCAAAGACGTATCCCTGGACTTCGGACAGCGCGATGTCTCCCTCGGCCAGCCGTCCGTCGGCATGGAAAATGGCGTCGAACGAATCCTTCCAGCCCTGATTGACCAATCCCTGCTCGGATGCGCGCTGATACTCGACAAACCCATCACCATCGCGATCGCCAGGTCCATCGATCCAATGGAGCGCAGCTTCGATGGCGGGCCACAATTCGACCAGCGTTGCCTCATCGCCGGTTCGCTCGACGTAAAGACCCGCAAGCAGCACAAACAACGGCGTGGAGTCGACGCTGCCATAATAGCAGGCGAATGGCACCTCTCGCAGCGCGGCCATTTCGCCGCCGCGCATCTCATGCAGGATCTTGCCTGGTTCAGCATCGGCAAGCGGATCGACCGTCGTGGCTTGAAACGCCGCAAGGCGCCGCAGAACGCCGCGCGCCACCCGCGGATCGACCCAGAGCATTTGTAGCGCCGTGATCAATCCATCGCGACCGAACGTGGTGGAATACCAGGGAATGCCGGCATAAGGATAACGTCCGTGCGGCGTCTCCGTCATCAGCATGTTGAGATCAGCCATCGACCGGCACAGCACCTCATTCAGGATGTCATTCGAGGTCTCGACATTGGCGGCACCCACCGTCGATTCGCGCATCTCGCGGCGATGGGCAAGAAGTCCACGGAAAAACGGCGCGATCTTGCGATCCGGTGGCAGATTGCAGGAAATCGCGACAAAGATCGACGTGATCTGCTGCGGCGCCAACTCGAAATGATACGCCGCGCTGTTGACAGCGAGATGCATCGGCACGGGATCGAAGTGCAGGCCGGTGGTTCGGACGGCGCCATCGAGGCCTGTATAGACCAGCTCAACGTCGCTGGAGCCACGCAGTTCGGCGGTCGCCGATCCGCGGCGCCGGCGCCTCTCGCCGCGAACCTCGAACAGGTCGGCAAAATCGCTGTCGAACAGGAATGTCAGATCGAGCTTCGCGACCCGGTCACCATGATTCTGGATGCCGATCCGCTGATAGGCGGTCCCGCGCCACAGGAAGATCGTGCGCACGATATGAATCATGTCCTTCTGAAGGACAATCCGGTCGCCGTTGACAATATCGGGATTGGTCAGATCGACGGTGAGCCCGGAATTGTCGTCACGCATGTTCGAGCCGAGCAGCAGCGGCTGCACGTCGTTCAGAACGAACTCGAATCGGGCGAGGTGTCGCGTATCGCGATTGAACAGCCCATCGGGGCCGCCTGCCGACGCACCGATATCGCCATGACTGTCCAAAAGGACGAAGGTGTCGTCATGCTTCAGCGTGAGTCGCGGCCGCGCCGGCGCCCCCGTCATCGGAATATAGAATGGTGACTCCGCAACGATGGCGTTGGTTTGCGCAACCCCGATCCGGGTTGCAGCTTTAGCTGCCATACCTCATCCTCCGTGAGATGACCGTCATTTCGCCTCAACCGGCCCAACCGGATCGGCATAATCGCAACCTATGCGGCGTGGACGCTGAGCCGGCGCATCTCCTGCATCACCAGTCGGCGATAATGCCCCTGAGTGCGCATCAGGCGATCCGGCGAGCCATCCTCGATCACCCTGCCATCCTTGAGAACGACGACGCGATCGAAACTGCGAACCGTGGCCAGCCGATGCGCAATCGCGATGACAGTTCGTCCCTTCATCAAACGCCCAAGCGCGTCCCGGATCGCTTCTTCGGATTCGGTATCGAGCGCGGCGGTCGCCTCATCCAGCAGCAGAATGGGAGCGTCCTTGAGGAAGGCCCGCGCGATCGCGATGCGCTGGCGCTGTCCGCCGGACAGCTTCACGCCTCTGTCACCGACCAGGGTTGCTAATCCTTCAGGCAGAGTTTCTATGAAATCGCAGCGGGCCGCAATCGCGGCGCGCAACACCTCGTCATCGGTCGCCGTCGGCCGGCCATAGCGGATATTCTCAACGATCGAGCGATGAAACAGCGAAATGTCCTGCGGCACGACCGAGATGGCGCTGCGCAGGCTTTGCTGCGTGACGTGCGCGATATTCTGCCCGTCGATAGTGATGCTGCCTTCGTCGACGTCATAGAAGCGCTGCAACAACGCGAACAGGCTCGATTTTCCGCCGCCGGACGGACCAACAAGACCGACCCGCTGACCGGGACGAAGCGTCAGGTTGAAGCCTTCGAAGACCTTCACTCCGTCGGGATAACTGAACGAGATGTTGTTGAAGGAAATGGCCACGCCGTTCTTCATCAGCGGCGACGCCTCGGGGTGATCCTGGAGTTCGTGCGGAACCAGAAGGGTCGCGATCGCTTCCGACATCCTCGCGACGTGCTGGGTCACATCGACCAGGGCGACAGCCAGATCTCGCGTGGCATGCAGGATCGACAGGCCCAAGGTGCAAACCAGGACGACATCGCCGGTGGTGGCCTCGCCACGCTGCCAGAGCACGATCGCCCAGGCCAGCAGGGCAACCGTGAGCACGACGGTGACTGCAGCATGGGTCAGACGCAGTTTTTCAAGGTAACGCAAACTTCGGCCGCGCGCCTTCATTTCACGATCGACGGTTGCGTCGAACCGATCATGTTCGTGGCTGAGGCCACAGAATGCACGCACCAGTGCCATATTGCTGATGACGTCCACCATCTCGCCATCCACGGTTGCAGCCTTGTCAGCGAAGTCATCATGCAGGGGCTTGCCGGCGGCGGCCATCCTGAACATCGCGACCACCACGATGCCGGCCACAACGGTCAATCCTGCCGCCATCGGCAGGCTGACGGTTCCGATCAGCAGGATGGCTGCGATGGTGGCGATGCAGGGTGGCAACACGTTCCAGACGAACATGTTTTCGACGGTGAAAACCGCGTTCGAGGTCGCGGTGATCCGGCTGCTCAACATGCCGGGGAGCCGGCCGGCGAAGTAGCTCGGCGCGTGACCCGTCAGATGCCGGAAAATGTCGGAGCGCAGATCGCCCGTCACGCCCACAAAGGTGAAGCTCGCCATCCAGCTCGCAATCCGCCACAGAAAGTTGTCGGCGAAGATCAGCAGCATGAGAAACAAGAATGCCTGCCATACGGCATTGCCGTGCCCCCCGCCGGATGCCAGAGCGTCAACAAGGCCTTTGACGCCGTATTGCGTTCCGACCGAACACATGACCGCGACGACGACGGCGCCCAGGATCGCCGCATGAGAGATTGGCCGCCGGCGCAGGTAGCGCATCACGAAGGCGAACGGACGGTGTGCGTAAGCTGAGAGATTTTGCATCGGCGAGAAAGGCCTCATTCAACCAGTCGACAGGCAAGCACGCGCGCAACCGCGCGCTGCAACCGAGCGGCTCCACACAATTGCCCTTGCTTCGCAACAAACCCGCAGCAAAGGCGCCCGAAAGAACTGTGATGACTAGCCATGGCATCAGCAAGACGATTGCGTGGAGGAACTTGGTTCATTGGGAACCTCACAAGCCCGAAAACGTTCCCCGGTCGGCGGGCTGAGGCTTCGAGGGCATCATCAAAAAGACGCTGCTAGAAACAGGAGGCTATCAGATGCGCATTGCGCAGGTCGCTCCGTTAACGGAGGCTGTTCCGCCCAAGCTCTATGGTGGTACTGAACGAGTTGTTCATTGGTTGACGGAGGAACTTGTCGCGCTCGGACATGACGTCACGCTGTTCGCCAGCGGGGACTCGCACACATCAGCGCGACTCGACGCGGCGTGGCCGAAGGCCTTGCGGCTGGATGGCTCGGTTCGCGATCCGAACGCGCTGCATATGGTGATGCTGGAGCGCGTCCGCCGCAAATGCGACCAAGACGAGTTCGATCTTCTGCACTGCCATCTCGATTATTACCCGTTTTCGCTACTCTCCCGACAACACATCCCGTTCGTGACGACGCTTCACGGCCGCCTCGATCTGCCCGAGCATCAGCCGGTCTTCGAAACCTTTTCGTCAATCCCGGTCATCTCGATATCGAACGCCCAGCGCCGTCCCGTTCCGCATGCGCGGTGGCTTCGGACGATCCATCACGGCCTTCCCGAGCACTTGCTGACTCCGCAGCAGATCAGGCCGCAATATTTGGCAGTGCTTGGCCGCATTGCCCCCGAAAAAGGCGTCGACCGAGCCATCAACATCGCCACCCGATGCGGCATTCCGCTCAAGATCGCCGCCAAGGTCGACCGTGCGGACGAGGAGTATTACGAAGAGGTCATCCGTCCGATGATGGACCATCCCTTGGTGGAGTATATCGGCGAGATCAGCGATCGGGAGAAGCCTGACTTTCTCAGCGGCGCCATCGGGCTGCTCGTTCCCATCGACTGGCCAGAGCCATTCGGCCTGGTCATGATCGAAGCCATGGCCTGCGGAACGCCGGTCATTGCCTTCAACCGCGGCTCGGTTTCGGAAATCGTGGAGGATGGCAAGACCGGCTTTGTCGTGGAGGACGAGACGAGCGCCGTCGCGATCGTCGATCGCCTCACCACTCTTGATCGCGCCACGATCCGCAAGGAATTCGAGAAGCGTTTCACCGCACGTCGAATGGCGCTCGACTATCTGGAGGCCTATCGCGAGCTGACCGATACGCTGACGCCGCGCATCAAGCTCGTCAGCAGCGCCAGCTAGCTGCGAAGCGAGAATGCCCATCGTCGGAACCGAACGAGACATCCGCATCGCCGGCTGGCGATGCGGATGTCTCAGCGGGCTTGACCAACTGAAACGAAAGCTTGGTGCGTACTGGTCGGCGGAGACTTAAGCGACCATCTCGCGATGGAGAGCCGCGGCGCTGGTGCACTGACGGAGCCGGTCCCGCGCCTCCGGGTCCCGCAGCTTGCGCGCCACGGCTGCAAGGGCGTTCAGGCTCTCGCCACTCCTGCCCGCCGGCAAGAACAGCATGCAAACGATATCGACCGGACGATTGTCGATAGCATCAAAGGCAAGTGGTTTCTGAAGCCGGGCCAGGATAGCAAATACCTTCTGCAATTCCGGAATCCGCGCATGGGGGAGCGCTACGCCGTCGCCCATTCCTGTGGAGCCGAGTTCCTCTCTGTTCTGCACGACGGACAAGAGCATGTCCCCATCCAGCGCGAGAACGACGGCCGCTCGCACGCAGAGTTGAACCAGGAGCTCCTTCTTGGTCGAGGCCCGCACATCGATCAGGCTGTTCTCAACGGTCAAAAAATCTGCGGGATGCATTGTACCTTCCATGCAACGGACCGAACTCTGACACGCCGCCGGCGCCGATTCTAATCGGGCGAGCGCAGGCGATATCCAACTCCCGTCTCGGTCAGAATATATCGAGGGCGTTCGGGATCGGCCTCGATCTTCTGTCTGAGTTGCCGGACATAGACCCGCAGATACTGCGCGTCCGTCATCGCATCCCATAGCTCAGTCAGGAGAAACTTGTGCGTCAGCACCTTTCCCGCATGCTGCACCAGAATGCGCAACAGATCGTATTCCTTAGGCGATAGCTTGATGTCGCGCTCGTCGACCTTCACGATGCGACGCACCAGATCCACCGTCAAATTCTCCACCCGAAAGACCGGCCGCTCGCCGTGGATCTGAAGCTGATGGCGCAGCGCCGCTCGCATCCGCGCCAACAGTTCCTCCATTCCAAAGGGCTTCGTCACATAGTCGTCCGCGCCGGAGTCGAGCGCCTGGACCTTTCCGGCCTCGTCTTCCCTGCTCGACAGAACGACGATCGGCACCCTCTCATGGGAAGCCCGGATCATGCGCAGCAGTTCGTGACCATCGATATCCGGCAGCCCCAGATCGAGAATGACGATGTCCGGCTCCTGCTTGAGCAGTTCGAGCGCCGTCTTGCCGTTCGGAGCTTCGATGGTCTGGTAACCTTGCGCCGTCAGGCCCATCCGCAACAGCTTGCGAATAGGCGGCTCGTCATCGATCACCAGAACTGTTGATGCCGGCACGGTCATGCCGCGGTATCCAGAATGCGGGTTTGTTCGGGAATCGGCAGGCGGATCATGAACAGCGCCCCGGGCCGATCCGGTCGATTGGTCGCAACGATGGTGCCGCCCATCGCCTCGATAAACCCGCGCGATATCGCGAGCCCGAGTCCGGTGCCTGCGCGAACCTGATCGGTCTTCCTGACCCGATAGAACTTGTCGAAGACGTGCTCGAGATCGGCTTGCGGAATTCCGTTTCCTTCGTCAAGCACGCGCAGGCATAGCGCATCTTTATCCTTCCAGCCCTGGATCTGGATGGTCGTACCATCCGGCGCGTACTTTGCCGCATTATCGAGGAGATTGAACAGCACCTGTTCGAAAAGCACGGCATCCACCGCGAGCATCGGCAGGTCGGGAGCCAGTTGAAGGTCCATCTTGTGGTGAGCAAGGATCTTACCAGCGCGTCGCAAGGCGGCGCCGATCAACTCGCTGAGATCGTGCAGGGCTAGGTTGGGCGCGATGGCGCCGGATTCGAGTTTGGTCATGTCCAGAAGATTGGCGATGAAGCGGTTGAGCCGTTCCGACTCATCAATGATGGTCGTGAGCAGATCAGCCTTTTCGACCTCGTTCAATTGAGCCGACAGATCCCGCAATGCACCGGCAGATCCGAGAATGGCCGCAAGCGGCGTCTTCAGATCGTGAGATATTGATGTCAGCAGAGCTGACCTCAAACGCTCGGTTTCCTCCGACAGCTTGACGCGATCCATATCTTCGACCAGATGCACGCGCTCGATCGCAAGCGCGCTTTGATCGATCAGGGCATCGAGCAAGCGGCCCTGGTCGGGCGTAAAGAGCGGTCCCGTCTTGTCGCTATCGATGCCGACAACGCCGATCGCGCCGCGGCCGGTCCGCATGGGCAGAAAAAGACGCTTTGCCCCGGGCAGCGTATCCGACCCACGCCCGGCCGGACGATCGTGCTGCCAAGCCCATTTGGCGGCGGCAATATCGGCTTCATCCAGGATATCTTCCGGCGGATAGCCCGTCTTGACGACGAGTGACCCGTTCTCCGGCAGAAGAATAACAACCCTTACGCCGAGCATCAAAGCGGTCTGGTAGGCGCTGGCCCAGAGGACGTCGTCCAGCGTGCCGACGCCCGCCAGCTTGCGGCTGAAGGTATAGAGCGACTCCGTGGTACGGGCCCGCGCCGCGGCGACGACCGCCTGGGTACGAACCCGGCCGGCCACATTGGAAACCAGGACGGCCATCATGATGAAAAATGCAAAGGCGGCGATATTCGTCGGATCGGAGATCGAGAAGGTGTAGATCGGCTGCATGAAAAAGAAATTGTAGCAGAGCGACGCCGCGACACTCGCCGCCAGCGATGGCCATAGACCATACCGCGCCGCGACCGCGACCACAGCCGTGAGAAAGACGAGATCGACAGTCTCCACGCCGAGGAACGGCAGGATCAGTTTCGCCACGCCTAGCGCCACCGCCACCGCAAGCAGAGCCGCCGCCAGCGAGCGCACATCGCCGAAGTTCGACGGTGCCGCGGTCCCGGCCGCCCTCACCCCGGCCGTCTGCCCCGGTGTGTCGACACCTCCGACCACATGCACACTGATATTTCCGGAGCGTCTGACCAGATCATGTACGACGGACCCGTGCAGTATCTCGAACCACCGCGAGCGATTGGTCTTCCCGATGACGATATGCGTCGCATTGCTGGATTTCGCATAGTGGATGATATCATCCGCGATGCGTCGATCGCCGCCCGGAATGGTCACAACATCGCCACCGAGGCTTTGCGCAAGGCGCAGCGTATCGGCGATCCGGTCCCGCTCCGGCTCGGCGAGGCGCGCGGTACGCCCGTTCTCGACCGACAGCGCGGTGAACGAAGCATGCAGCCGATCAGCCAGCCGTTTGGCGTAACGGACAAGCCCGGGAGCGCGGGGGTCTTCGCTGATACAGACCAGCACCCGCTCTCCGGCCGGCCATGGCCCCTGGATGGCGCGCGACTGCATCTCCTCCAGAAGCTGCTCGTCGACCCGTTCGGCCGTCCGACGCAGCGCAAGCTCACGCAGCGCCGTCAGGTTTGCCGGAGAGAAAAAGTGCTGCAGGGCGCGCTCGGCCTGCTGCGGAATATAGACCTTTCCCTCCCTCAGCCGTCCGATCAGATCGTCCGGCGTCAGATCGATCAGCTCCACAGCGTCGGCCTGATCGAAAGCCGAGTCGGGGATGGTTTCGCGCACGCGGACATGCGTGATCTGTGCCACGACGTCATTCAGACTCTCGATGTGCTGAATATTGATGGTGCTGTAGACGTCGATCCCCTGGCTCAGGATCTCGCGGACATCGAGATAGCGCTTAGGATGACGGCTCCCGGGTGCATTGGTATGAGCAAGCTCGTCCACCAGCACGAGCTGCGGTCGCCGCGCGATGACGGCATCGAGATCCATTTCGTCAAGGCGCTGCTCGCGATAATCGATCTGCTTGCGCGGAATGACCTCGAGTCCCTCCAGCAAGGCGGCGGTTTCCTTGCGTCCATGGGTTTCGACAACCCCGACCACAACGTCATAGCCGTCGCTTTTGCGGGCGCGCCCCTGCTGAAGCATCTCATAAGTCTTGCCGACGCCCGGCGCCGCTCCGACAAAGATCTTCAATTTGCCGACGCGCCGGTCCGCGCGCCGGGCCGCTTCCAGAAGAGCCTCAGGCGACGGCCGTTGATCGGAATCGGGGCGATGCTCCGCCATCACACTCTCGAAAACTCCGCGAGGGCGGCCGATGCCTATCGGGCGGCAATCCGATCCAGCCCCATGTTGAGCGCGAGCACATTCACGCGCGGTTCGCCGAAAATACCAAGAATCCGCCCCTGGATATACTGATTTACCAGGTCACGTAGTCGATCCTCGGGGATGTGGCGCGCCTTGGCGACGCGGGGTATCTGGAAGAACGCCGCCTCCGGGGAGATGTCCGGATCCAAGCCGCTGCCCGAGGTCGTCACGAGATCGACCGGCACGGGCATATCCGGATTCTCCTGCTGGAGCTTCGCCACATCGGCCTGAACACGCTCAATCAGCGCCTTGCTGGTCGGTCCAAGATTCGAGCCCATGGAGTTGGCGGCATTGTAAGGCGCCGCCACCGACTTCGTCGCATCAGCCGGATCGGGCCCGGTGGTCGCTGAAGGCCGCCCGTGGAAATAACGCGCGCTCGTAAATGATTGACCGATCAGCTCTGACCCAACCACGGTTCCCTGGCGTGCGATCAGACTGCCTTGCGCTTGATGCGGGAAAAGAATGCCGGCGATCCCCGTCATGGCCAATGGATATATCAGCCCCGTGATCAGGGTCAGCGCCAGAAAAAGCGTGAGAAGCGGACGAACTTCCTTCACCATGAGAACCTCTTAAGCGAGATGCAGGGCCGTGACCGCGAGGTCGATGGCCTTGATGCCGACGAAGGGAATGACGACACCGCCGGCGCCATAGATAAGCAGGTTACGCCGCAGCAAAGGCGCGGCACCGATTGCCCGGTATGCAACCCCTTTCAAGGCAAGCGGGATCAGCGCGACGATGATCAAGGCATTGAAGATGATCGCGGAGAGGATGGCGCCCTGGGGGCTCGACAGATTCATGATGTTGAGCACCTGCAGCTGCGGATAGAACGCGACGAACATCGCCGGGATGATGGCGAAATATTTCGCCACATCGTTGGCGATGGAGAACGTGGTCAGCGCACCGCGCGTCATCAGGAGCTGTTTGCCGATCTCGACGATCTCGATCAGCTTGGTCGGATTGGAATCGAGATCGACCATGTTGCCGGCCTCGCGCGCTGCCTGGGTGCCGGTGTTCATGGCGACACCCACATCGGCCTGAGCCAGCGCCGGAGCATCGTTGGTGCCGTCGCCGCACATCGCGACGAGCTTGCCCTTGGCCTGTTCGTCACGGATCAGGCGGAGCTTGTCCTCGGGGGTCGCCTGCGCCAGGAAATCGTCGACGCCTGCCTCTGCCGCGATCGCCGCCGCGGTGGTGGCATTATCGCCGGTGATCATCACCGTGCGGATACCCATGCGCCGCAATTCGGCGAACCGCTCGCGGATGCCGCGCTTGATGATGTCCTTGAGATGGATCACGCCGAGGAGCCGCCCGTCCTTTGCCACAGCGAGCGGCGTGCCGCCGGCCTTGGCAATATCCTCGGCGATCGCCTTGACCTCGCGCACCACATCAGCGCCGACAGCCGGCGGCATGATCCGCCCGTTGCCGTCTGCCGCCGCGAAAACTGCGCCATTGAGAAAGTCAAGAATGGCATCGACCGCGCCCTTGCGTATCCAGGAGCCATCAATCTCGATGCCGCTCATACGGGTCTGGGCCGTGAACGGAATGAAGCGGCCATGGAGTTCGGCAAGGTCGCGCTCGCGGATGCCATGTTTCTCCTTGGCCAGTACCACGATGGAGCGGCCTTCCGGAGTCTCATCCGCCAGCGATGCCAACTGTGCGGCGTCCGCAAGCTCCTGCTCGCTGATCCCCCGAAGCGGCCTGAACTCGGCGGCTTGCCGGTTGCCGAGAGTGATGGTGCCGGTCTTGTCCAATAGCAGCGTGTCGACATCGCCGGCCGCCTCGACCGCCCGGCCTGACATCGCGAGGACATTGAAGCGCACCAGCCGGTCCATGCCCGCAATGCCGATGGCCGACAGAAGCGCGCCGATCGTGGTAGGAATGAGCGTGACGAACAACGCCACCAGCACCACGATGGAGATTGCGCCGCCGGCATAGGCCGCGTAGCTCGGGATCGTCACCGTCGCAAACACGAAGACGATGCTGAGGCCCGCAAGCAGAATGTTCAGCGCAATCTCGTTCGGCGTCTTCTGCCGCTCGGCGCCCTCCACCAGCCGGATCATGCGATCCAGAAATGTCGAGCCCGGTGCCGCCGTGATCCGAACCCGGATCCAGTCGGAAAGCACCTGGGTGCCGCCGGTCACGGCGGAGCGATCGCCGCCGGATTCACGAATAACCGGCGCGGATTCCCCGGTGATCGCTGCCTCGTTCACCGAGGCAATGCCTTCGATCACTTCGCCATCGGACGGAATGGTGTCACCCGCCTCGACCAGAACCAGATCGCCGACCCTCAGATCCGTGCTGGGGACCATGCGATAGGCTCGCGAGCGCTCGTCGGTCAGAAGCTTGGCCTGGGTCTGCGTGCGGGTTTTTCGCAAAGCGTCCGCTTGCGCCCTGCCCCTTCCTTCCGCAATCGCCTCGGCGAAATTGGCAAACAGCAACGTGAACCACAGCCACAAGACAATCTGCAATTCGAAGCCGACGCTTTCACCGCCGACGATCAAATCGCGCAGAAACACGACCGTGGTCAGGGCGGTGACGATTTCGACGACGAACATCACCGGATTTCTGATTTGCACGCGCGGATCGAGCTTGACAAATGCTGACTTCACAGCCGGGACGATAATCTTGCGATCGATCAGAGCTGATGCCGTCGCCCGCTTGCCAACCTGTGGGGTTTCCATGAGACCAACTCCAAATCGAACGGTTAGTACAGAGTGCCGTTCGCCATCGCGACGTGATCGGCAATCGGGCCCAGCGCGAGCGCCGGAAAGAAAGTCAGGCCGCCGACGATCATGATGACCCCGACCACGAGGCCGACGAACAGAGCGCCCGTGGTTGGAAACGTGCCGCTGGACTGGGGCGCGGTTTTCTTCATCGCCAGCGAGCCGGCAATCGCCATGGCCGGCACAATCATGATGAAACGCCCGACCAGCATGGCGATGCCGCCGGCGACGTTATAGAAAAGCGTGTTGCCGCTGAGGCCGCCGAAGGCCGAGCCGTTATTGGCTGTCTGCGACACGAAGGCGTAAAGCACTTCGCTGAAGCCATGGGGGCCCGGATTGGCGATCGAGGCGACGGCCGCCGGATTGATCACGGCGATCGCCGTCCAGCCCAGATACATCAAGGGCAAGACAAGGATGGCGAGCATCGCCATCTTGACTTCCTTGGCCTCGATCTTCTTGCCGACATATTCGGGCGTGCGCCCGACCATCAGGCCGGCAACAAAGATCGCGACGACGATGAACAGCAGCATCCCGTAAAGGCCGGCTCCGACGCCGCCGATGATAATTTCGCCAAGCTGCATGTTGATGAGCGGGATCATGCCGCCCAGAGCCGTCAGCGAATCGTGCATCGCATTGACCGCGCCGCAGGAGGCCGCGGTGGTCACGACGGCAAACAGCGCGGAGAGCGGAACACCGAAGCGGACCTCCTTGCCTTCCATATTGCCGCCGCCAAAACCAAGAGCGTGGAGGCCCGGGGTGCCCGACGCCTCCGCCCAGTAACACACCACGACTCCAGCGACGAACAGGACTCCCATGATGGCGAAAATCGCCCAGCCTTGACGACGGTCGCCGACCATGCGGCCGAACACGCCTGTGAGACCCGCGCCGATGGCGAAGATCGACACCATGTGGATCAGATTTGTGATCGCGTTCGGATTCTCATAAGGATGCGCCGCATTGGCACCGAAGAAACCGCCTCCGTTGGTGCCCAGATGCTTGATCATCATCTGCGAGGCGACGGGCCCTTGCGCGATCGTCTGCCGCGCGCCTTCGAGCGTCGTCGCTTCGACATATGAACTGAGATTCTGCGGCACGCCGAGCGCGACGAGCGCAATCGTGCCGACAACGCAGATCGGCAACAGAACGTAGAGCGTGCCGCGCGTCAGATCGACCCAGAAATTGCCGACGGTCCGCGCCGAAGCGCGCGAAAAGCCGCGAATCATGGCGACCGCCAACGCGATTCCCGTCGCCGCAGATAGAAAATTCTGCTGCGCGAGCCCCAGCATCTGCACGAGGTAAGACATCGTGCTCTCGCCGGCATAATTCTGCCAGTTCGTATTCGAGATGAAGCTGACGGAGGTGTTAAAGGCGAGATCCGGCGCGACGGCGCTCATGCCTTGCGGATTGAACGGCAAGAACTCCTGAAAACGCATCAGCACATAGAGAAACAGGAATCCAACAACATGAAACAGCAGCATCGCAACCGTGTAGGTCAGCCAATGCTGCTCCCGGGCTTCGTCGATTCCTGCGACACGATAGAGTCCAGTTTCCACCGGCCGCAGCAGCGGTGATAGAAAGGTCCGCTCGCCATTGAAGACGCGCGTCATATAGGCGCCGAGCGGCGCGACCAGTGCGATGATGATCGCGCAGAAGATGAGAATCTGAACCCAGCCGTTGATGGTCATGACAACTCTCTCAGAACCGTTCGGGCTTGAGGAGCGCAACGGTCAGGTAGATGAGCACAGCAGCGAATACGACCGCAGCCAGCATGTAATCGAAGGTCATCTCCACCCCCTAAAGATGATCACAGACATAGGTGTAGCCGAGGGCCACCACGAAAAATCCGAGGCCGATCGCGAGCATGATGACGTCCAGCATTTCAGCCGCTCCCGCTGCATGGTGGCGAACCGCCGCCGGATGACGGCAGCTCGCTTCGAACCATTCAACAGCTATCCCCGCCAGGCGTAGGAATTCGAGAGGAACAGTGCCGCCGCGGTATAGGAATTTTATAAAGGCCGAAGCTGTGGAGCGGTCTGACGCGATCGCCGTCTTCGGCTGCCTCGACCCCTATGCCGCGGGCACAATATTCCTATGAAAGTTCAATATCATTGCGGCTTCCATCCTCTCGCTTCTTTATGACGTCCGACTCATCTTGGGAGGGACGATCGATCGGATCGCTTCTATCCTTGGGAGGCCATCATGTTACCGCAACGAGTGGGCGCGCATGAACTGGATCACGTCATATCCGAACTTCACCAGGCACCAACGCTGACAGCCGGATTGCTCATTCGGTTCACCGGCTTCGCCAGCATCCGAATTTCGGGGCTTGCAGGCATAAAGGAGATCAAACGGATAGAGCATCTCATCGAGGCCGGCAGCGACGTCGATGCCGTGCGCGCATTGATTGCGCTCACGCTTCCTCAATGGAAACTTCGACAACTCGCATTCGACGATGGCCTGTGGCACTGCGCCCTGTCGAGATGTCGCGCCCTGCCGTGCGAGTTCGATCAAACGGCGGACGGATGTCACGCGGATATCGGGATTGCGATGCTGATCGCATTCGTTGAAGCATGGCAGATGGCGCCCCTCGACAGCGACTCCATCGTCCTGCCCCTCTCCGTCACGAACGGCGATACGCTGTGTTGCGATAATTTCTATTGAGGCGAGGATCATGCGGGATGCGCCGTCGCGCCGAATCCTTATGTCGCTCCTATACCGCTACGCGATCTTCCAGCTCGATTTCCTATACGAGAATGAGCACGCTGCCCGGTCACTGATCGGTTGGAATCTCGACCGAATTCGCGCGGGACGCATCGCACATGGCGGGACAGCTTGGAGAGGATGAGCGCCGGTCAGCGAGAATCCGACATTGGCTGCTCGGAATTCTGCAGTTCGCCGTGACCCGAGACGATACCGATCACATGCGAATTCTCGAAGCGGCGCGCGAGCTCGACCGGCCAGTCTCCGGCATTCTCAATTTGTCATTCTCCTACTTCATGCGCACGAGTGTGGAGATTTGTTCTGCCATCGTCACGGACAAGGGTGATCGACGGATCGTATTGACCCGCCATTTCAATTCCATTGAGGATCGCCGGCTGCGCGACGCACTCCTGGTTGCGACCGGCTTGAAAATCGCAGCATCGGCCGATCAGGCGCCACCACGTCTGAGGCGCGACTATCTGTGGCGAGGATTGTCGCCGCGCCAGCGCATCTGAGCGCGATATCCTCGCCGTCCTCGATCAATGACCCCGACTTGACGCCGTGTGCAGGCGTATCGCTGACGATCAATCACCCGATGTTCCGTCAAAACGGCGAAACGTCGATCACTGACCGTCTTTGGCGGACTGCAGGCGTCGTCATAGCCGAAATAGACGATCTTGCGGCCGTTGATGCCGCCGCGCTCGTTGACCTTGCGGAAATACGCCGCCGGCAGCTTGCCGAGCACACTGGAGGCGCTCGCCGGGTCGCTATAGGCGTTGGTGTTGCCGATGCGAATTTCGCTTGCCGGCACTGCCCATGCACGATGCGGCATGAGCGCGACGGAAGCTGGGCCGGCAAGAACCGCGCGGCGGCTCGGCCAGGAATGAAACTCGGACATCAGGCGGCCGTCAGCGTCCCGTCTCGATGGCGAGGGCCCGGCGCACGCTCGCGCGCTCCATCATCCGCGCGAAATGGTCGCCGATCCGCGGAAAGTCTGCGCGATCGACGCTGTCGCCCTCCATCCACTGCACCAGCGTGAACAGATACGGATCGCAAATCGTGTATTGCTCGCCCATCACCCAGGGGCCGCGCAGCATTTTCTCCTCGATCATCGCATAGCAGGCGCTCATCGTCTTCGGCACCATGCGCTGCATGTCGGCGAACGAGGATGCCTCGCTCGCCCAGCGATAGCCGCGCATGCGGTGCGCGTGCGCGATATGTACTGTCGAACAAAGATAGCTGTTGAACGCCTGCACTTGCGCGAACGCGAACGGATCGTCGAGCGGTGCGAGTTGCGCGGCGGGGAAGCTTTGCGCGATGAAGGCCAGCATCGCCGGCGTTTCGGTCAGCACGCCACGGTCGGTGATGAGCGAGGGCACCCGCCCCTTGGGATTGATCGCGAGATATTCGGGGCTGTTCTGCTGGTTGGTCTTGAAGTCGATTCGGATGGGCTCGTAAGAGGCGCCGGCATCCTCCAGAGCGATGTGCGAGGCCAGCGCGCAGGTGCCTGGCGTATAATAGAGCTTGAACATGATCAGCGTCCGGAGTCCGTCAGATGAGGCCGCAACGCGGCCGCGAATGACTTGGTACGCCGCCTCGCCTTGTGCCACAAGCCTTTCCGGTTGCCCAGCCCGCGGCGCCATGCGAAGACGCAGGGCATGATCCGGAGGATGACATGACCGTTCTTATTGCCGGCGGCGGCATCGGAGGGCTGACGCTGGCGCTCAGCCTGCATCAGATCGGCGTCCCGTGTCGCGTCTTCGAAAGCGTCAGCGCGCTCAAGCCGCTCGGCGTTGGCATCAACGTATTGCCGCATGCGGTGCGCGAATTGATCGAACTCGGGCTATTGGACCGGCTCGACGCCATCAGCGTCGCCACCGCGGAACTGGCCTATTTCTCCAAGCGCGGCAAACCGATCTGGAGCGAACCCCGCGGCCGCGCGGCCGGCTACAACTGGCCGCAATTCTCGGTGCATCGCGGCCAGTTGCAGCAACTGCTGCTCGATGCCGCCATCGAGCGGATCGGCGCCGACAATATCCTGACCAGCCATCACCTCACTGATTGGACCGAGACGGCGGACGGCGTCGAAGCTTCCTTCATCGACAGAGTCACCGGTCAGCCTGCCGGCAAATATCAGGGCGCGCTACTGATCGCTGCCGACGGCATTCATTCGGCGATCCGCGAAAAGCTCTATCCGGACGAGGGGCCGCCGTTGTGGAACGGCCGCATTCTGTGGCGCGGCATCACCGAGGCCGACCCATTTCTCTCCGGACGCACCATGATCATGGCCGGTCACGAGATTCTGAAGTTCGTCTGCTACCCGATTTCGAAAGCGCCGAACGCCAGCGGCAAGCATCTGATTAACTGGGTCGCCGAGCGGCACATGCCGCCGACCTATCAATGGCGCCGCGAGGACTATAATCGCACCGCCAAGCGGGACGAATTCCTGCCCTGGTTCGAGGATTGGGCCTTCGACTGGCTCGACGTGCCGGCGCTGATCAAGAATTGCCCGCATGCCTATGAATATCCGCTGGTGGACCGCGATCCGTTGGATCGCTGGACTTTCGGCCGCGTCACGCTGCTCGGTGACGCCGCCCATCCGATGTATCCCATCGGCTCCAACGGCGCCTCGCAAGCGATCCTGGATGCGCGGGTGCTGACGCGTGAGATCCAGGCCCTGGGGCAAGTGCCGGCGGCGCTGGAAGCCTACGAGGCCGAGCGTCGGCCCGCCACCACCGAGCTGGTCAAGCTCAACCGTCGCAATGGTCCCGAGCAGGTGATGCAGCTCGTCGAGGAGCGCGCGCCGAACGGCTTCAATGTCGTCACCGACGTGCTGTCGCAGCAGGAGCTGGAAGACATCGCCGCCAACTACAAGCGTGTCGCCGGATTCCAGGTCGAGGCGCTCAACGCCAAACCGCCGATCGTGCCGCGAATGCAGCCATCGGCCTCTCGCGCAGGGTAACTGTTCTTACCTCTCCCCGATTGTGCGGGAAGAAGGAGAACTCACTCGCCCAGCCCATGCGCGATCACCTTGCGCATGAGATTGGGCAAGGCTTCGCTGTGCAACGTCGCCAGCGGCACCCAACGCATCCCGGCCGGAGCGCGCGTGCCCGCCGGCACTTTCGCCGTATAGACGACGAGTTGCAGCGGGAAATGCGTGAAGACGTGGGTGACGACGCCGGCCTTGCGATGCCACCGCGTCACGCCTTTGATCGCCGGCGCCTGCGCCAGTGCGGCATCGTCGTCCTGCCCGGCCAGCCATTCCGAATTCGGCACTTCGGTCATGCCGCCGAGCAATCCCTTTGCCGCCCGCGTGCGCACCAGCAGCGCATCGCCGCGCGTGACCACGAAAGCCGCACCGCGGCGCTGCGCGCCGCTCTTCTTCGGCGCCTTGCGCGGAAACGTCTCCTGATCGCCGCGCGCCTGCGCCGCGCAGTCGTCGTTGAGCGGGCACAGCGAACAGGCCGGCTTCTTCGGTGTACAGATGGTGGCGCCCAAATCCATCAGCGCCTGCGCGCTGTCGCCGGCGCGCGACGGACCGAGCAAAGTCGTGGCCAATTGCTGAATCCGCGGCTTGGCCTGCGGCAATGGCTCTTCCACCGCGTAGAGCCGCGACACCACGCGTTCGATATTGCCGTCCACCGGCATCGTCGAACGGTCGAACGCGATGGCAGCGATCGCCGCCGCCGTATAAGGGCCGATGCCGGGCAGCGCGCGCAAACCGGGCTCCGTATCGGGGAAGACGCCGCCGTGATCGCGCGCCACCGCGACCGCGCAGGCGTGGAGGTTGCGTGCCCGCGAGTAATAGCCGAGCCCGGCCCACATGCGCAGCACGTCGTCGAGCGAGGCCCGCGCCATCGCCTCTACGCTCGGCCAGCGCGCGATGAATTTTTCGAAATAGGGTCCGACCGCCTTCACGGTGGTCTGCTGCAGCATGATCTCCGAGAGCCAGACGCGATAAGGATCGACAGCCTCGCCCGGCAGCGCCCGCCACGGCAGGCGGCGGCGATGACGATCATACCACGCCAGCAGCCGGGCGGGGCGGTCCGACGCGTCTGCTTTCTTCCGTCCGATTGCCGAGCCTGCTAAAGTCATCGGCGTATCTACGCAAAGCGCATCCCCATGTCCAAGCCCGGCCCGATCACCGCGAAACCGCTGTCCACACTGCTGGGTGGGGTGTTTTCCGACGTGTTCGCCAAGCAGGGTTTCGCCGCCCGCGAACTGGTGACGCGGTGGGCCGAGATCGCCGGGGCGGACATCGCCGCCCACACCGAGCCGCTGAAAATCCAGTGGCCACGCCCGGTGGAAGGCCAGCCACAGGCAGCGGCAACGCTTGTGTTGCGGGTCGAGGGCCCGATGGCACTGGAAATCCAGCACATGTCCGATGTGATCCTGCAACGGGTCAATCGCTTCTTCGGCTGGAACGCGATCGGCAAGCTGGCCCTGCGCCAGGCGCCGCTCACCCAGCCGTCGGCCTCGACGCGACGACCGGTGCCCGACGCCGCTGCGGTGGCCCGCGAAGCTGAAGCGCTGACCCGCATCAAGGACGATGGTCTGCGCGAGGCGCTGGCGCGCCTTGGCGCCGCGATCAAGCGAAATTGACGATGCTCGCACGATCACCCGCCGTCACGCGATCGGCGCGCCATTGCCACAATCACGGTTTCAAGCTAGCCAGACACCTCGATACGGGCGTCGTCGACGCCGCTGATGGAGCATATCCTCGATGATCACGCGCCGCGCTTTCAACACTGCCCTGTCGCTGACTGGCCTTGCGGCTGTCGCCGGCCTGTCGCCCTGGCGCTTCATCAATGAGGCGATGGCGCAAAGCCAGCTCGCGGCCGATGTCGCCAAGCCGCCGTCGCTGCCGGACATGGCGCTGGGACCGAAGGATGCGGCCGTCACCATCGTCGAATACGCCTCGATGACCTGCCCGCATTGCGCCGCGTTCACCGAGCAGGTGTTTCCGAAGCTCAAGGAAGCCTATATCGACACCGGCAAGATCCGCTTCGTGTTCCGTGAATTCCCGCTCGACATCAAGGCGGCGGCAGGCTCGATGCTGGCGCGCTGCATCGCCAAGGACGATTCGCAAAAATACTTCGCCGCCATCCACACCCTGTTCAAGCAGCAGGAGACCTGGGTGATGGGCAAGACCAGCGAGCAACTGGCCTTGATCGGCAAGCAGGCCGGCCTCAGCGAAGCGGACGTCGACAAGTGCCTCAAGGATCAGGCGCTGCTCGACAAGATCGCGGCCGACCAGAAATTCGCCAATGAGAAGCTCGGCGTGAATTCGACGCCGACGTTCTTCCTCAACGGCGAGATGATCAAGGGCGAGACCTCGTTCGAGGAATTCGACAAGCGCATCAAGGCCATCCTCAAGACTTGAGCGACTTGTAAGCCTGGGTGACCGGTCCGCCACCCGAACAGCCTTGTCCCGGGCATCCACGTCTTAAAAACGCCGCAAGTCCAAAGACGTAGATGCCCGGGACATAGGCGAGCGAAATGACGCCGTTCTTCGAACCTACGCCCGGCCATGACGCAGGAACAGCTTCGCTTTATCGTTCGGCAAAACCTGCAGGAATGCTTCCGTTCCCGCATTCAAAAAACGGGATGTTCCCCTTAAGTCCCGTAAAAGCCATTGGAAAAGCCGGTTTGCGCGGTTGCCCTGCCGGCAACGGGTCGCCATTGTCCAATTTCGCGAGATGCGCGACTCAGGCGCCATCCATACCACTATATATGGTATGGTGGTGACGGGCTGATTCGCGTCTTGCCAATAGGGCATGCACTTCATGAAACTTACGCGCCTTCGCCTGCACGGATTCAAATCCTTTGTCGAACCCACCGACTTCCTGATTGAGCCGGGCCTCACCGGCGTCGTCGGGCCGAACGGGTGCGGCAAGTCCAATCTGGTCGAAGCGCTGCGCTGGGCGATGGGCGAGACGTCCTACAAGTCGCTGCGCGCCACGGACATGGAAGCGGTGATCTTCGCCGGCACCAACGGCCGTCCGGCGCGCAACCATGCCGAAGTGGTGATGACGATCGACAATACCGATCGCACCGCGCCCGCCGCGTTCAACGATCAGGAGACGCTGGAAGTGTCGCGCCGCATCGAGCGCGACGCCGGCTCGGTCTATCGCATCAATGGCAGCGACGTGCGTGCCCGCGACGTTCAGATCCTGTTCGCCGACGCGGCGACCGGCGCCCGCTCGCCGGCGCTGGTGCACCAGGGCAAGATCGGCGAAATCATCCAGGCCAAGCCGGAACAGCGCCGGCGCGTGCTGGAAGACGCCGCCGGTGTCGCCGGTCTGCATGCGCGCCGTCATGAAGCCGAACTGCGGCTGAAGGCGGCCGAAACCAATCTCACCCGCGTCGAGGACGTGATCGGCCAGCTCTCCAGCCAGATGGAAGGCCTGAAGAAGCAGGCACGGCAGGCGATCCGCTATCGCGAAGTCGCCGCCAAAGTGCGCAAGGCAGAAGCGACGCTGTTCCACCTGCGCTGGCTGCAGGCCCATGCCGACGTCAATGACGCCGCGCAGACTCACGATCTCAGCGTTCGGGAGATGGCTGAGCGCACCCAGCAGCAGGCTGAAGCCGCGCGCATCCAGGCGATCCGCGCCTCCGAATTGCCTGCCTTGCGCGAGGCCGAAGCGCGCGCCGCCGCCGGCCTGCAGCGCCTCAACAACGCCCGCGAGATGCTGGACCGCGAGGAGCAGCGCGCCAAGGAGCGCGCTGTCGAACTCGACCGGCGTCTCACCCAGTTCGCCGCCGATATCGAGCGCGAGCAGCAGCAGAACCTCGATGCCGACGCGGCACTGGCGCGCCTCGAAACCGAGGACGCCGAGCTGAAGGAAGAGATCAAGGCCCGCGTCGAACTGCGCAGCGGCGTCGACGAGCGCGTCTCCGAAGCCGAGGCGACGCTGGCCGCCGCCGAGCGCACCTTCACCGAACTGACCACGGCGCTGGCCGATCTTACCGCGCGGCGCAATCAGCTCGAAGCCAACGTGCGCACCCATCGCGACAGGCTGGCGCGGCTCGATCATGAGATCGCCACCGTCAATGCCGATGTCGAGCAGATCGCGGCGCAGACCAGCGGTTTCGGTGATCTCGACGCCCTCGCCGGCGCCGTCGAGGCCGCGCAGGACATGCTCGGCCAGGCCGAGTTCACGGTGCAGACCGCCGAGACGACGCATGTCGTCGCACGGCAGGCACTGGAAGCGAGCCGCGCGCCGCTCACCGAGGCCGACAAGCGGGTGCAGCGGTTGGAAACCGAGGCGCGCACGCTGTCGAAAATCCTCAACGGCGAGACCAAGAACCTCTGGCCGCCGATCATCGACGGCATCACCGTCACCAAGGGCTACGAGAAGGCCATCGGCGCAGTGCTCGGCGACGATCTCGACGCCCCGGTCGATCCCTCGGCGCCGATGCGCTGGACCGACACCGGCGTCCTTGAAGGCGATCCGGCACTCCCGGAAGGGGTCGAGTCGCTGTCCGCCCATGTCCAGGCGCCTCCGGAACTGGCGCGCCGCCTCAAGCAGATCGGCGTCGTTGCCAGGGAGCGCGGCGCGGAGCTGGTGTCGCAGCTCAAGACCGGCCAGCGGCTGGTGTCGCTGGAAGGCGATGTCTGGCGCTGGGACGGCTTCATCACCGCCGCGCACGCGCCGACCGGCGCCGCGCGCCGCCTCGCCGAGCGCGCCCGTCTGGTCGATATCGAAACCGAACTGGAGCAGGCCCGCGAGGACGCGGCCCTCAAGCGCGCCGCACTGGAAAGCGCCGACGCCGAACTCAAATCCGCCGCCGCGGCCGAAGCTGCGAGCCGCGAAGCCCTGCGCGCTGCCCGCCGCGAGGTCGATGCCGCGCGCGAGCGCCATGCCGCCGCGGAGCGCGAGATCAACCGCCACGCCGCGCGTAAATCGGCGCTGATCGAGGCGCAGACCCGCCTCGCCGCAGATCGTGCCGAGGTCGAGGCGGCGCATGTCAGCGCCCTGGAGGCGCTGGCGGAGCTGCCGCCGAGCCACGACGCCGAGGCGCAGCTCGCCGCCGTGCGCGGTGAGATTGAGGGGCATCGCCGGATGGCTGCGCAGGTGCGCGCCGAGGCGCAGGCGCTGGCCCGTGAGGCTGAACTCGCCGACCGCCGCCTGCAAGCGATCGTTGCCGAGCGCGAGCAGTGGCAAGCCCGCAAGCAGGGCGCCGCCTCGCAGATCGCCACCATCGAGGCTCGGCTGACCGAGGTGAAGGCCGAGCGCGCCGAGCTCGAGGACGCGCCGGCACTGTTCGCCGAGAAGCGCGACGCCCTCATCACCGAGGTGGAGCATGCCGAGGCCGAGCGTCGTGCCGCCGCCGACGCGCTGGCCGAAGCCGAGGCCGCAATGGCGGAAACCGATCGCGTCGCCAAGCTGACCCTGGAAGCGTTGTCCGCGGCGCGCGAGGCCACCGCCCGCGCCGAGGAGCGGATGGGAGCCACGCGGCGCCGTCTCGAAGATATCGAGCGCGAGATTCACGACATTCTCGAGATCGAGCCGAACGGCCTCGCCGCCATCGCCGAAATCAAGCCGGACGACACCCTGCCGCCGCTCGACGAGACCGAGGCCGAATTGGAGAAGCTGCGCCGCGACCGCGAGCGGCTTGGCGCGGTGAATCTTCGCGCCGAGGAGGAGCTGCGCGAGGTCGAAGCCCAGCATGGCGGGCTCGCCACCGAGCGCGACGATCTGGTGGAAGCCATCAAGAAGCTGCGCACCGGCATCCAGAGCCTCAACCGCGAGGCGCGCGAACGCCTGCTGACGTCGTTCCAGACCGTCAACGAACACTTCAAGCGACTGTTCACAGAGCTGTTCGGCGGTGGCGAAGCCGCGCTGCACCTGATCGAGAGCGACGATCCGCTCGAAGCCGGGCTGGAGATCATCGCCAAGCCGCCAGGCAAGAAGCCGCAGTCGCTGTCGCTGCTCTCGGGCGGCGAGCAGGCGCTGACCGCGATGGCGTTGATCTTCGCGGTGTTCCTCACCAATCCGTCACCGATCTGCGTGCTGGACGAAGTCGACGCGCCGCTCGACGACCATAACGTCGAACGGTTCTGCAATCTGCTGAACGAAATGACCAACTCGACCGAGACCCGTTTCATCATCATCACGCACAATCCGATCACGATGGCGCGGATGAACCGTCTGTTCGGCGTCACCATGGCAGAGCGCGGCGTCTCGCAACTGATGTCGGTCGATCTCGATGCCGCGGTGCAGATCCTCGATCAGAACGTGGCGTAATGCTGGACCTCCCATAGGTTCAAGCACTCAAATCGCCTTTTACGTCATGGCCGGGGTTGTCCCGGCCATCCACGTCTTGACTCGTTGCTACCGCGCCTGAAAGGAAGACGAGGCCCGGATCAAGGTCCGGGCATGATGATCTTCGTATCGCAGATGGGATCGGTCCCGGAATGATCTCCCCTGACCTTCCCGCGTCGTTGCGCTCGGTGCTCGAACAGCGTGCGCATGGCCTGCCGCGGAGCGGCGTGGCCGCGCGGGCGGCGGCGATTTCGCAGACCTATCGCGGCGGCGGCAATTCCGGCACGATCCGCGACGATGACGACGCCCTCGCCTATGCGGTGGCGCGGATGCCGGCGACCTATGCGGCGGTTGTCGCCTGCCTCAATGCGCTCTCGGCGGCCCGCGCGGATTTCCGGCCCGACACGCTGCTCGATGTCGGCGCGGGCCCCGGCACGGCGACATGGGCGGCCCGCGCCGCCTGGCCTTCGCTGCAACGCCTGACGCTGCTCGACACCAATCCGGCGCTGCGGCGGCTGGCTCTGACGCTGGCCGCCGAATATGCATCAGGTTTACGGCTCGAGTACCAGCAGGCCGACGCGCGCTCCTCCATCGCGACGATGGCGCCGGCCGATCTCGTGATCGCCAGCTACGTCATCGGCGAACTTGATGAGGGGGAGCGCGCCGCCTTCGCCGACGCGCTCTGGCGCAAGACGCAGGACACGCTGCTGGTGGTCGAGCCCGGCACCCCAGCGGGCTATGCCCGCATCATCGCCTTGCGCGCGCGTCTGATCGCGCAAGGCGCGCATGTCATTGCGCCCTGCCCGCACGATGCCGCCTGCCCGCTCGCAGCGTTTCCGAACGAGGCGACGACCGCTTCGCCTCAGGAGACCGCAGCAAGACAAAACGGCACGACGGACTGGTGCCATTTCGCGCAGCGGCTGCCGCGCTCGAAGATGCACAAGCAGATCAAGGGCGCGGAGCTGCCGTTCGAGGACGAAAAATTCAGCTATGTGGTGCTGGGCCGCGAGCCTGTCGCGCCGCGCCTTGCGCGCGTGCTGGCGCCGCCGCTGGTCACCAAGGCGGAGATGTGCCTCAAGCTCTGCCAGCCGGACGGCCATGCTGCTGTTACGTCATTTTCCAAGCGCGACAAGGCCGCTTACGCGCGCCTGCGCCGCCTCGGCTGGGGCGGCACCGTCCCGCCGGCCGATATGTGAGTACGTCGGCGCTACGACGGCCGCGTGAAAACGTAGACCAGTCCGGTCAGCATCAGCAGCGCCACCGCCGCGGTCAGCCATGGCCCGGGATGGCCGCCGAACCAGAACAACGCGAAGCCGAGCGCCATGCCGCCAAGCGCCATCATCTTGGCCTTCACGGGGATCGCGCCGCGCTCGCGCCAGTTACGCAGCAGCGGCCCGAAACGCGGATGCTGCAGCAGCCAGTTCTCCAGCCGCGGCGAGGACCGCGCGAAGCAGGCCGCGGCAAGAATGAGGAATGGCGTCGTCGGCAGCACCGGCAGAAAGGCGCCGATGAAGCCGAGCACGACGAAGCCGATGCCGAGCGTCAGGTAAACCGCGCGCATCAGCCTTGGCGTTGCGGTCACCGGATCGACCGCATCGGCCGGCGCAGGATCAAATGGCTGTTTGTCCGCGATCATCGCAATGCAATTCCGCCTGGCCCCTCGCCCTGCTTCACACACAAAAATCCCGCGGACAATTTGAACGTTTCTAAGGGTTCGAAAGACCAAGATGCGGCCTCTGCCGTTGCCGACCGATATCGTCTACGGTGAGGGTATTCTTCGTCCCATCAGGAGCCCTTCCCATGTCGACCGGCTGGATCGTTCTTGGCGTCATCGTCGTCCTCGCCTTCATCGTCTTTGCCGCCTACAACCGGCTGGTCGCGCTGAGCCAGCGCGTCAATCAGGCCTTCGCCGACATCGACGTGCAACTGAAGCAGCGGCACGATCTGATCCCCAATCTGGTGGAGACGGTGAAGGGCTATGCGCAGCACGAGCGCGGCACCCTCGACGACGTCATCAAGGCCCGCAATGCGGCGATGGCGGCGCAGGGACCGGCGCAGGTATCGGCCGCGGAAAATCAGCTCAGCGGCGCGCTCGGCCGGCTGATCGCGCTGTCGGAAGCCTATCCCGACCTCAAGGCCAACGCCAACTTCCAGCAATTGCAGAGCGAACTGTCCGACATCGAGAACAAGATCGCCGCCGCCCGCCGTTTCTTCAACAACGCGGTCCAGGAATACAACACCGGCATCCAGCAGCTTCCTGCCGCGCTGTTCGCCGGCGCGCTCGGCTTCCTCAAGAAGGACTTCTTCGATCTCGGCGAGACCCGCACCCAGATCGAGCAGGTGCCCTCGGTGAAGTTCTGATGTTTCGCATGGTCATCGACATGCGCACCGCCGGCTCTCTCCGCCCTTGTGCGGGAGAGGTGGAGAGAGGGGCATGCCTTACGATGACCGGCACTGACTCCTCCCCACCCTAACGCTCCGCGCAAAGGGGGAGGAACGACGAACTCGGCGCAGGCAAAATCTAGACAGGCGCATATGATGGCAGCCTACGGTCTCTATACGCACATCGCCTCGAACAAGACGCGTTCGATGCTGCTGCTCGCGGGACTGTTTTTCCTCGTCTATGTCATGGTGTTCGCCGGCGCGCTGCTGGCGGAAGTGCTGCTCCACGACGGCCGCGCCGTCGGCTACTATCTCAACGCCGCCTGGCGCGACATGATCGGCGCCGTGCCGGTGGCGACGATCGCCACCGCCATTTGGATTGTCGTCGCCTATTTCTTTCACCAGAAGATCATCGATCTCGTTACCGGCGGACGCGAGGTCACCCGCACCGAGCAACCACGGCTGTATAATCAGCTCGAGAACCTCTGCATCTCGCGCGGCATTCCGATGCCGAAGCTGAAGGTGATGGAGAGCCCGGCGCTCAATGCCTTCGCCACCGGCCTGAATTCGCGCCAGTATGCCGTCACCGTCACCAGCGGATTATTGAACAATCTCGACGATGCCGAGATCGAAGCGGTGCTGGGTCACGAACTGACTCACATCCGCAATGGCGATGTGCAGTTGATGGTGGTCGCGGTGATCATCGCCGGCGTCATCGGCTTCTTCGGCGAACTGTTCTTCCGCATCTTTTTCAACGGCAACTTTCGCATCGGCAGCGGCCGCTCGTCATCCTCGGATGGCGACCGCAAGGGCGGCGGTGGCGGCGCGATCCTCGCGGTGCTGATCGCGGTGGCGCTGATCGCGCTGGCCTGGATACTGTCGCAGGTGGTGCGGTTCGCGCTGTCGCGCTCGCGCGAGTTTCTGGCCGATGCCGGCTCGGTCGAACTGACCAAGAACCCAGATGCGATGATTTCAGCGCTGCGCAAGATCGAGAACCGCGGCGAATTGCCCGGTGCGACCTCGGCGGTGATGGAAATGTGCGTCGACAATCCGCGCGAAGGCTTCGCCGACCTGTTCGCGACGCATCCTTCGGTGGACGAGCGC
>DATMSE010000093.1:0-1635 GCA_035565575.1 Xanthobacteraceae bacterium
CCTCCTGCACCGCGCGCGACGTCAGGCTGCCGACATCGGAGCCGCCTTCCTTCTCGGTCATGAACTGGCCGCCTTGCGTCAGCTTGCTCATGTCGGTCTGCGTCAGGCCGTCGAGATACTTCGCCTTCAGCGCCTCGTCGCCGAAGCGCGACAACAGCTTCGCCGCGCCGTCGGTGACGTTGATCGGGCAACCCATGCCGAACTCGCACTGGTTGAAAAGAAACGTAAAGGCATGCTTCGCGGTGACGGGATAAGTCTCGGGCCAGCCCAGAATACCCTTGCGATGCGACATCGCATGAATGCCGAACTCGCCGAACGCCGCATTCTCCAACTCGCGATAGGCCGGATGATATTCGATCGACTGCACGTCGCGGCCGTATTTGTCGCGCGGATGCAGCACCGGGCCGTGGCGATCGGCGATGCGACCGCATTCGTCGAGCCGGCCGCCGACCAGCCCGCCGAGCCGATCGAGATGCGGCTCGATATGCTTGAACAATTTTTCGGAGAGATGAATCTGCAACAGGTCCGCGAGGGACGGATCAGTGCGATAGAAATTGGTGCCGGTGGTGTCGGGTGCGATCAGGTCGGATGCGACGGGCGTTTGAATATGAGTTTGAAAATTCATGGCGGCCTCCGGCGACGAGCACTTTTGCAGGCGATCATGCGCCTGTTAGACTGGCGAATAAAGCCCCGCCCACGCAGGCGGCCATGCACGCGCCAGACGAAAGCCGGCGCGATTTTCCGCATCGCGAAACAATCCTTTGCAGCCCGAACGGTGAGCCATGACAATGACCGCGCGATCCATCGACACCGGCACCAACGAACTGCTCTGCGAGGTGCAGGACCGCGTCGCCATCATCACGCTGAACCGGCCGGAGGCGCGCAATGCGTTGTCGGATCATCTCACGCCGGCGCTGCGCACCATGATCCGCGTCTGCGGCGAGGATCCGTCCATCGGCGCATTGCTGATCACCGGTGCGGGTACTGCGTTTTGCTCCGGCGGCGACGTCAAGGGCATGGGCGCCAACACCAACCCCGCGAAAGCGGCGATGTCGTCCGACGAACGCGTGGCGGATTTGCAGGAGCGGCAACGGCTGCTCACCGGCGCGCTGGTCGCAGTGCGCAAGCCGACCATCGCGGCGCTGCCCGGCGCGGCCGCCGGCGCGGGCCTCGCCATCGCGATGGCCTGCGACATCCGCATCGCCGCCGAGTCGGCGTTTCTCACCACCGGCTATATTCGCGTGGCATTGAGCGGCGATTACGGCATCGCGTGGCTGCTGACGCGGCTGGTCGGGACGTCGCGGGCGAGAGAGTTGATGTTTACGGGCGAGAAGGTCGACGCCAAACGCGCCGAGGCCATTGGTCTCGTCAACCGCGTGGTGCCGGATGCGCGTTTGCGCGATGAAGCTTTTGCACTGGCGAAATCAATGGCGGAAGGCCCGGCAGTTGCGCTGCGTTACATGAAGGACAATCTGGACGAGGCGCTGGCCTTCGACTTCGCCACCGCACGCGATCACGAAGCGGTGCGGCTGATCAAGGCGGCCGGCACGGCGGATCACCGCGAGGCGGTCGCGGCATTTATCGAGAAGCGCAAACCGGTGTTCGGGAAGAACTAGCGGTCGCGTTTGGCGGCAA
>DATMSE010000094.1:0-17374 GCA_035565575.1 Xanthobacteraceae bacterium
CGACCGGTGACCTGAACCGCGATCTCGTCGAGGCTGCCCCAGACATACGGCGACAGCGCTGCGCCGCTGAAGAACATCGCGTGCAGCCGGCTGAAGAACTTCTCGCGCAGCACCGCATCCTCACGCAGATACGGCAGCAGCGATTCATAGCCTTTCGGCACGTTGAAATAGACCGTCGGCGCGATCTCCCGCAGGTTCTGCACCGTCTGCGCGATGCCGGCCGGCGTCGGCTTGCCCTCGTCGAGATACATCGAGCCGCCGTTGAACAGCGTCAGCCCGATATTGTGATTGCCGCCGAAGGTGTGATTCCACGGCAGCCAATCCACGATCACCGGCGGCTCGTCCTTCAGGAACGCCAGCGTATCGCGCAGCATCACCTGATTGGCGCAGATCATCCGCTGGGTGTTGATCACCGCCTTCGGGTTGCCGGTCGAGCCCGAGGTGAGCAGAAACTTCGCGATGGTGTCCGGACCGACAGCATCATGCGCGGCATCAAGGCGCGGATGATCCGGTGTCGCCAGCAATTCGGCAAACGGCGTCACCGCACGGCCCAGCACCTCGCCGCGCACCGCGACGATCTCGACATCGGCCGGGACGTTGGCGGCGAGCGCATCGGCAAACTGCGTGGCGTCGGCGGCGAACACCAGGCCCGGCGTCAGCAGCCTCATCACGAAGGACAGCTTGCCGAAATCCTTCGACACCAGCGAATAGGCCGGCGATACCGGACAGAACGGAATGCCTGCATAGAACGCGCCGAACGCCAGCAGCGCATGATCGATGGAGTTGCCCGAGAGGATCATTACCGGCCGCTCGGCCGACAACCCACGCCCGAGCAAGGCGGAGGCGACGTGCCGGCTGGCGTCGAGCAACTGCGCGTAGGTGATGGTCCGCCAGCCGCCACCCGCAGCACGCTCGGCCATGAAGACCCGGCCCGGCTCAAACTTGGCCCAGTGATGCAGGCGATCGGTGAGCCGGCGCGGATAATCGCCGAGCGCGACGGTCGGCCGAACGTAAATGGTGCCATCGGCGCGCCGCTCCATGGTGACGCGCGGCCTGCCGAACGAGATCGGGCGCAGGGGAGCGAGATCGACCCGTTTTGCTTCGGTGTGAGCAGCCATGTTCGGCATCGGCTTACTCCCGTGGGCTCAGGCCGAGCGAATCTTGGCCGCCTTATGGTCGAGGAAGGCGCGCATCCGCTTCTTGGCCTCCTGATCGCTTTGCGCCACCGCCGCCATCAGCGATTCCATCAATAGCCCGGTCTGCGGACTGGCCTCGGCAATCATCGGCAAGGCTTGCAGCACCGCGAAGTTGGTCAGGGGTGCATTCTCCGCCACCCGCTCGGCCAATTCCATCGCTTTCGCAAAGGCGCGACCGGCCTCGGTGAGATATTGCGAGAAGCCGAGCGCCTCGCCCTCGGCGGCCGAATAGACCCGCCCGGTGAGCATCATGTCCGCCATCCGGGCGATCCCGATCAGACGCGGCAGCCGCATCGAACCGCCACCCCCGACGAAAATCCCACGGCTGCCCTCGGGCAAGGCATAATAAGCCGTGGAATCCGCCACGCGGATATGCGCGGCGCAGGCGAGCTCGAGCCCGCCGCCGATCACGGCCCCGCGCAGCACGGCAATCACCGGCACCGGACAGAATTGAATCTTGTCGAACACGCGGTGCCACATCTGCGAGTGCAGCAGCCCCGCAGTCGCGTCACGCTCGCTCAACTCGGAGAGATCGAGCCCGGCCGAGAAATGATCGCCGACTCCATGCAAAACGACTGCGCGGATGCCGTCGGGCAGGCTGGAGAAGCACGCCAAGATGTCCTCCATGAGACGATCGCTGAGTGCATTCCGCTTCGCCGGGCGATTGATCCCGACGGTCAGCACCGTGCCGACCAGTTCGGTCGTCAGCAGCGGAGACGGCGCGGATGTGGGGACGGAGGCGACGGCGTTTCCCATGGGGATATTATGTCCTTGATAGAATAGTTATACCTTATAACGACCTGCGCAAAAGTCAACAAAGCTTCAAACCAGGCAATGAGCCGCAGAAATCGAGTTG
Source organism: Xanthobacteraceae bacterium (assembly GCA_035565575.1). Taxonomy (GTDB): domain Bacteria; phylum Pseudomonadota; class Alphaproteobacteria; order Rhizobiales; family Xanthobacteraceae; genus 62-47. Next base: position 2,053 of record DATMSE010000094.1, read on the forward strand.
ACGATTGACGGGGTACAATTCTCCCCCGTCGCGGCCGGATTCATGTCCCGGCATCCACGCGTCAATCTTTCGCTGATCACCCGAGGGAGCAATGGCTGGAGGCAAGCCCGGGCATCACGAAGGCGATCTGGAGTGTCCTCAAAGCACCTGATGCACGTCGATGACGACGTGGTCGGCATGGCGCGCGGCGGAGCCGATGAACACATGCTGCATCAGCCAGCGATATTTCTCACTGCCGGTTTCGAATTTCGGCGTGGTGCGAAAATAGATCAGCTTGGGGTCGACCGGCTCGTTACGCTTGAGCTTTTCGAGCAACTCCTTCGGCCCGAACCGCATGCCGGTGTTGACGACATAGATCACCGCGCCGTCGTCGGTCTCGATCGCGTATTTCGCCTCGAGATCGATCAGTTCGTCGGGCCGCACGATCTGGAAATCGGCGCCGAACGGCAACACCTTGCCGTTGATGCCTTCGCCGTGCACTTCGCCCCCGATGATCGGGATGATGCGCCGGGTGCCGTAGCCGATATCGCCGGCCGACGTGACTGCGGCGATCCTTGCAGTGATGGTGAAGACGTATTTCGTTTCAAGCACAGGCATCATCACATTATCCCATCATATGCATCGGCAGCCAGGTGGCGATCACCGGGAACGCGATCAGCAGCACCAGCCGCACCAGGTCGGTCGCCACGAATGGCAGAACGCCGGCGAAAATCGTCGACATGCTGACATCCTTGATCACGCTCTTGATCACGAACACGTTCATGCCGACCGGCGGATGGATCAATCCCAGTTCGACCGTCATCACGATGATGATGCCGAACCAGATCGGATCGAAACCCAGTGCGGTGACCACCGGAAACACGATCGGCACGGTGAGGATGATCATCGCCATGGCGTCCATCAGGCAGCCGAGCACCAGATACATCAAGAGGATCAGCGCAAGCACGCCGTAGCGGCCGATGCCGAGGCCGGTGAGAAACTCGGTGACGTTCTGCGGCGTCTGGGTGATGGTCAGGAAGTAGCCGAAGCACAGCGCACCAATCAGCACGGTGAAGACGGCGGCGGTGGTGCGCGTCGCCTGCAACAGCGCTTCGAGAATCCCGTCACGCGACAGCTTGCGACGCATGATGCCGATGATGAAGGCGCCGACCGCGCCGACCGCGCCGGCTTCGGTCGGAATGAAGAAGCCGCCATAGAGGCCGCCGATCACGAAGAAGAACAGCGCCAGCGGCGACCACACGTCCCGCAGCGCCAGCGCCCGCTCCCGCCAGTTGCTGCGCGGACCGGCCGGCAGGAAGCCCGGCCGCACCGCGCCGATGATGGCGATGGTGATCATATGCATCGTGATCGCCATCAATCCCGGAACGATGCCGGCGACGAACAGCTTGCCGATATCCTGCTGGGTGATGATGCCATAGACCACCAGCACGGTGGACGGCGGCAGCATCGCGCCGAGCGTGCCGCCGACCGCGATCACACCGGTGGAGAACGATTGCGGATAGCCGAAGCGGCGCATCTCCGGATAGGCCACCGCCGAGAACGTCGCGGCGGTCGCGACCGACGAGCCGGAGATCGCCGCGAAGCCGCCGCAGGCGCCGATGGTGGCGATGCCGAGGCCGCCCTTCCAGTGCCCGACGAAGGTATTGGCGGCGCGGAACAGCTCGCGGCTGATGCCGGAGACCGAGACGAACGCGCCCATCAGCAGGAACATCGGAATCACGCCGAACGAATAGTCGGTGACGGTGCGCATCACGGTTTGCGCCACCAGCTTCAGCGCGGGCTCCATGCCGGTGAGATAGCCGAAGCCGGTAACGCCGACGAGGCCCATGGCCATGCCGACCGGCACCCGCAACAACATCATCACGAACAGGCTGACGAAGCCGATAACGGCGACTGCCTCGTTGCTCATCGCCGCTTACTCCGCCGTCTTGATTTTAGGTTCGTGCAATTGTTCGGGATGGAAGATCAGGCGCCAGGTGCGGATCGCGATCAGCAGCACGGCGGAGACGTCGCCAATCCACGCCACCGCATAGAACGGCCAGATCGGCAGTTGCAGATCCATGGTCAGCACGTGGTCCTCGCGGGTGGTGATGACCTTGTCCAGCAGCGTGTAGGTCTGCACCGTGACCACGAACAGCAGCACCAGCGTCGCGAACACGTCGATCCAGCGCTGGTACTTCGGGGAGACGTTGGCCCAGACCAGATCGACGGTGATATGGGTGCCGCGATAGCTGGTCGCGGCGATGCCCCAGAAGATCAGGATTCCGAGCAGGAACTGACCGAAGTTGTAGTAGTCCGGGATCGTCACCGCGAAGAACTTGCGCATGAACACCGCGACGAAGGTGTTCAGCGCGACGACACCAACGAAGAAGGCCGCCACCCATTCGATCGAGTCGATGAACTTGTCCATGTAGTTCTTGGACGTGGGCTCGGGCGGACCTGTCAGGACACCGTCGGGACTGACTTCGGGTTGGCTGGTGGTCATGGGAATTTCGCGCTGTTACGTTGCCGTCATGGCCGGGCTTGTCCCGGCCATCCACGTCTTGCTTTTCGTCTGTTGAACGGAGACGTGGATGCCCAGAACAGGCCCGGGCATGACGTCCCGTTGGGGAGACGTAACGACTACAGTCCCGCGCCAAACTTTTTGATCGCAGCCTGAAGCTCTGCATCGATGGCCACGGGATCGCCGCCGGCCTTCTTGACGTCGGCGGCCCAACTGTCATGCAACGGTTTCACGGCATTCTTCCACTGCGCAAGCTGGTCGGGCGTCAGCGGATAGACTTCGTGATCGGCCAGTGCCTTCATTTTAGCGCGGCCGTTGAACTCGAACTCGCTCCACGGATCGGTCACCTTGGAGGCCCATTCCGGGGTGCAGTGATCGTCGATCACCTTCTTCTGCGCCGGCGACATCGCGTTGTAGCTCTTCAGATTCATGTTGTAGGTGAACACCGTGGTATAAAGCGGCACATCCATCGCGTATTTGATCGCCTTCTCGATGCCGAACAGGAACATCGAGCCCCACGGGAAGGTGATCTCGTCGGCCACGCCGCGCTCGATGGCGTCGCGCGCCTCCGGCGCCGAAGCCTGCACGTTGGTGCCGCCGAACATCTTGACCATTTCACCGATGGTCGATTGCGCCGGACGCACCTTGAGGCCCTTGAGGTCTTCAGGCACCAGGACCTTCTTCTTGCCGAACAGCGCGCCCGGATCGTGGATGAAGGCGAAGCAGAGCTTTGTGTCCTTCATCTCGGTCGGCGCATATTTGTGATACCACTCGTTGAGCGCCAGCGTGCCTTTCTTGCCGTCGCTGAACAGGAACGGAAGCTGTCCCGCCGCCGCGATCGGGAAACGCCCCGGCTGATATCCCGGGTTGACGTAAGTGATGTCGGCGATGCCGTCGCGTGCCATATCATAGTGGTCGAACGCCTTGCCGAGCTGCTGCGACGGGAACACCGTCAACTTGATGGTGCCGCCGGACGCCTGCTCGATATCCTTCGCCCAGGCGATCGTCGCCGGCACCAGCGGATGAGCGGGGGGCACCCAGAGCGACACTTTCAGATTGACGGTCTTGTCCTGCGCCATTGCGGGCGTGATGGCAGAGCCTATGCAACCGGCCATCAGCAGCGCCAGAAGTGCTTTCCTCATCGTGCTCTCTCCCTCTGATCGACGGCCCGTTGCGCGGCCGCTTAATTACTTAACTTGTTATATAACATCAGTGCGAATGCAAGCGTTACGCGCAGCGTGCGTGGACGCAATGGAAAGAACCGCCCCATTCTTGGACGCTTCCGACAAACTTGCACATTTCGCGCCGCTATGCTCCGCGCATTTGATTATAGAATATAACGATCCAGCCAAAAGCAAGCGCTAGACGGACATTCAAAACAATCTCTCCACCGGACAACGCGCTCCGCTATGATGTCAGGCGCGAGATATGCCGCAGATCGGAAACATGTCATTGAACGATATCGTCATTCCCCCCGGATTCATCCCGAACCCGCGGCGCAGCCCGCTGACCGATCCCTGGGAGCCGATCTACTGGAAGCAAGCCGACGATGCGATCATCATCGCGCTGCGGCTGGCGAGATCTCACACCAATGCGCGCGGGCTGATTCACGGCGGGCTGATCGCCGCGCTGGCGGACAAAGCGATGGGCCATAGCTGCGGTCATCGCGTCGGCCCCGCATTCTCGCTCGTCACAGTCAATCTTTCGGTCGACTACATCGGCACCGCGAAGATCGGCCAATGGCTTGCCGTCAAGAGCAACGTACTCAAGACCGGAAGCACCCTTTGCTTCGTCGAGAGCATCATCACCGCCGATGACGTCGCCATCGCCCGTGCCAACGCCACGTTCCGCGTGGTGCCACGGCCTTGAGCCAGCCGGGATCACCGTCGGGCGAAATACCAGTCGCATTCCCGCGTCACCAGATCGACGAAGGCACGCACCTTCGCCGACAATAGACGCGATGTCGGATACACCAGGTGGATCGGCAGCGGCGGAATTTCATAGTCCGTCAATACGGCCTTGAGACGGCCCGCCGCCAATCCTTCCGCCGCCTGATAGGCGAGAACGCGCGTCAGGCCGCCGCCCTGCTCCGCATGCAGGATCGCAGCATCGGCGCTGTTGCTGGTGAAGCGCGCCGCGCAGTTCACGCGAATGTCCCTGCCGTTCTCAACGAAACACCAATCCGGCGTCGCGCTCTGCGCGCCGAAATGCACGATGCGATGCGCGGCGATATCGGCCGGCCGACGCGGCTCGCCGTGAGCCGCCAGATAATCCGGCGATGCAACCACCATTCGCCGCATATCGCCGACGGCCCGCGCCACAAGGCTGGAGTCGGGAAGATGGCCGATGCGAACGGCAAGATCGATGCCCTCTTCGACCAGATTGACCATGCGATCCGAGAGTCGAAGTTCGCCGATGACGTCCGGATGGCGCTTGAGATAGGTCGACATCAGCGGACTGACATGCCGCCGCCCGAACCCGAGCGGTGCGCTGACCACCAGCCGACCTGCCGGCATGGTCCGTTCCGATTTGACCGACTCGTCCGCCTCTTCGATATCGGCAAGAATCCGCCGCGCTCGCTCCAGGAATTGAACACCGACGTCGGTCAGCATCACCGAGCGCGTGGTCCGCTGCAGCAGCCGGGCGCCGAGCCGGTTCTCCAGCGCTGCCACCATCCGGGTCACCGCCGATGCCGACAGGCCAAGCTTGCGGGCGGCCGCGGCGAAACCCTTGTGATCGGCGACGGCAACGAAGGCCTGCATAGTCTCGATGCGGTCCATGCTATTATTTCTGATACCGCAATAATGAAGTGTCAATCGAGTGAATTGTCGAATTCTGGGCCGCAATTAAATCTGCAGTGTGGCCAAGTATGATTGTTTCAGGAAGCAGCCCATGTCCGACAACGACAGCACCATCGGCGACGTCGCCTTCAGTCCGGCGGTCAAGGCGATTCAGGAGCGGAAGGGATCGCGCGAGTCGTACACGCAGATCGAGCGCGAGCGCGGCTGGCGCGCCGAGGTCGATGACAACCTCGCGGCATTTCTCACGGCACAGACCAGTTTCTTTCTTGCCACCGCCAGCGCGGGCGGCCAGCCCTACATGCAGCATCGCGGCGGTCCGCCCGGATTCATCCACGTGCTCGACAAGACCACGCTGGCATTCGCCGATTTCAGCGGCAACCGGCAGTTTATCAGCCAGGGCAATCTTTCCGAGAATCCCAAGGCGCTGATTTTCCTGATCGATTATGCGCATCGGCAGCGGATCAAGATCTGGGGCGAGGCAACAGTCATCGAGGACGATCCCGCGCTCTTGAGCACGCTGATGCCGCGCGGCTATCGCGCCCGGCCGGAACAGGTCATCGTCTTTCGCATCAAGCGATGGGATATCAACTGCCAGCAGCACATTCCGCAGAAGTTCGATGCCGCCGATGTCAAGGTGGCGATCGAAACGCGCGATGCACGGATCGCCGAACTCGAAGCCGAACTCGCGGCGCTGAAGGGCACGCCGGTTTCCGCCGCTTAGACGCTCTGCGCCGTCACCTCGACCGGCGTTCGATGCCTCCGTTACATCCGGCGAATGACCGCGGTCGCGGTCGCGGTGGCGACGATCTTGCCGGCCTGCATCAGGTCGGCACTCAATTGGCAAACCTCCCTGCCGCGCATCGTGACGCGACCGATCCCCTTGAGCGCGCCCACCTTCGCCGGCCGTTGAAACTGCACGTTGAGATTGACGGTCGGCGCGAATTCTCCGGCGCTCAAGGTCGCCGCCAAGGCCAGGCCCATGGTGTCGTCGAGCATGGCGGCAAGGAATCCACCCTGAATGTGGCCCGCCGGATTGAGAAACTCGGCCTTTGCCGCGAAATCGACCTCGACGCGGCCGCGCTCACCATCGATGTCCTTGAACACGAGACCTAGCGTTTGAGCACACGGGGGCGGCGGCAGACGGCCGTCCACCATCTGCCAGAGCAATGCGTTCTTGTCCGTCGTGGTTCGCCCCGCGTTATCAGCCAGCGTCATGCCGCCACCTCCTCGGCCGTCGGACTGATGTGGTCGGGGTAGTAGCGGGCCAGCATGCGCTCGGCATAGGCGCCCAGATTGGCGAACTGTGCCGTGCGGCGGCGCAGTTCCGACTCGAAGAATGGCGTCAGCAGTCCCGCGACGACGCCGAACGCGATAGCGTCGGTTCCACAGGGACGATCGCCCATCAGATACGGCTTGTCCGCCAGCGTGACGGAGAGCGCCGCCAGCGAACGCGAGGCCAAGCCGACGATCTCCTCGGGTTTGTGGCGGCCGAGTCCGCAGAGCCGATAGCTCTCCGCCACGCGGGCGCGAGCGCCCTGCCGGACTTCATTGCGGATATGCTCCGGGGCGCCGTCGAAGAAATGAGCCGGTCCCTTGGCGAAATTCTCCGGATCGATCCAGCGCTCACCGACCAGTGCCCAATACAGATGATGCTCGATCATGCGTTCGATGGCCCAAGCTTGGGCGCGTTGCGCAACACTGAGCCCGGCGTCGAAATCGAAGCCGTATTTGCGCTCGATATGCGCGCGAATGAACGTGGAATCCGCGATTCTCTCGCCGTCGTCATCGATGTAGGGCATCTGTCCCTTGGGCGAGGAATCCGGCAACGCGAAGGCCTTGCGGTAAGGCAGTCCGGCCATCTTGAGCTGGACCTCGGTCTTGGTCACAAAGGGACTGATCTCCGGCAGCCCGAAACCTTCGCCAAAGCCGTAGAGAATGATCATCGCAAGCTCCCGATCTCTTGAAAACCTGGGTCAGCCTAGCTACCCCCTGCTGCCAGCGTGCTGTCAGCATCAACCGTCAGGCTCGGAAGACACGACCATGAGACGCGCCGATCGGCTGTTCCAGATCATCCAGGTGCTTCGGCGAAGCCGGAAGCCGTTGACTGCCGATGCCATTGCGGCGGAGCTCGAAACGTCGAAACGGACCATCTATCGCGACATCGCCACGTTGATCGGCCAGCGCGTTCCCATTCGTGGGGAGGCAGGAATCGGCTACGTGCTGGAACGCGGCTTCGATATGCCGCCATTGATGCTGACGCCGGACGAGATCGAAGCCGCCGTGCTTGGCGCGCAATGGGTGGCGGGACATGCCGATCCGGTGCTCGGCCGGGCCGCCGACAGCCTGATCGCAAAGATCGAAGCCACCGTTCCCGAGGCGCTTCGTCCTTTCGTTCAGGAGCCCGCCAGCCGGACCCGGCGCGACATCTCCCCGGAGCCTGACCGCATCGACATGACAAAGGTGCGCGCCCAGATTCATGCGGGTAAGAAAATCGCGCTGCGCTACCGCGACGAGCAGGGGCGCGACAGCGAACGGGTGATCTGGCCGATCTCGGTCGGCTATCTCGAAACCGTGCGGCTGCTCGCGGCCTGGTGTGAGCTGCGTCAGGATTTCCGCAGCTTCCGCACTGACCGCATCATCGACGCCAGCTATCTCGACGAGACATATGCCGAACGCCGCGGCGTGTTGCGGGCGCGATGGCGCCAGGCTCTCGACCGGACGATCCGGGAGAAAACCATGCCAATGCGATCATCCCCATGACCGAGACGGCCACCGCGAACCCGTGCCAGTCCTGTGGCGCATGCTGCGCCTATTCGCGCAACTGGCCGCGCTTCACCATCGAGGACGACGCCGAGCTGGAGCTCATTCCAGATCAATTCGTCAATGAGCGGTCGTCGGGAATGCGCTGCGAGGGCGAGCGCTGCACGGCGCTGGTCGGGCGCGTCGGCGAGGCGACATCGTGCGCGGTCTATGCGGTGCGTCCGGAGGTGTGCCGGGTGTGCATGCCCGGCGATGCGGAGTGCGCGCTGGCGCGGCGACGCTTCGGCCTGCCGTTGTTACAGGCCGGCCAAGACCTGATAAGTTGAGCTTGGCATCAGAGCGTCACCCAGGTGCGAGCGAAGCAATCCGAAAGATAGTCGCTGCCCCCTTGAGGCTCGGCGTGAACAACGCCAGCTTCTCCGGTGATGGCTTCCGACTTCCAAAGATCATGTCGTCTGTGGCGGGAGGCCCGGTCCGATCAGGCCATCACCGCTTCAGGCTGCCGGTCGTCTTCGACCTCGTCGTCGTGAAGCGGCGCAAAGGTCGTAAGCGGCTTTGTCGACAGCGTGACCGGCTTGCGCCCGCCATGCGAAGCCGGTGCGGTCCGGGACGCCGGCGTCTGGCGCGACAGATCGTAAAGCGCAATTCCGACGCGGCCGCCGAACTGGATCAGATCGCGCTCGGTGCAACTCGCCGCGATGGCAATCGCCAGCGAATGCAGGTGACTGCGACGGTAACAGAACAGCGCCAGCATCGCCCGCACGTCAGGCGAGACGCTGTCTACCAGTTGCGCCAGGCCATTGGCGTTGGCGCGATACATCTGGCCAAGCAGATCGTCCCGAACCGGGCAAAAATCATTCTCGAACGCTTCGCGGCTGGACCACATGGCACATTTCCCCAATCGGAAGAGAGCCCCCGATCATGAAAATGCTCCGCAAATTCCTAACGAGGAGTTAACCACGTGAGGTGGCCGACGAGTGATTCACTTCTACTTTGACGCCCAATCGGAGCCCCGCTCCAGCGGCGCGCCGGCCGGTCAGATTCCTTTCGCCGCCATCCATTGCGCGATCGCCTGCCCGATCGCCGGCCCCGAATCCTCCTGGATGAAATGCGAGCCGGGGACGGTTACCTCCGTCTGGTTGCGCCAGCTCCGACAGAACTCGCGTACCGCGCCGGTAAGGATGGCGCCCGGCTCCGCATTGACGAACAACTTGGGAATATCGTTGTCAGCCATCCATCCGGCATAGGCTCCGACGATCGCGACCACATCCGCCGGCTCGCCGGCAATCGGAATCTGCCGCGGCCAGGTCAGCGTCGGCCAACGATCCTCACGGTGGGCGAACGGTTTGCGGTACTGCGCCATCTCCGCATCGGACAGCTTGCGCAGGATCGAACCGGGCAGAACGCGCTCGACGAACAGGTTGCGCTCGAGAACCATCTGCTCGCCCTTGTCGGAGCGAAAGCCCTGGAAGACCGGCACAGCCGCCGGACTCCATTCCTCCCATCCGGCGATCGGCCGGACAATAGCCTCCATATAGACAATGCCGCGCACCCGGTCGCGGTGCCGGTTCGCCCAGTCGAACCCGAGCGCCGAGCCCCAGTCGTGAACGACCAGGAGGACAGGTTCATGGCGACCGATCACCGCCTCGATAAAGCCATCGAGATAATCGCGATGGGTCACGAAGCGATAAGTGTCCGGCTGCGGATTCGGCAACTTCGCGGAATCGCCCATGCCGATCAGATCCGGTGCAATCAGCCGTCCGCGTCCCTCCAATGCGGGCATGACATCGCGCCAGAGATAGGACGATGTCGGATTGCCGTGAAGGAACAGGATCGGCGGTCCCTCGCCGCGCGCGTGATAAGCCATGTGCTGACCGCGGACATCGACGATCTGTTTGGCAAGCGGCGTCTCCGACATCACGTCCCCCTATCTATGGATTTGCAGCCAGCAGAATCGCGAGACCGAAGCCGGTCAAATGATGCAGCGACTGATCGATCCCGATCAGCCACCAGAACCAACGATGGGTCGGCGTGACATCGAAATGAGCGACGCAAAAACCCTTGGCGCGATCGAGCACCAGATGAATCGCGAAATCAACCAGTCCGAGATACCACCAGCGCGGCGCGAGGGCGGCCACCAGCGCGGTGGTCAGAACGCCATGAATCAGGCAATGCACCAGCAGCGGCGCGGCCCATCCGGTCTTGCTGTCCTTGCCGGCGGCCATCCAGTGAGTCTGCAGCAGGAAGTCGGCGATGACGTGCTTGAGTGTCAGAGCAAGCATCCAGCCGACCAGAGCGCCGACCGTCACCGTGGAAGCCATGTTCGGAAATAACAAGCTGACGCCTTTCGCTACACGAAATGGATCAACCGGCAGACCGACAAACCCAAGCAATGCCAACACGCCGGAAGATCTTTGTCTTCGCAGCACACGGCCAGCCCGATCAGCTTAGTGGCATTTGGAGGATTGCCAAGCCGGTTTGCGCTTTCAGGTCCCATGGCCCGCCTCCTTTCGCAGCCGCCTCACAGTCTCGGCCACGCGCTCCGACGACCCCTCCCGCGACAGCGTGGTGATCTCCGCGACCGCGCCGGCGAGATCGGCGAGGGGCATGGCCCCGTCCAGCACCGGCTTCACCACGCCGTCGATCAACAGATGCCAATCGGCAAGACCGCGCCGATAGGTCTCGCCGCTTCCGTCCACCATCGTAGCCGTTTCGGCGATGGCCATTGCCGCGGCCGGCGCTTTGGTCAGGCTGCGGTCGATCATGTGCAGCCAACGCTCCACCCATGCGCGCTCGGACGCGTAGCGTTCGGAGAACCGCCGCCAGCGCCGCAGCCCTGCCTGAAGGCGCAATCGTTGTCGCCCCCAGAGGCCGCAGCCGTTGAAACGAAGCGAGATCGGCAGATGCAGCCATCCGACCTGCGCGCATCCCAGTAGCAACGGCCGCCCGAGCTTGCCGGGAAGCGCGCCCACCAATTCCTCGAGCCGGAAGCGATGCCGCGCTTCGGAAGCGGTGCCGCAGCGAACGGCGGCGAGATGGCGCTGCGCGATACCGATCGGATCATCGTAGCACATCCGCCGCGCCATCTGCCGGGCGATCAGGCCCAGCAATTCCGCATCGACATCGCGCCGTCGCGCGAACCGGTTCAGCCGATGCGCATAGAGCTGCGCATAGCTCGGGCCCTGATAGGCATTCAGCTCGGCGATGGCATCGGCCACGGCGGGGCGCAGTGCCTCCGGCACTCCGTCCGGCACCGCGGGCAACGGGCCGTTGTCCTCGCCGGTCAGATCCGAAAACAGGAAGCGAAACGATTCCGCGATGCTGTTCACACAACCTCCCGTCGCGTCACGCCGTCGCCGGTCGCGCTCCCACGCCGCCATAGACCTGCTCGGCCAGCTTGTCTTCCAGCTTGCCGATATTCTCGAACAGCCGCGCGCTCGCCAGCTTGAGGAAATAGAAGCCGAACTCCGGATTCTGGACGAACAGTTCCTCCACCTGCGTATAGGTCACGCTGAGCACGTCGCCCGGCTCGATGCATTCCAGCGTCTGGGTGCGCTCATGGGTCGGCGACAGCATGCCGAGTTCGCCGACCAGCGCGCCAACAGGCAATTCGATCCCCGATTCCACCAAACGATAGCGGCCGCTGACGATGTAAAACATCTCCTCGGCCGGTTCGTCCTTGTAGAACAGCACGTCGCCCGCTCTGCAACTGCGGCGCGTCATGAAGGGCTTCAACCAGTCCATCGACAGGTCGCTGTTGACCGATTTCTTCACGTCCCGCACCAGTTGCAGCATCTCGTGCAGCCGATACACGTTAAGCGGCAGCAGGATGCCGTGCAGCACCAGCGTCGGATAATGATGTGTGGGAATTGCAATCGCGATCAGCAGAACGTTGGTGAGAATGCCGAACACCCGCAACGGGATCATCGTCTTCATGGTATAGGTCGCGACCACGAAGATCGATACGAACAGACTGCCGAACGTCTGCGCCAGATGAGACACGTCCATGGGGCTGACCTGCTGCCAAGGTGAATGCTTTTACTGCCGGGCTTGCACCCCGGATCGCGCCACGCGATCACGAATCCGTCAACAATACGAGTGCCTTCACGCCGTCCCCCGGATATAGGACAACTACAGGACAAAGAATATGCCGGAGATCACCGACGACGCAGCCAGTGAGCCCGTCCTGACCCTTGACGGGCCTCGCGCCACCATCCGCCTCAATCGGCCGCGTCTCCTGAACCGCTTGCAGGCGTCCGACCTCTCCGCATTGATGGCGCTATTCGATCGCATCGAGGCTATCCCCGACATCCGCGTGCTGGTGCTGACCGGCACCGGCCGCGCCTTCTGCGCCGGCTTCGATCTTGGAACCGTTGCCGCTCGTGCGCATAGCGACGCGGATGAGCAGAGCGCAGGATCGGCTTTCGAGGCCGTCGCCGATCGTCTTGAAGACCTGGCTGTGCCGACGATCTGCCGGCTCAACGGTGGCGTCTACGGCGGCGCGACCGACCTGGCGCTGGCCTGTGACTTCCGCATCGGCGTCGAGACCTGCGAGATGTTCATGCCGGCGGCGCGGCTCGGCCTGCACTACTACAAAAGCGGAATCTCGCGCTATGTGTCGCGCCTCGGCGTCAATGCCGCGAAGCAGTTGTTCCTTACCGCACAGAAGATTGACGCCGCGGACATGCTGCGGATCGGCTATCTCACGGCGCTGGTGCCGGCGGCGCAGCTCGACGCGGAAGTCGACGCGCTCGCCGCAACGCTGGCCGGCAACGCACCGGTCGCGATGCGCGGGATGAAGCGCACCATCAACGAGATCGCGCATGGCGAGCTGGACGAAGCGGCGGCAGACCGGCGCCAGCGCGACAGCATGCGGAGCGACGAGATCAAGGAAGGCGTGGCGGCGTACAAGGAGAAGCGCAAGCCGCGGTTCTAAGAATTGTGGTGGTGCTTCGTCACGCTCAAGCCTGCCCGCATTCACGTGGGTCTTTACGGGCGGCCCCAAAGACGCGAACGGCCGGAAACAAGTCCGGCCATAACGCACACAATGCTCATGCTGCCTTCACTCGCCGACGAACGTCACCGCGTCCGGAATGGTTGCACGCGAGGTACGATAGCTGTTGACCTTGTGATCCGCGTCGCCGTAACCGAACGAGATGCCGCACACCACGCGGCGATCGTCGCCCAGACCGAAATGCTTGTGAATCACGTCTGAGTGGAACGCCAGCGCGGCCTGAGGAACCGTGGACAAGCCAAGCGCCTGCGCCGCCAGCATGAAGTTGTTGACGTAGCCGCCGCAATCGATCGCGCCATAGACGCCAAGCGCCTCGTCGGTATGGATGACGGCGACATGCGGCGCGCCGAAGAAGTTGAAATTCTGCAGCGCCTGCTGGGCATAGGCCGCGCGGTCGCCGCGCGCGATGCCGAGCGTGTTATAGAGCTGAAAACCACTCTCGCGCCGACGCTCCAGATAAACGCCGCGATATTCGCGCGGGAACGGGAAGTCACCGTGATGCTCGCTGCCGGCCGCTGCGGCGGTGTCGTACATCAGCTTGCGGAACCTTTCCTTCTCGTCGCCGCTGACGATGACGACCTGCCACGGCTGACTGTTGCACCAGGAGGCCGTCCGCTGCGCCGCGTCCAGCACGCGCTCGATCACATCGCGCGGCACCGGCTTGGGCAGAAAGGCGCGGCAGGAAAAACGCTCGTGCAGCAGTTCCTCCAACACGCCGATGCGTTGTTCGGTCGAATATTTCGCGGGCTTGCCCGCTCCGCCGTCTGCCATGTCACCGCCCCTTGGTCGGAATCTTGTTGAACGGCACGTCCTTATCGACGCGGATATCGCCCGGCAAGCCCAGCACGCGCTCGGCGATGATGTTCCGAAGGATTTCGTCGGTGCCGCCGGCGATGCGGATTGACGGCGCTCCCAGCAGCATCGCCTGGAAGCGACCGGCAATGTCCGCGTCCGCACCCGCCAGCACGCCGGCGCCGCCTTGCAGGTCCATTGCATACGCGGCGATATCCTGCAGCATCGCGCCCGACACCAGCTTGCCGATGGAATTCTCCGGGCCCGGCCGCTCGCCGCGTGAGAGCGCCGACAGTGAGCGATAATTGGTATACTTCAGGCCGCTGGCCTTCACCGCCCAGCTCGCTAGCTTCGAGCGGACCGCGGGATCATCGATGACCGGGCCATCCACCGTCACCAGATCGCTGCAGAACGCGAAGATTTCCGGAAAGCCGGTGGCAAGCCGCGAGCCGATCGACATGCGCTCGTTCATCAGCGTGGTCAGCGACACGTTCCAGCCGTCGCCGACGTTGCCGAGCCGCTGGCTGTCGGGAATCCGCACATTGGTGAAATACACCTCGTTGAACTCCTGCATTCCGTTGGCCTGCTTGATCGGCCGCACCTCGACTCCGGGGCTCTTCATGTCGAGGAAGAACATGGTGAGCCCCTTGTGCTTGGGCACATTGGGGTCGGTGCGGGTGATCAGCAGTCCGTAATCGGAGTAGTGCGCACCGGAGGTCCAGATTTTCTGGCCATTGACGATCCAGTCGTCGCCGTCGCGCTCGGCGCGCGTGCGCAGGCCTGCGACATCGGAGCCCGCCGACGGTTCGGAAAACAGCTGGCACCAGATTTCCTCGCCCGAGGCGATCTTCGGCAGATAGCGTTGCTTGTCGGCTTCGCTGCCGTAGGCCATCACCGTCGGACCGCACATGCCCTCGCCGATCTGGAACGGCTGGGTCAGCTTGCCGTAGACCCCTTCCTCCTGCTGCCAGATCACGCGTTCGATCGGCGTTGCGCCACGCCCGCCATATTCCTTCGGCCAGTGCAGGCAAGCCCAGCCGCCCTCGAACTTCTTCTTCTGCCAGGCCTTGCCGACCTCGACCATATCGCCCTTCTGCAAGCTGATGCGGCCGAGCGAGGCCTTCGACAATTCCTCTTCGTAGTCCTTCGGCGCGTTGGCCTGCACCCATTCGCGCGCCTTGGTGCGGAATGCGGCCTCTTCCGGGGTGTCATCGAAGTTCATGGTCAATCCTCCAGTCTTAGTTTGGTCGTGCCCGCGCAGGCGGGGACCCATTACCCCTAGCCTTGATTGCTGTCGCAAGCGCGAGCAACAGATGCTTTCCTTTATTCCGCTGCTGCGGAGTCGGGGTCCCCGCCGGAGCCTGTCATCGGGCGGCGCTTTGGGCCGACCCGTTGGCGAGGACGACCAATTGTTTATCCCCGGCCCTTGGTCGGAATCTTGTTGAACGGCAC
>DATMSE010000095.1:0-46717 GCA_035565575.1 Xanthobacteraceae bacterium
CATCAAACGACAATGGCCGGGAGCGATCCCGGCCATCCTTATTTTGTCTTCGCCAGCGCGCTTCCCGTTTAGGCGGAAACGTCATTGCCGGGCTCGACCCGGCAATCCATCATTTTTTAAGAAGATGGATGCACGGATCAAGTCCGCGCATGACGGCAGTGATTCCATCAAAAGCAGAGAGCCCTTAATTGCCGATGCGCGGCCGATTTGTGGTTGTCATCACCGGGCTTGTCCCGGCGATCCACGTCTTCAATCTCTTGCATTAAAGTCGTGGATGGCCGGGACAAGCCCGGCCATGACGAGAGCGAGAGGCGTTGCGATGGCCGCAAGCCATCCGCGCCATTCAGCCCTTGTCGTTCTCCAGCTTGGGAATATGCGCGCCTTCCGAAGCCGACAGCAGGCCCGTCTTGGCATAGAGATTCAGCTTGGCGCGGCTGTCGGTGATGTCGAGATTGCGCATGGTCAATTGACCGATGCGGTCCGCCGGCGTGAAGGCCGCATCCTCGACCTTCTCCATGCTCAGCCGCTCCGGCGCATAGGTCAGGTTGGGGCTCTCGGTATTGAGAATCGAATAGTCGTTGCCGCGGCGCAGTTCGAGTGTCACCTCGCCGGTGACGGCGCGCGCCACCCAGCGTTGCGCGGTTTCGCGCAGCATCAGGGCCTGCGAGTCGAACCATCGTCCCTGGTAGAGCAGGCGGCCGAGCTTCATGCCGTTGATGCGGTATTGCTCGATGGTGTCTTCGTTGTGAATGCCGGTGACGAGACGTTCATAGGCGATGTGCAGCAACGCCATGGCCGGTGCTTCGTAGATGCCGCGGCTCTTGGCCTCGATGATGCGGTTCTCGATCTGGTCGCTCATGCCGAGACCGTGCCGGCCGCCGATGGCGTTGGCTTCGAGGAACATCGCGACGGGATCGGTGAAGGTCTTGCCGTTGAGCGCAACGGGCTGGCCTTCTTCAAATCGCACCGTGACCTTCTCGGCTTTGACCGCACAGTCCTCGCGCCAGAACGGCACGCCCATGATCGGGTTGACGATGGTGATGCCGCTGTTGAGGTGCTCGAGATCCTTGGCTTCATGGGTGGCGCCGAGGATGTTGCTGTCGGTCGAGTAGGCCTTTTCGGCGCTCATCTTGTAGGCGAAACCGTTGGCGCTCATGAACGCCGACATTTCCGCGCGGCCGCCGAGTTCGTCTATGAACTGCTGGTCGAGCCACGGCTTGTAGATCCGCAAGGCCGGATTGGTCAGCAGGCCGTAGCGGTAGAACCGCTCGATGTCGTTGCCCTTGTAGGTCGAGCCGTCGCGCCAGATGTTGACGCCGTCTTCCTTCATCGCCGACACCAGCATGGTGCCGGTGACGGCGCGGCCTAGCGGGGTGGTGTTGAAGTAAGCGATGCCGCCGGTCGAGACGTGGAAGGCGCCCGCCTGGATCGCGGCGATGCCTTCGTGAACCAGCTGCGTGCGGCAATCGACGAGGCGCGCCTTTTCGGCGCCGAACTCCATCGCCTTGCGCGGGATCTCGTCGTAGTCGGCTTCGTCCGGCTGACCAAGATTGGCGGTATAGGCGAACACGCGGGCGCCCTTCTGCTTCATCCAGAGCAGCGCCGCGCTGGTGTCGAGCCCGCCCGAGAAGGCGATACCGACGTTCTCACCTTGGGGCAGGCTTTTTAGGATCGTACTCATGAAGCTTCCAATCGACCAATATTCGTTTGCAGTTTGAGAAGGCGAATATCAAACTTCGCGCCACCCGGCACGTTTTTAATGGCTGGCGTGATAAGGCTCATCGCGAGGGCGCAGGGCCGACATCGCGGCCGCGCCAGCGCTGCATCATTCGGTAGCCGGGCCAGGCGAGCCGCGTCAGCGCCGCGTCGATCCGCTCGTCGGTGGTGCGGGTCGAGGGCCAGCGGTAGAAATAGCCGTGCAGCAGCCAGATCACGAGGAAGGTGACGAGGCCGGCGATCGAGACGTCGGTGAAGAAGTGGCCGCCGAACGCCATCCGCAGGCCGCTGGTGAGCGCGCCGAAGATCACCGCGCCGGTATAGGCCAGCGGTCGCCAGGTCGGTGGCGCCAGCGCCGCCGGGGCCAGCGTCCAGAACGCGGTGGCGCCCTCGCCGGAGAAAAAGGAGCAGTTCTTCGGACACTTCCCGCGATGGTCCCACCACGCCACGAATGGCAGCGGACCGTTGAATTCGGTGACCGACACCGGGCGCGGGCGGCCCCAGAAGCTCTTGAAGGTGAAGTTGGTCAGGATGCCAGCGGAGAGCAGCAGTGTCAGCAGGAGAAAAGCGACGGTACGGCCGCGCACCAGCAGCGGCCGGTCGGGGCGGAACATCTTCACCACGAGCGCGACGATGGAGGGAAGCGCGAAGGCCCACGCCACCCACATCGCGGCATCGCGTGCGAAATTGGCAAACGGCTGTAGCCGCAGCGGAAAATCCTTGATCGCCGGATCGTAGAACAGCGCGGCCAGTTTCAGGTCGAGTTCGGGATAGACGCCGAACGCCACCCCGATGACGAGCGCAAGGCCGAGCGCGATGAAAAGTCCGGTGCGGTTCATGGCGGGGGTTTAGCCGAGCTATGGGGGCGAGGGAAGCAGGGGCGTCGCCCGCCGCTCACGGCGGCGGCGGCGCAGGAGGCGCCTGCGGTACTGGCGGCGGATCGCGCCAAACGCCTGCCTTGCGCCCCGCGATCAGCCAATAGACAGCGCCGGCGACGACGCCCGCGCCCATCATGATTTCGAGGTGCCGTCGCACGATGCCGTCGAAAGTCATCGTTGTCGGGTCGAATGGCACAAGGCCGAGATAACAGGCGAGTCCCGTGAGCGCACCGCCGACGGCGTAGGTCAGCGCGCCCCGGATGCTGAAGGCTTCGGTGATCAAGACGATCAGCAACGCCGGCAGCAGCGCGAAACCGCTCACGAAGATGAAACCGAAGGCGAACATCACGTTGAGCGCATCGGGATCGATCGGCCCGAGCGCCATGTCGCTCCAGTCCGGAAACAGGATGGCCAGCACGATCACCATGCCGGCGGCGAAACACGCCAGCGCAAGGCCGATGACGATCGCGAACAGGTGGCCGATCAGGGACATGAATACATGCTCGCGAATGCGATAGACCTCTCACGCGTCATGCCCGGCTTTATGCCGGGCATCCACGTCTTTCTTGTCGTTCGGTCATCAAGACGTGGATGGCCGGGACATAGGCGAGCGAAGCGACGCCGTTCTTCGAACGGCCGTGCCCGGCCATGACGGAAGAACTTGATGTGGTCGGCGTACATCCAATCTCAATCCGTCATCGCCATGGCGCGGAGCGCCTGGCGTTCGCGCGCGGAGAGTTTTTCCGTCTCCGACTTCAGCTGGCCGCAGGCGGCGAGAATGTCGCGGCCGCGCGGCGTGCGCACCGGCGACGAGTAGCCGGCATTGAACACGTATTCCGAAAATTTTTCGATCTGCTCCCAGTCGGAGCATTCATAACGTGTGCCGGGCCATGGGTTGAACGGGATCAGGTTGATCTTCGCGGGAATGCCCTTGAGCAGTTTCACCAGCAGCTTCGCATCGTCGAGCGAATCGTTGACGCCCTTCAGCATCACATATTCGAAGGTGATGCGGCGGGCATTGGAGGCTCCGGGATAATCGCGACAGGCCTGCAAGAGCTCGGCGATCGGATACTTGCGGTTCAGCGGCACCAGTTCGTTGCGCAACTCGTCGCGCACCGCATGCAGCGAGATCGCCAGCGACACGCCGATCTCCGCGCCAGTGCGCACGATGTTCGGTACCACGCCGGATGTCGAGAGCGTGACACGGCGCTTGGAGATGCCGATGCCATCGCCATCGGTGACGATCAGCAGCGCATCGCGCACCGCGTCGAAATTGTACAGCGGCTCGCCCATGCCCATCATCACGATATTACTGACGAGGCGGCTGCCGGCCGGCGTCGCGCGGTCGATCCAGTCGTTCAGGCGGTCGCGCGCCACCATGAGCTGACCGACGATTTCGCCCGCGGTGAGATTGCGCACCAGCCGCTGCGTGCCGGTGTGACAGAACGCGCAGTTCAGCGTGCAGCCGACCTGCGAGGAGATGCACAGCGTGCCGCGATCGGTCTCGGGAATGTAGACGCACTCGACCTCGTGCGGGTTCTCGCCGGTGGTGCCGCTCGGGAGCCGCAGCAGCCATTTGCGAGTGCCGTCGTTGGAGATCTGTTCGGCAACGACTTCCGGCCGCGCCACCGTGAAGTGCTCCGCCAATTGCGAACGCATCTCCTTGGAGATGGTGGTCATCGCCTCGAAGTCGGCGACACCTCGCACATAGATCCAGTGCCAGAGCTGCTGGACCCGCATCTTGCGCTGCGCCGGCGGGACGCCGAGTTCACCCAGCAGGTCGGCAAGTTCCGCACGCGACAGGCCGACCAGCGACGGCTTCGCCGGCGGGACGTAGCTCTCCAGCGGGGTTTTTTCCAGCGGCGTTTCGCCGCCGGCGGAGCCGGATATGGCGGAGGTGGCGATCATGGAACCGTGGTCTGTTTGATGCGGTGGTCCGCCTCACATAGGCTTTCCGGCGCCCGCTGGGAAGGCGCAAATGGCCGAATCAGCCGCGGGCCGGGCTTCGATGGCTCATCGGCGGCAGTCCTGCGCCACGCGGTCCAAGGCCTGCGACAGCCCCTTGAGCGAGAACACGTCGATCGTCTGGGTACCCCGGCCGGAGACGGCCTTGACGACGATCTCGCCGCTCTTGCGCATGGCCTCCACCAGCTTTTCTTCCTCGGCGGCGTTCTTGATCCAGAGGCCGTCGCCCTGAGTATACATCGCATAGCGGCCGCCGCCGACTTCGAGCGTCGATTCCGAGCCCGGCTTGGCCGGATAGCCGATCATGATCGAGACTTCGTTGAATACTTTTTCCGAAGGGCGCGTGGAGATGAACGCGTAAGCCGGATCACGCGGCCGATTGGGCGGATTGGTCTTCGAGGATGACGGTTTCGCCAGCGCGAAACAGACCTTCTTGCCGTTGGGAGAGGCGGTATAGGCGCCCCAGCTTCCGAACTGCCCGAGGAGCGTCGGCTCGCCGCTGCTGGCGGCATGATGGGTCTCGGGCTTGGCGGCGGATTTTGCGCCGCGCTGTGCCAGCGCGAGCGTCGGGTTGGCACACAGCACGGCGCCTGCCAAAAGAATCAGCGTTGCCCGCAGCGACATCACCGGGCCTCGTTCTCGTAGCATTGTGACGGGAAGATGGCTCTGCCTTGGATTGCCCCGAATCTTCATGGTCGGGACATAGCATTTTGCGGCGGGGATGGCGATTACGGATTGGTCATGTTGCGGGTCCGGGCCTCGCGCAGCGCCGCCCACTGCGCGTCGGGCCACTGCAACAGGTCTTCGGCACCCGATGAGCGCAGGTGCGCGCCGCCATCCTGCACAACCATCTCGCCGTTGATGTAGCCGGCGCGATCCGAGATCAGGAAACTGGCGAGATCGGCCAGTTCGCCGTGCTCGCCGACACGTCCGAGCGGATTCCTTGCGGCGCTGTCGGTGCGCCCCTTGGCCTGCAACTGTCCCGACGCGCCGGGCGTCGGAAACGCGCCGGGCGCGATGGCGACGGTACGAATCCCTTTCGGTCCCCATTCCACTGCGAGACTCCTGGTCATCGCCAGCAGGGCGGATTTCGCCATTGCCGACGGCACCGTGAAGGCGCGGCCGGTGATCGTCGATGTCGAGAGGATGCTCAGCACCACGCCGCGATGGTGGTCCGCGATCCAGCGTTTGCCGGCGGCGAGCGTGCAATACATCGCGCCATGCAATGTGGGTGCGAGGATTGCATCCGCCGCCCGCGGCGACAGATGCTCGCTCTGCGCGATGAATGTCGCCGCGGCGTTGTTGATCAGAACGTCGAGCGGTGCCGAGCGCCAGATCTCGTCCATCAAGCGATCGACAGCACTCGCATCGCGGATGTCGCAGACAATGGGCGTGATGCGCATGCCGTTCGCCGTGCGAAGTTCGTCGGCTGTCGCATTCAACCGATCCACCCTGCGGCCGCAGATGATGAGGTCCGCGCCGAGTTCGCCAAAGCGTTTCGCCATCGCCGCGCCGAGGCCGGAGCCGCCGCCGGTGACGAGAATGCGCTTGCCGGCGAGCAGGTCTTTTTCGAACATCGTTTGAAACCTTCCGTCAGTCGGAATTTCACAATCGCGTCGGGACAGCGACAGTCATCACTGATCTTGCAACGCGGGCGACTTCCAATCAGATTGTCGCCGGCAGTTAAATCCGGCAAGACGTTTCCGACATTCGTCGGTCTCGTTTCATTCAGCCTGCTGGCGACAATTCAGGTGTGTTCATGAAAGCAATCCTTTGCTCCCAATATTGCGGCCCCGACGATCTGGTGCTCGCCGATGTTCCCGATCCGGTGGCCGGTCCCGGCGAGGCGGTAATCGCGATCAAGGCGGCGGCGCTGAATTTCTTCGATCTCCTGATGATTCAGGGCAAGTACCAGATCAAGCCGCCGTTCCCGTTCTCGCCGTCGGCGGAAGTCGCCGGCGTCATCGAGAGCGTCGGCGCCGGTGTCACCGATCTCAAGGTCGGCGACCGCGTCATGGCGTCGTGCGGACACAACGGCGCGCGCGAGAAGATCGCGCTGCCGGCTTCTGCGATCATCAAGATTCCGGACAATCTCGATTTCGATCGTGCCGCCGGCATCACCATCATCTACGGCACCACGCTGCATGCGTTGGAAGATCGTGCCAGCCCGAAGCCGGGCGAGACGCTCGCGGTGCTCGGCGCGGCCGGCGGCACCGGCCTCGCCGCCTGCGAGATCGGCAAGCTGCTGGGGCTCAAGGTCATCGCCTGCGCCTCCTCCGACGAGAAGCTGGCCTTCGCAAAAGAGCACGGCGCCGAACTGACGCTGAACTACAGCAAGGAAGATCTCAAGGAAGGCTTGAAGAAGCTGACCGGAGGGAAGGGCGTCGACATTGTCTACGATCCGGTCGGCGGCAGTTATTCGGAAGCCGCGCTGCGCGCCATCGCCTGGGAAGGCCGCTTCCTGGTGATCGGCTTCGCCGCCGGCGAAATCCCGAAGATGCCGCTCAACCTCGCGCTGTTGAAGGGCTGCGATATCCGCGGCGTGTTCTGGGGTGCGTGGACCAAGATCAATCCGGCGAAGAACCGCGCGAACCTCGAGCGGCTGGCGAAGTGGACGGCGGAAGGCAAGCTGTCATCGCATGTCGATCGCACCTTCCCGCTGGCGCAGACCGCCGATGCGTTGAAGGTGCTCGCCGGCCGTCAGGCGATGGGCAAGGTGATCCTGCATCCGTGAGGATGTTTCAGAATCTCGGCGGCAACAAAAGTTACTTTCCGTCGTGCCCAGGCTTGTTCCGGCCAGGACGAGTGGTGATGGGGCAAGTCCTTTTGAGTGATGTGCCGTTAGGGGACATCATCCTCCAGCCCGCGCTTCAACGCCGCGCGGGCGGCTTCGCGATGCTCGGGCTTGATATGGCTGGCGACCATGCGGATCGCGGTCGCGAGCACGGCGGCGTCGTCGGTAAATCCGAGCACCGGCATCAGGTCCGGCACGACATCGAACGGCAGAATGAAATAGGCCAGCGCGCCGAGCAGCGCCGCCTGCACGTGGCGCGGCGTTTGCCGGTCGAAGGCGCAGTAATAGGCCGCAAGCAGGTCTTCGACGAAAGGAAGCTTTGTGGCGACGCGTTTCAGCTTGGCCCAGAACTCCCTGCGCACCCGCGCCGGATCTCCCGCGAGACGCGCAGCCGCTCCGGGGTCGATCGTGTGTTCGGTTGTCATCGCTCACCTTCCTGACGCGGGCGGCCCGATGGAAATAGTGCACCCCACGTGGTGGACATGCTCACGGCGAACATGTGGTTGCCGATCGCGTCCCACGCAAGACGCGCCGCGCGCAGGGCATGCCGCTAGCGCGCGCCAAGCTGCTCGGCAGCGCTGTTCATCACCTTCGCCAGGTCAATGTCGCGCGCGGTGACGCCGCCGGCATCATGGGTGGAGAGTATCACCTCCACTGTCTTGTAGACGTTGCGCCATTCCGGATGGTGATCGGCCTTCTCTGCAGCCAGGGCGACGCGCGCCATGAACCCGAACGCCTCGTTGAAGTCCTTGAAGATAAAGGTGCGGGCGATTGCATCGCGATCCGGGACCTCCGCCCAACCCTTGAGTTCCTTCAGCGCGGCCGTTCGCGCTTCCTTGGACAGCCGGTCTGTCATGGCGTCGCCTCCTGAATTCACGTGAACTTTATCCTAACACTGAATCCCCCGGCTTCGATCCATGCCACAATATTGGACCAAAGCCGTTCCAAGCGTGGTTGCAGGTCATTTTGCCTGCCGCGCCGGGTCATGGCCGCTTGATGGGTCAGTCACTCGTGAGGAGACGACTGTTGGGACGATCGGGTCGCCGACCTTGAGCAGCAGAGACATATCATCGGACTCGCCGCAGCAGGATGCCGTGCGGGAGATTCGGCCCGCGCCGCTGTCACCGCGCTCGGCGCGCCGCAAGGTGATGCTGATCACTTTGGCCGGCACGCTGGCGCTGATCGGGCTGGTCGCCGGGGCCTACTACTTCGCCATGCGGCCGGTGACGCTGCGGATCGCGGTCGGTCCCTCCAACAGTGATGATGTCAAAGTCATCCAGGCCATGGCGCAGACGTTCGCGCGCCAGCACGACTCGGTGCGATTGCGGCCGGTGGTGACCGACAGCATCGGCAGCAGCGCTACCTCGATCACCGACGGCACGGTTGATCTCGCGGTGCTGCGCGGCGATCTCGATATGCCGAAGAATGCGCAGGCGGTGGCGACCCTGCGCAAGAATGTCGTGATGCTGCTGGTGCCGCCGCAATCCGCGGCGGCCGGCCCGTCCACACCGGGCGGCGATGCCAAGATCAGCGGCATTCCGGACCTGGTGGGCCGCCGCATCGGGGTGATCGGGCGGACCCAGGCCAACGTCAAGCTGCTGGATGTCATTCTGCGCCAGTACGGCGTCGATCCGGCAAAGGTCAGCGTCATCCAGTTCGCGCCGCCCGACGTGGCCGAGGCCATGCGAAACCGGAAAGCCGACGCCTATCTCGCGGCGGGGCCGATCGGGAGCCGGTTGATCACGGAAATCATCGCCGCGTCGCTGCGCGACGTCGGCGCGCCGACCTTCATCCCGATCGATGCAGCTGATGCGATCGCGCAGAACTATCCGGTCTATGAGGCCGCGGAGATTCCCGCGGGCGTGTTCGGCGGCGCGCCGGCCCGTCCGCAACGCGAGATCAAGACCATCAGTTTTGCGCATCATATCGTTGCGCGCGATGCTGTCTCCGAGACCACCGTGGCGGCGCTGACCCGCCAGATCTTCGCGATCCGGCAGGAATTGGCAACGGATTTCCCGCTCGCGGCGAAGATCGAAACGCCGGATACCGACAAGGACGCGGTGTTGCCGGCGCATCCCGGCGCCGCGGCCTATGTCGACGGCGAGGAGAAGTCGTTTCTCGATCGCTACAGCGACTACATCTGGTGGGGCCTGATGGGACTCTCGGCGCTGGGATCGCTCGGCGCCTGGTTCGCGAGTTACTTCCGGCGCGACGAGCGCGTCAGCAACACCTCGCAGCGCGGGCGTCTGCTGGACATGCTGGCGCTGGCCCGGCGCAGCGAATCCATCGAAGAACTCGACCGCATGCAGACAGAGGCCGACGACATCATGCGCGGCACCCTCGACTGCTTCGAGCGCGGCGGCATCGAGGAAGGATCGCTCACCGCATTCCAGATCGCGCTGGAGCAGTTCCATAACGCGGTGGCGGATCGCAAGGCATGGCTGGCGACGCGGCCGCCGGATGCGCCGCCGAATGATTCCTCCCCCAAGGACAATCTTGCGGCCAACGTGCAACTGGTCGCCAGTTCATCGTAATCAATCTGTCACGCAAACGTCCCGCGACTGTCAGAGAGCCGCTGCATAGAGGTTGTCTCCCCTACCGATTGCAAGGAGGCACCGATGACGTTTCGCCTGTCCCGCCGCCGCTTTCTCACCACCGCGACCGCAACGGGCATCGGCCTCGCCGGCAACATCGCGATGCCTTATCTCAGCCGCGCGGCGGATCGCCCGGTGATCGGCCATGGCGTGCAGTCCGGCGATGTCAGCATCGATGGCGGCGTGATCTGGTCGCGTGCCGATCGGCCCTCGCAGATGCTGGCCGAAGTTTCCACCACCGAGTCGTTCCGCAATGCCCGCGCGCTGCCGCCGATCGCGGCGCTGCCGGAAACCGACTTCACCGCGAAACTGCTGGTCGATAACTTGCCTTCCGATCAGGATATCTTTTACCGCGTCAAATTTCGCGATCTCTCGCATTCCAGCGTCGACAGCGAGCCGGTGATCGGCCGCTTCCGCACCGCGCCGGCCGGGCGCCGCGATGTCAGCTTTGTCTGGGGTGGCGATGTCGCGGGGCAGGGCTGGGGCATCAATCCCGATGACGGCGGCATGTTCACCTTCGCCACCATGCGCAAGCACAGGCCGGATTTCCTGCTGCATTCCGGGGATACGATTTATGCCGACGGACCTATCGTCAGCGAGGTGAAGCTGCCGGATGGCAAGGTGTGGAAGAACGTCGTCGTTAAGGAGAAGGCCAAGGTCGCGGAAACGCTCGCGGAGTTTCGCGCCGCGCACAAATACAATCTGCTCGACGAGCATGTCCGCGCCTTCAATGCCGACGTGCCGATCTTCGTGCAGTGGGACGACCACGAGGTCACCAACAACTGGTCGCTGTCGAAGGACTTGCCGGCGGCCTACAAGGTGCGCGACATTCCGCTGCTCGCAGCCCGCGGTGCGCGCGCCTTCCACGAGATGTATCCGATCCGCGACAGCATCCAGGAGCCGGGCCGGGTCTATCGCACCATTCACTATGGGCCGCATCTCGACATCTTCATGCTCGACGAGCGCAGCTATCGCGGGCCGAACGGTGCCAATCAGCAAACCGCGTACGGGCCCGACAGTTACTTCATCGGTCCCGATCAACTGGCCTGGCTGAAGCGCGAACTGCTGAATTCAAAAGCGACCTGGAAGGTGATCGCGTCCGATATGCCGATCAGCTTGATCGTCTATGATGACGCGGCCAACAAGCGCGGCTCCGAAGCCGTCGCGCAGGGCGACGGTCCGGCGCGCGGCCGCGAATTGGAGATCGCCGATCTGCTGCGCTTCATCAAGACGTCCGGCATCGTCAACACGGTGTGGCTGACCGCGGACGTGCACTACGCGGCGGCGCACTTCTATAATCCGGACAAGGCGCAGTTTCAGGACTTCGAGCCGTTCTGGGAATTTGTCTCAGGGCCGCTGCATGCCGGCACGTTCGGCCCTGCCGATCTCGACAACACGTTCGGACCGGAGGTGCGCTTCGTCAAAGCGCCCGGCGCCGACCGGCAGAACCTGCCGCCGACGGAGGGCATGCAGTTTTTCGGCCACGTCCATATCGAGGGCGCGTCGGGACAAATGACCGTCAGCCTGCGCGACCGTGCCGACGCGCTGCTGTGGTCGACCAGGCTCGATCCGAAACGCGGATAGCAAACTCGTCGGGCAACGCGCCTGCGGCTACTCTGTCGCCGGCTCGGGGGCGCTGCGCAATACGGCCTCGAGTTCGTCGCGCAGGCACGGCTTGCTGAGCACCGGCCGTCCGGGGAAACGGGACGTAAGAGCGACATCGGGACGATAGCCGGTCACGAACGCGAACGGTGTTCCGAGCGCGTCGAGGCGGGCGGCAACCTCGAAGCTCGTTTCATGGCCCAGCGCGACGTCGAGCAGCGCGAAGTCCGGCGCCCGTTCGTCGATCATCGCCAGCGCTTCGGCCACATGGGTCGCCGTGCGAACCCATTGAACTCCGAAATCAAGGATCGTGGTCTCGAAATCGATGGCGATGATGGCGTCGTCTTCGACAATCAGCACGTCGTTCGGCATGCGAAGGCAACTTTCATGGAGCATAAGGGAGCGGCGGCTGCGGCATCCGGGATGCCAGGCCTTGCGGATTGGGCGGCGCGCCGAAAATGCCGGGGAGCACAAATCCGGTTCCATGTGGAACCCAACACGCTCTTTGTCCTTTTGTCTGTCCACATGTGAACACTCCCCCGTCCGAAAATGTGTAGGATGCCCGAAAGGAAGGGTTCTCATGGACATGGATTACCGGGGTGGGCGCGGTGGCGAGGCGCTCCCCTTGAACAACCTGCTGCGCAAGATGCAGAAGGCCGACTACGCCCTCATTGAGCCGCATCTGGAGTCTTGCACGCTTCCGAGCGGGGAGTTGCTTTACAATCCGGGAGACGACGTTGCCGTGGTGCATTTCCCGTGCGGCCCCAGTCTCGCGTCCTATCTGATCACCAACGAAGACGGCCGTGACGTCGAAACTGTTCTGATCGGCCGTGAAGGCGCGATCGGCGGAATTGTCAGTCAGGGTTATCTGCCGGCCTATTCACGCATCACGGTGAAATTCGGCGGTCCCTTCGTCCGGCTGCGCGTCGGTGCGCTGGAGGCGGCCAAGGCCAAGTCGCTGACACTCCGCAATCTGTTCGCGCGCTATGCCGATTGTCTCGTGGCTCAATTGTTTCAGTCCACGGCCTGCAACGCGATCCACACGATCGAGCAGCGCGCGGCCAAATGGATCGTCGCGGCGATGGACCGGACCGACAGCGAGCGCGTCGCCCTGACGCATGAGCAGCTGGCCACCATGCTTGGGGTCGGGCGCAGCTATGCCAGCCGGGTGGTCCAGGTCTTCAAGGCGGAACAGGTGCTGGAAACCCGGCGCGGCGCCATTTTGGTTCGGGATCGGGCGGGACTGCAGGAACGGGCCTGCCTCTGCAACGAGTCCGTGAAGCATCATTTCGAAGAGGTGCTGCGCGGCGTGTATCCGACCCCGGAGCAGGAAAGCGCCTGATCTGGCGACCGCCCGTTGTTTTTGCCGGCGGAATGGCGTATATTGCATCGCAGCGAAAGGTGCCCGGTTCAGATCAGGACCGGGCACCGGCTTTTCATCACAGTCTTGCTGCTCCATCGGTCCGAGTCCGGCATGGCCATGGATCGAAAGGGATCGGCAAGCATCGACCGCTCTTCGCGAACCGGCGGTCAAAAGGAACGGCCGTATCCATGACCTGGCCAAGCCAGACCGGATATTGATTCAGCCTCCGCCGGCGTGAGCCGGACGAAGCGGGCGTGCCGCGCCACGCGCAATTCTGTCAAAAGCCCCACATCTCCCGAACTCCGGTGCCATCATCAGCGCCGGACACGGTGATCGAGAATCCGAAGAAGCATTCCCATGAACCTCCGTAATATCGCCATCATCGCCCACGTCGACCACGGCAAAACCACCCTCGTGGACAAGCTGCTGCAGCAGTCCGGCATCTATCGCGACAATCAGCGCGTCACCGAACGCGCGATGGACTCCAACGACCTGGAGCGCGAGCGCGGCATCACCATTCTCGCCAAGTGCACCTCGGTGCAGTGGGGCGATACCCAGATCAATATTGTCGACACGCCCGGCCACGCCGACTTCGGCGGCGAGGTGGAGCGCATCCTCTCGATGGTGGATGGCGTGATCGTGCTCGTTGACGCTGCGGAAGGTCCGATGCCACAGACCAAGTTCGTGGTCGGCAAGGCACTCAAGCTCGGTCTGAAGCCCATCGTCGCCATCAACAAGGTGGATCGTCCGGACGCACGCGCGACCGAAGTGCTCAATGAGGTGTTCGATCTCTTCGCGGCCCTCGACGCGACCGACGAGCAGCTCGATTTCCCGATCCTTTACGGCTCCGGCAAGAATGGCTGGATGGGCCTCTCGCCTGAAGACAACGGCAACGGCATGAAGCCGCTGTTCGAACTCGTGCTCAAGCACGTCGCGCCGCCGGTGGTCGAGGAAGGACCGTTCCGCCTGCTCGGGACCATCCTCGAGGCTAATCCCTATCTCGGCCGCATCATCACCGGCCGCATCGCATCGGGTACGGTGAAGCCGAACCAGTCGGTGAAGGTGCTATCACGCGACGGCAAGGTGGTGGAAACCGGCCGCATCAGCAAGATTCTGGCGTTCCGCGGTCTCGAGCGCGTGCCGCTCGATATCGCCGAGGCGGGCGACATCGTCGCCATTGCCGGCCTGTCGAAGGGCACCGTGGCGGATACCTTCTGCGATCCGTCGGTGGAGACGCCGCTGACCGCGCAGGCGATCGATCCGCCGACCGTATCGATGTCGTTCATCGTCAATAACTCGCCGCTTGCCGGCACCGAAGGCGACAAGGTGACGAGCCGCATGATCCGTGATCGTCTTCTGCGCGAAGCCGAAGGCAATGTCGCGCTGCGCGTTGTGGAGGCCGCCGACAAGGACTCGATGGAAGTCTCGGGCCGCGGTGAATTGCAGCTCGCCATTCTGATCGAGACCATGCGCCGCGAAGGATTCGAACTGTCGGTGTCGCGCCCGCGCGTGGTGCTGACGCGCGACGAGAACGGGCAGCTGCAGGAGCCGATCGAGGAAGTTGTCATCGACGTCGATGAGGAGCATTCCGGCGTCGTGGTGCAGAAGATGAGCGAGCGCAAGGCCGAGATGATGGAGATGCGTCCGTCCGGCGGCAACCGCCTGCGGCTGGTGTTCTACGCGCCGACCCGCGGCCTGATCGGCTATCAGGGCGAACTGATGACCGACACCAAGGGCACGGCGATCATGAACCGCCTGTTCCATGGCTATGCGCCCTACAAGGGTGACATCGCCGGGCGCCGCAACGGCGTGCTGATTTCCAACGATCAGGGCGAGGCGGTGGCCTATGCCATGTTCAAGCTGGAAGATCGCGGTCCGATGATGATCGAGCCGGGCTGGAAGGTCTATCGGGGCATGATCGTGGGCGAGCATACCCGCGACAACGATCTCGAGATCAACGTGCTCAAGGGCAAGCAGCTCACCAACATTCGCACGACGGCGAAGGACGAGGCGGTGCGCCTCACGCCGCCGATCCGGATGACGCTGGAGAAGGCGCTCGCCTATATCGAGGACGATGAACTGGTGGAGATCACCCCGAAGTCGATCCGCCTGCGCAAGAAGCATCTCGACCCGAACGAGCGCAAGCGTGCCGAGAAGGCGAAGGACATGGTGGCGTGAGAAGGAGCGAATAGCGAGTAGGGAGTAGCGAATAGAGGAAACGAGAACTATTCTTCTACTCGCCATTCGCTACTCACAATTCGCTGTGCTCGCATGTCCCTTCCCTCCGAGGTTGATGTCGCGATTATCGGTGCCGGCGCTGCCGGGCTCGGCGCCGCCCATGCGCTGCAGGGCTCCGGGCTGTCTGTCATCGTGCTGGAAGCGCGCCAGCGCGTCGGCGGGCGCAGCCAGACCATTCTTGCCGCGCCCGATGTGCTATTCGATGTCGGGTGTGGCTGGCTGCACTCCGCGGACAGGAATTCCTTCGTCGCCATTGCGGAGCAACTCGGTTTCGAAATCGACCGCAGCCGCCCGCCGTGGCGCGAGCAGGCGGCCCACCCGGCTTTCCCGCCGCGGGAGCGCGCCGAATTTCTCGATGCGCTGGATGCTTTCTATGAGCGCGCCGAGGATGCTTCCGACGCGCCGCAGGACAGCGTCGCCAGCGAATGGCTTGAGCCAGGCAATCGCTGGAATCCGATGATCGATGCGATCTCGACTTACATCAACGGCTGCGAGCTCGACCAGGTGTCCGTCTATGACATGGATGCCTATGAGGACACTGAAATCAACTGGCGGGTGCGGCGCGGCTACGGCGCATTGATTGCGGCGTACGGAGCGGGCCTCAACGTCGTGCTGAATACCAACGTCACGCTAATCGATCATTCCGGCGCGCGCGTGCGCATCGAGACGTCGCGCGGCACCCTGACCGCCGCGAAAGTGATTATCACGGTGCCGACCAATCTCATTGCCGATGAGGCGATCCGCTTCGTGCCGGCCTTGCCGGCAAAGGTTGGCGCCGCGCGCGGTCTGCCGCTCGGTCTCGCCGACAAGGTCATGCTGCGATTGGATGAGCCCGAAGCGCTGCCGATCGATGGCAGCCTGCGCAGCGCGACCATGCGCACGGGAATGGGAAGTTTTCACACGCGGCCATTCGGTCAGCCGTGCATCGAGGGATTTTTTGGCGGACGATTTGCAAAGGAGCTGGAAGACGCCGGCGAGGGCGCGCTGGCGGCCCAGAGCATCGACGAGATCGTCGCCATGCTCGGGTCGGACTTCCGCCGCAAACTGACGCCGCTCGCCGCGTCGCGCTGGGCCCATGACCCGTTTGCGCGCGGCTCCTATTCGCATGCGATGCCGGGCTGTGCGGATTGCCGCGCGATCCTTGCGGCGCCGGTGGAGAACCGATTGTTTTTCGCCGGGGAGGCGACATCGCTCAATTTCTTCTCGACGGCGCATGGCGCGCGCGACAGCGGCGAGCGGGTCGCGCGCGAAATATTGGCGGCATATGACGGCCGGCGCGCGGGATCGTAAAGGTCGCGCGCCGCGGCTTCCTGCCACATAGGAACCGCCGTCTCGCGAAGCCGTTGCCGGCCAGTCGCTATGGATGCGTCGCGTGGAACTGGATGTCTGTCCCGTTCCGATACACTTTCTCTGTCCGGTGATGCAGGAAATCCACATGTTAACCGAATGTTAACGATGGAGCTTGAAGCCGGGCCGATGTCTTGCTTTGATTGGGCCATGAGCACAACCCTGATCGAGGTCCGGCCAGCCAGAACCGCGGATGCCGCCGCGGTGGCCTCCACGCATGATGACGCGTGGCGTTCAGCCTATCAGGGCATTATCCCTGGCGCCGAGCTCGACAAGCTGATTAATCGTCGTGGTCCGCACTGGTGGGAAAGTGCGATCCGCAAGGGCAGCCGCGTCAGCGTGCTGATCTTCGGCGACAAGGTGGCGGGCTATGCGAACTACGGTCGCAACCGCGCCCGCAGCCTGCATTTCGATGGCGAGATCTATGAGCTCTATCTGCGTCCGGAGTTTCAGGGCCTTGGCTTCGGCCGGCGCCTGTTCTCGGCGGCCCGCCGCGACCTGGTGCAGAGCGGACTCAAGAGCATGGTGGTCTGGGCACTGTCAGACAACGAGCCGGCGACCGAATTCTACCGGGCGCTCGGTGGCTGCATGGTCGCGCGCTCCTCCGAACAGTTCGGCGCCAAGACGCTCGACAAGGTCGCATTCGCCTGGGCGAACTGACGCGCAGCGGCGCTCCAACCAAGCCCCTTGACGTCCGACTCAGCCTGCGAACCCGCCGCTCGTCAGAAATGCTGCCTCGGCGTCTGTCGTTTGCCGTCCCAGCACGCGATTGCGATGCGGGAAACGGCCGAATTTGCGGATGATATCTTCGTGAATCTCCGCATAGCGCAGGTTCTCGGCGTCACCCAGCGCCTTGAAGAGCGCGACGCTGCGCTCCTGATCGGCGAGCTGCTCGGAATGCTCGAACGGCAGATAGATGAATTGCCGCATCACGCGATCGAGACGCTGGTCCACGCCACGCGCGACGGCGCCGTCCGCAATGTCGCGTGCCTTTGCGTCGGCGGAGAAGGCGCGCGGATCGCCGCGAAACATGTTGCGCGAGAATTGATCGAGCACGATCAAGAGTGCCAGCGTGCCTTCATCGCTATTCTGCCAGTCGTCGCACTGGCCGGCCATCGCCGCTTCCCACGTCGCGAGAAAGCGCCGCCGAATCTCGGCATCGAACGCCTCGTCCTTCTTGTACCAGCGCTCGTATCCGGCATCGCGCCAGAACGTGATGATGTCGGCGGGGGTGGGAAGAGCCATGCAGAATGCGAGTTGTGATGAATGATTGGCGAATAGTGAATAGCGAACAATAAAGGATTCGACCTCTATTCGCTATTCGTCACTCCCTATTCGCTCCCTTACGCCGCTGCCTGCTTCTTCTCGTCGCGCAACTCACGGCGGAGAATCTTGCCGACATTGGTCTTCGGCAGTTCGGTGCGGAATTCGACCTGCTTGGGCACCTTGTAATTGGTCAGCTGGGTGGCGCAGAACTTGATGATGTCTTCGGCGGTGAGATTGGGATCCTTCTTCACCACGAATGCCTTCACGGCTTCGGTGGATTTCGGATCCGGCACGCCGATCACCGCACACTCCAGGACGCCCGGGTGGCTGGCGATTACTTCCTCGATCTCGTTCGGATAGACGTTGAAGCCGGAGACCAGAATCATGTCCTTCTTACGGTCGACGATGCGGGTGTAGCCACGCTCGTCCATCACGCCGATATCGCCAGTGCGGAAATAACCGTCGGCTGTCATGACCTTCGCGGTTTCGTCCGGTCGATTCCAATAGCCCGCCATCACCTGCGGGCCCTTGGCGCAAATCTCACCCGCTTCGCCGAGCGGCAGTTCGTTGCCGTCGTCGTCGCGGATCGAGAGCCAGGTTGAGGGCACCGGCAGGCCGATGGTGCCGGTGAATTTGTCCGTATCGGCCGGATTGCAGGTCAGCACTGGCGAGGTTTCCGAGAGGCCGTAGCCCTCGGACAGCGGACAGCCGGTGGCCTTCAACCATGCTTCGGCAACCGGCTTCTGCGTTGCCATGCCGCCGCCGAACGAGGCCTTGAGCTTGGAGAAATCGACCTTGCTGAAATCGGGATGATTGACCAGCGCGTTGTAAAGAGTGTTGACCGCCGGGAAGCTGTTGACCTGATACTTCTGCAGCTCCTTGATGAAGCCAGGGATGTCGCGCGGGTTCGGAATCAGCAGGTTCACGCCGCCGCTGCGTACGCCAAGCAGGAAGCACGCCGTCAGCGCGAAGATGTGATAGAGCGGCAACGCGCAGACGATGAAGAGCTGATCGACGACCGGCGGCTTTTTCAGCGCCGGCTGCAGCCAGGCGTCGTTCTGCAGCATGTTGGCGACGACATTGCCGTGCAAAAGCGTCGCGCCTTTGGAAACGCCGGTGGTACCGCCGGTATACTGCAGGAAGGCGACGTCCTCGCGCGTCAGCGTCGGCTTCTGCAACCGCATGCTGCGGCCGGCCGCTACGGCATCGTTGAAGGACACGCTTCCGGGGAGCGAATAGGCCGGCACCATCTTCTTCACGCGGCGCACCACCAGATTGACGATGACGCCCTTGAAGCCGAGCAGGTCGCCCATCGTGCCGACGATGACGTGCTTGACGCTGGTCTTTGCGATCACCTTCTCGACGGTCGAGGCGAAGTTCTCCAGCACGATGATCGCCTCGGCGCCGGAGTCCTTGAGCTGATGTTCAAGCTCGCGCGGCGTGTAGAGCGGATTGACGTTGACGACGCTATAGCCGGCGCGCAGTACCGCGGCGGTGGAAATCGGATACTGCAGCACGTTCGGCATCATCAGTGCGACGCGGGCGCCCTTCGCCAGGCCCTTGCTCTGCAGATAGGCGGCCAGCGCCAGCGACATTTCGTCGAGCTCGCGATAGGTGATGGCCTTGTCCATGCAGATGAAGGCCTTGCGATCGCGGAATTTGGTGAAGCTTTCCTCGAGCAGTTCGACCAGCGACCCATACTGCGTCACGTCGATATCCGCAGGCACTCCCGCCGGGTAGTGCTTGAGCCAGATCCGTTCCATGGCATGTCCCCTTGCTGACGCGAGCCCCCGAATGCACGAAGCGGCGCCGGAATCCGATTGATCGAAGGCCTGCCCGTTCTGTCGCGAGCTACCGTATCGGCGCAAGTATCGGGCAAAGCTTGCGGACTTGGCAAGCGGCCTGCGCTCTAACGACGCATCATGCCGCTCAGTCAAATGTCCGCAGGGGATGGTGATCAGTTCTTTGGCTGGGCCTCGCTCGCCGCGTGCTTCGGCTTGCCTTTGGGCGCAGGTTTTGCTGCGGGCTTGGGCTGCGGTTTTGCCGATGCATGAGCCGCGGGTTTGGCGGCAGGCTTGGATTTGGCGTCGCCGGCCTCGGCGCTCTTGGTGCCGGCCGCCGGTTTCTTGCCGTCGGTGGGCTTCTTGGTGTCGATGGTGACGGTGATCCGCTTGTTGCCCTTGCTGTCGGTGCTGGCATGGGCTTTGCCGCCCCGGCGGTTCTTGGCGGTGCGCGACTTTCGGCTGGCGGCGGCTGCTGCTTCTTGTGCCGCGGCATCGGCCGCGGCGGCCGCAATCAGCTCGGCGCCCGTCCTGGTCGGGCCGGTATAAACGATCACCGGCTCGGCGGGCGCGGGGGCGGCGGCCAGCATGTCTTCCGGGCGCAGCGCCGGCGGTTTGAGGCCATCGGCGAAGAAGCTGAGGGCCGGATTGTTGGTGACGACACTGGCGATGTCGTCCTCCGGATTGTCGCTCGCCGGCCGCTTGCGCCGTGGGCCACAGACGTCATCGCGCAGATCGGGCGGCGTCGCGGCGATCGGCGCCAGATTTTCCACCGTGCCCATCGCCGGCCGCAGCCAGGCCAGGTTCCCGCCCGCGAAGCCGCGCTCCAGCAGCTTGATCGCCTTGATGGAGCGCATCTGCGAGGACGATGCGCCGAGCACGACCGCGATCAGCCGTCGTCCGTTCTGTGTCGCAGAGGCCACGAGATTGAACCCGGAGGCGCAGATAAAACCGGTCTTCATGCCGTCGGCGCCCGGGAAGCGGCCGATCAGCTTGTTGAAATTCGCTGTCACCCGATTGCCGTAGCGGATCGCGGGGATATGGACGAAGTATTCGTATTCCGGCAGATCGCGAATGAAGGCGCGGGCAAGGATCGCCATATCGCGCGCCGAGGTGATCTGGCGATCATCGGGCAGGCCGTTGGGATTGACGAAATTGCTCTGCGTCATCCCCAGCCGCTGTGCGGTCTGATTCATCATCGCGGAGAAGCCGTCGATCGAGCCGCCGACGCCCTCGGCCAGCACGACGGCCATATCGTTGGCGGACTTCACCATCATCATCTTGAGGGCGTTATCGACGGTGAGCTGGATGCCCGGACGGAAACCCATTTTCGATGGACTTTGCGCCGCCGCAGTCGGCGACACCGTGAAAAGCGTATCGAGGCTGATTCGGCCCGACTTCACCGCGGACAAGGTGACATAGGCCGTCATCAGCTTGGTCAGCGAAGCGGGGTGCCAGGGAAACGTCGCGTTTTCGGCCTCGATCACCTTGCCGCTGTCGGCTTCGATCAGCAGCGAGGCTTCCGCATGGGCGGCCGCCGGCGTTATCTGTGTGATCGTGATCCCCGCAGCGAGAAGCAGAAAACCAAACAGCTTGAGGGGAAAGACGCGGGGAAAAGGCACGATCTGATCCGGTCCTCTGTCATCGATCAGCAAGAAACCAATCGTTTGAATACTGTCCGGCCGTGGTGTCGGACTCCGGTGAAGCGGATTTGACTTTCGAACGTCGTGGCGTCGCCACGTCGTCAAGCGAATGTCAATCCAGCGCCCCACCAGCAACTCATACTGGTCAATGGTTTTTTGATTCTAATCTTTGCAAGGTCGTCTGCCGAGACGCGATGCAACTCTTAGAACCGAACCACTCGAAGCGCCCGTCGGAACGCAGCCATTGTTCGCGGAATGCCCGAGCCTATACCCGGTCGCTGCGTCAGAATAGAGGCGATACGGTCAATTCCCGAAGGAAAACGGCTGAATTTCGGCGAGGCGGTGATCAGGAGTTCAATGCAGCGGACGGAACAGCCGCGACGGCCCGCTCCTGCACCATGAACTGTGCTCGCGCGAGATCGGCGAAGTGGCCGTTCTTCGCAACGAGTTCATCGAATGTTCCGCTTTCGATCACGCGGCCGTGTTCGAAGACGAGAATCAGCGTCGCGTTGCGGATGGTGGACAGGCGATGGGCGATCACGAAGGTGGTGCGGCCTTTCATCACCTCGTCGAGGGCGGCATTCACCTTCGCTTCGGTCACCGCGTCGAGCGCGCTGGTGGCTTCGTCCAGAATCAAGACCGGCGGATCCTTGAGAAGCGCACGGGCAATTGACAGGCGCTGACGCTCGCCACCCGACAGCATGCGGCCGCGCTCGCCGGCGTTGGTGTCGAACTGCTGATCGCCGCGCTCGATGAAGTCGAGCGCTTGCGCCCGCGCGGCTGCGACACGCATTTCCTCCAGCGTGGCGTCGGGCTTGCCGACCCGAAGATTGTCGGCGATCGAGCGGTTGAACAGCAGCGCCTCCTGGAACACCACGCCGATGTTCCGGCGCAGCGCCGACAATGTCATGCCACGGATGTCCATGCCGTCGACCTTGATCATCCCGGACTGCGGATCGAAGGCGCGATGCAGCAGCGCGATGGCGGTGGATTTGCCGGCGCCGGTCGGTCCGACCAGAGCGATGGTCTGGCCAGGCAGGGCGGTGAAGGTGACGTCCTCCACCGCGGGCCGCTTGCCATCATACGAGAAGGAGACGTTGTCGAATTCGACGAGGCCCTGCAGCCGGCCGGGATCGATGGCGTCGGGCCGGTCGCGCACCGCGGGCACGGCGTCGAGCACGTTGAAGAATTCCTGCAAGCGAGGCGCTTCCATGAACACGTTGTTGATGAAGGCGACCACCTGCTCGAGCCGCTGGATCAGCATGGTGGCGAAGGAGACGAACATCACGATCTCGCCGACGCTCGTGAGTCCCTGTTGATGCAGGATGATGCCGACAGTGAAGATCGCAAGCACGGTGATCGTGGTCGAGGCGCGCGTCATCACCGTGACCAACGCCCACCACGACAGCACCGGCATTTGTGCCGCGAGCAGCTTGTCGGCAATGCCCCGCAGGCCGGCGACCTCCGCGTCGATCCGGACGAAGCTTTGCACCAGCGCGACATTGCCGAGCGCATCGGAGGCCCGCGCGGACAGGTTGCTGTACTGCTCCTCGACCTCGTTCTGCATCTCGAAGGTCTTGCGGACCACCAGCGTGGTCAGCACGGTGAAGACGATGCACAGCACGAACAGCAGGATCGCGAGCCGCCAATTGATGTAAAGCGACAGCGGCAATAGAACGAGCAGCGACATGATGGCCGCGAAGTGCTCACGGAAAAAGCCGAGCCACAGCCGCCACAGGGCATCGGTTCCCTGCAGCATCACCTTCATCAGCCGTCCCGAATGCGTGCCGGTGTGAAAAGTCAGCGGCAATTGCAGGATGTGCTCGAAATAACTGGTCAGGACCGCCTGTCGCTGGCGATGCGACAGCCGATCGGCATGCAGTGCCACGATGACGCCGCAGAGGATGGTGAACAGCCCGAAGGCCGCCCAGGCTGCCAGCAATGGCCAGGGAGATGCGGCTGCTGAAGTGGCCAGCGGCCCCGTCGCCGGATTGCCGGACAGCACGTCGATGATGCGGCCGAACAGGACCGGCTCGGCAAACTGTGCGCCCGCCAGCAGCAGATTGGCGGCGGCCAGAATCCAACCGAGCCGTGCTTCCTTGCCGAGCAGCTCGAGCACGCGGGCATAGAGGCGA
This sequence comes from Xanthobacteraceae bacterium, assembly GCA_035565575.1. Classification (GTDB taxonomy): domain Bacteria; phylum Pseudomonadota; class Alphaproteobacteria; order Rhizobiales; family Xanthobacteraceae; genus 62-47. The sequence goes on from DATMSE010000095.1 coordinate 23,323, forward strand.
AGCAGGGTCATTGGGCGGAAACTCGCAGAGGCGGGCTGTCGCAGGATGGGCCGCTGCCGAACGGACACGGCTCCGCCCATATTTTAGGCCGACAGCCGCGGCGGAGATAGCCGGATTATTTTGCCGCCTGCTTCAGTTCACGCTCGGCGGCCGGGGGCAGGAAGGACGGGTCGAAGATATCTTCCGGGGCCGGCTTGTGACGGAATTTGTGGTCGCCCCCGATATCGTCGATCGCGCGGGCCAGACGCATCATATTGACGGCGCCGAAACCGTTCCGGTGCACATCGGCCGTAACGATATTGTCGCGCAGGGCAGTACGCAGCCGCTCCAGTTCGATAGCGCGGGTGCCGCCATTCATCTGCGCCATCACGGCATCGATGGCGCCACCAGGATCCCGGATGGTCTGCCTCAATCCCTTGATGACGGCGCGGAGGAATGCACGAACGGCGTCAGGCTTCTCCGCAGCGAATTTCGGATTGACGATCAGGGCCGCGCCATAGGCAGGACTGCCGTAATCAGCAAAGCGCAGCACGACCAGGTCATTGGCCTGAATGCCGTGATCGCGCAGATTGACGCCCGACAGATAGGAGAAGCCGGTGACGGCGTCGACCTGTCCAGCCACCAGCATCGGCTCGCGCACCGCCGCGCCGATCGGCTGCCGCTTGACGGTGCCGGAAGCAATGCCGTTGCGGGCCGCGAGCGCCGGCCACATCCGGATCGAGAGGTCGTCGGTGGCGACGCCGAGGGTCTTGCCGGGCAGATCCGACAGCGTGGTGATGCCGCGGCTCCTGCGTGCGATGATGGCGTAAGGCGCGGCATCGAATAGCATGTACACGGCTTTCACTGGCGCCGCGTTCGGCGTGTCGCGGAAGCGGATCAGCGCATTGATATCGACCAGCGCCACCGTGCTGCTGCCATCGGCGACGCGGGCGATCGCTTCATCGGGACTCTTGGCGATATCGGTGCTGACGCTGAGACCTTCGGCGCCGAACAGCCCTTTGGTGGCGGCAAGAACGAAAGGCGCCATCGTGCCGTCGATCGGGCGATCGAATGCCAGGCGCAAAGGAATGCTGGCCTGTTCGGACGCGACACCCTGCGCGGCCGCCGCTGTCGCCCCCGGCGGACCGATTGCGCCTATGAGCGCACAGAACCATGTGAGGAGCAGGGTTACGGCAGATCTGGTCATAACAACCGATAGGTCGGACGTGTTGCAGAGCGGTCCCGCAGCAGGAACGGGGACGGCCATCGAATTCTCCCTGATCCTACCTGAACCTGAGGTGACTGGCGCCATTGGGAGACGCCGGGAACCCAACTTCAGCAGGGTCGTTATCGGATCAGTCGGAGCTGGATTTAAGTCATGAACCAGGAAGGATGGAGCGACGTGATGACGCGTAAAGGACTGCCTCTGACGGCTGGACGCACGGCGATGCTGGCTGCGGCCATGACGCTGACCTTCGCGCTCTCGCCTGCAAATGCCGCGCCCCAAGGCACTGCGCCGGCAGCGGCCAAGCCTGCTATCTCCAGCGGCTCTGCGACCGATTTCAGCGCTTCCCGGCGGCACCACCGTCACCGCGGCGGCAATGGCGGCGCAGCGGCCGCGGCCGCCTTTGCTGGAATCGTCGGCACGATCGGCGCCATCGCGGCCGCTCAGGCCAGTCGCGATGCTTATTATGACGGTTACTACGATGGGCCTTACGGATATGGGCCGTATTATGCGCCGCCTCGCTACTATCGTCCGTATGGTGGATATGGATACTACGGCGGTCCTCGACTGGACGGCGGCGGCAACATTATTCCCTGACGGCCCGGTCCGTTAACACGCTCGCCATATCTTTCGCCTAGTCTTGCCGGTATGAGTGATTCGCTCGATCGGCTTTATCAGGCGGTGCTTGCGGCACGGGACCTCGATCCCGCGGTGTCTCGCACAGCCCGTCTGCTCCGCCAGGGGCCCGCCAAGATGGCGAAGAAGATGACCGAGGAAGCGATCGAAGTGGCGATCGACGCCGTCAATGCCAGGCCCGACGCGGTGGTGCGCGAGAGCGCCGATCTTCTCTACAATCTCACGGTATTGTGGGCCGGCGCGGGCATCCGTCCTGAGGACGTCTGGCACGAAATGGACCGCCGCGAGCGGATGCTGGGGATCGCCGAGAAACTGCCGAAATCATCGGACAAGGAGAAGGTCGCCACGCTGGTGCCGGGGCGGGGACCGATCGCCGCATTGGAGCCGGTGCGGCGCCGCCAGCGGCGATGAGCCGCCGACGTTCTGGTTTTCCCGAAGAGCGATGATGCGACCATGGTCGGATGGTCTGCGCGCTGATGGCGCAGGCTACGTCATGGACAAATCCATCGGAGAGTGCTTGATCGCCGCATGCTGAGACGCCTCTACGACTGGTTCATCGCCGCCGCCGACAAGCCCTCCGCCCTTTGGATCATGGGCGCGGTGTCCTTTGCCGAAAGCTCGTTCTTCCCAGTACCGCCGGATATCATGCTGGTGCCGATGTCGCTGGCGCGGCCTCGACGCGCGTGGATTTATGCCGTGGTCTGCACGCTGACTTCGGTGGCCGGCGGCGTGGTTGGCTATCTCATCGGGGCGATGCTCTACGATTCGGTGGGGCTATGGCTGATGCAACTCTACGGGTTGACCGACAAAGTGGAGGCGTTCCGCGCCTCCTATGCGGAGTGGGGCGCTTGGATCATCATCGGCAAGGGCCTGACGCCGATTCCCTATAAACTGGTGACCATCACGTCCGGCTTTGCCGGTTACAATGTGTGGCTCTTCATCCTGTGCTCGCTGATTGCGCGAGGCGGCCGCTTTTTCATCGTCGCGGTGCTGCTCAATCGCTACGGCGACGTGATCCGCGCCGAGATCGAAAAGCGGCTCGGCTTCTGGGTCGCGGTCGGCGCCGCGGTGCTGGTGCTGGGTTTTGTCATCGCCTTCAAGATTGTCTGATCTTGGTGCGCGGCTGCGCTGATCGGCCGACTTGCTCTTTCGCGCGTGACCGATAAGCTCGAATCCATGTCCCGCAAGATCCACCCTTCGCCTGCGCCCCTTTGGGCATTGCCGACGGCGGTTCTGACTCTGGCTGGACTGGTGTTTGTTGCACCGGCGCTCGCACAAACTGCATCGGGCGATCCGTCATCCGCCGAGCGTCGGGCAGCCGATGCCGTGCCGGTCCCTCCGCCGACAGGTGAGCCGCCATCGGCGCGCCGGGAGAATCCAGGGCTGATCAATGAAATCGGCAAGCTGCTGGAACCGCGGCCGATCCCGTTTCCGAACCTGATGCCGTCTTTGCCGACATCTTCATCGCCCTCGCGCGAACCGGCGGAATTAGCGGATCCGCCCGCCGAAACGGCTCCCGCGCCCCGCGCAAGTCTTCCCCGTCTGGAATTAAAGATGCCCTCGATGCAGAAGGGCCGAGAAAGGTGCCCGACGCTCGACAATGGCGCATCCGACTGCAAGACCGCCGCCGATATCTTGTGCCGTGCTCATGGCTACAAGGAGGGCAAGAGCACCGATACCGATGCCACGCAGAAGTGCTCCACCGAGGCCCTGCTGCTATCGGGCCGCAAATCGCAGCCCGGCGCCTGTCGCACGGAATATTTCGTGACGCGGGCGTGGTGCCAATAGCGGCGCGTCAATTCGCAGCGCCTTGGCACAAGACAACTTGTGCGCCGTAACGCCGATTGCTTTTCGACGAGGATTTCTGGCAACGTCTGCCGCCCGGCCGGGCGCTGTTGCCGTCAACGGAGAAAGGATTTGCCGTATGTCCATGCCTGCCTTGTTCAAGGGCCGTCTGTCGATTCCCGTGATCGGTTCGCCGCTGTTCATCGTCTCGGTGCCGGACCTGGTCATCGCCCAGTGCAAGGCCGGCATCGTCGGATCGTTCCCGGCACTGAATGCGCGGCCGGCGTCGCTGCTGGACGAATGGCTGGCGCGCATCAAGGAAGAACTGGCGGCTTACGACAAGGCGCATCCGGAACGGCCGTCCGCGCCCTTCGCCGTCAACCAGATCGTGCACAAGTCCAACAATCGGCTCGATCACGATCTGGCAGTCTGCGAAAAGCACAAGGTGCCGATGATGATCACCTCGCTCGGTGCCCGCGAGGAATTGAATCAGGCGGCGCACAACTGGGGCTGCATCACCTTCCACGACGTCATCAACCAGACCTTCGCGCACAAGGCGGTCGAGAAGGGCGCGGACGGATTGATCCTGGTGGCCGCCGGCGCCGGCGGCCACGCCGGGCAGATCTCGCCTTTCGCTTTTGTCGCCGAAACGCGGCGCTGGTACGATGGCCCGATCGCCTTATCGGGTGCGATCGGCACCGGGCGGGCCATTCGCGCCGCGCGCGTGCTTGGAGCGGACTTCGCCTATATCGGATCGGCATTTATCGCGACGGAAGAGGCCAACGCGGTCGAGCGCTATAAGGAGATGATCGCCGGCTCTGCGGCGCAAGACATCGTCTATTCGAATCTCTTCACCGGCGTGCATGGCAATTACCTCAAGCCCTCGATCGTGGCCGCCGGCATGGATCCGGAGAATCTGCCGCTGTCCGATCCCAGCAAGATGAATTTCGGCACCGACGCCAGCGGCGAACGAGTGAGGCCGAAGGCGTGGAAGGATATCTGGGGCAGCGGTCAGGGCATCGGCAGCGTCGACAAAGTCGTGCCCGCCGCTGAACTGATCGCGCGGCTGAAGCGCGAATACGATGAGGCGCTCGATCCTTCGTTCTGAGGTTCTCGCGCAGCGCATTCGTCACGATGAGAATCATGCAGCAGGTTGAAGCACCGTCCGACCGTTTAGCCATGGATACACTGTTCCGGATCGAGGGCCAGCGCGCCATCACCGGGCCGATGGCGGCCGGGCCATGGTCGCCGGACATGCAGCATGGTGGAGCGCCTGCGGCGCTGGTGACCTGGGCGGCGGAAGCGATTCCGACGCCGCAGCCGATGCAGGTGGTCCGGCTCACCATCGACTTGATGCGGCCGGTGCCGCTGGTACCTCTCGACATCGAAACCGAGATCTTGCGGCAGGGACGCAAGATCCAGCTTTGCGAAGTGCGTCTCAAGGCCGATAGCCATCTCGTGGTCCGTGCCACCGTGCTCAAGATCAGGACCGAGACACTGCAGGGCATTCCGCCCGACGCGACCGAACAGCGGGTGGGGTTGCCGGGTCCCGACGAGTCCGTGATCGAACCCGCGGATTTCTCGCAAAGCCCATTTCTCAGCTTCATGTCGCTACGCTCGGCACGCGGCCGGTTCGCGCGGCCTGGCCCTGGCGCGATCTGGTATCGCGTCGATCGGCCGCTGATTGAGGGGGCGCCGCTGTCGCCGGCGATGCGGGCTGCCGTGGCGTCCGATTTCTGCAACGCCACTTCGGTCGCATTGGATTTTCGGCAGTGGACCTTCCTGAACGCCGATCTGACCATCTCGCTGTCCCGCCAACCGGTCGGCGACTGGATTCTGCTCGACGGCGACTCCTGGATCGGCCCCGATGGGGCGGGCTTGGCGACGGCCCGCCTGGGCGATCGACACGGCTATTTCGGGCGGGCGGTCCAGACTCTCGTGATCGAAAAGCGCCGATGAACTCCGGCAGCACGGTGCGGCTCGGCCAATGGCCGACTTATGTCGTAAGACGAAGTTCTTACGAAAAATTTCTCTCCTATTGGAACCGGTTGCATTATCCGACGTTTCGCCATTTTGGGTAAGTGCTGGCTGGTTGAAACGTGGGAATGGTGTCAGGAAAGGCCCAAGGGCCGATTTTCGGCCGAACTGACCTTTCAATGGATTTCCGAGAAGACCGGGGTTCTTTAGAAGGCGGAGCATAGCTCCGAGGGGACTCTCCGGTGCCGGGCAATGCGGTTGATCCTGGCGCCCACCGCCGTCGTGAATTGTCATTCGAGGGACGTAGTTCGTGAGACCAGGGCCTTCCTCCGAACGTGCGGTGATCCTTTCCACCGATGATCGTGATGCCGAAGAGACCGCCGGGCTGATCCGAGAAGCCGGCTTCTATGCCAACGTCTGCGCCGATTTCGGCACGCTGGTGCGGGAGGTCGAAAGCGGAGCGGGCGCGGCGGTGATCGCCCAGGCGGCCATCAAATCGGTGGATCTGCAGCCGCTGGTGGGCTGGTTGAACGCGCAGCCGTCATGGTCGGATTTCCCGATCGTGCTGTTGATGGACAAAAGCGGCGGGGCCGAGCACAACCCCGACGCAACGCGGCTGGTGCAGCTGCTCGGCAATGTCTCCTTCATCGAACGGCCGTTTCATCCGACGACGCTGATCAGCATCGTCGGCTCCGCGGTGCGCGGCCGGCGGCGCCAGTATCAGACCCGCGCCATTCTGCAGAACCTGATCGAGAGCAAGAGCATCTTGCAGACGGCGCTGGATGTCGGCCGCCTCGGCGCGCTGGAAATGAACATTCCCGAACAGCGTCTGGAAGCGTCGGACACGTTCAAGTCGTTCTTCGGCAAGGGGCCGGACGAGCCGCTCACGCTGGAAGCGATGGAGGATGCCATCCATCCGGAGGATCGCGACGAGCGCCGGCGCGCATTCGATGACGCCGTGATGAGCGGCAAGGACTACAATGTCGAATATCGTGTGGTGTGGCCGGACCAATCGGTGCACTGGATCGATACCCATGCCTCGATTTTTCGGGGGCTCGACGGCCGTCCGGCGACGCTGGTCGGCGTCTCCTCTGACGTGACCGCGCGCAAGGTGGCTGAAATCGAACGTGAAAAGCTGCTGTCTCAACTGGCGGCGGAGCGCACGGCGCTGGCTGAACTGACCGCGACCCTTGAGCACCGGGTCGGCGAACGCACGGCTGAACTGATGAAAGAAGTCGCGGCGCGCGAGAAGGCGCAGGAACAGCTGCGGCAAGCCCAGAAGATGGAATCGATCGGACAGCTCACCGGCGGCGTCGCACACGATTTCAACAATCTGCTGATGGCGGTGATGGGCAATCTCGAACTGCTGCGCAAGCGCGTGCCGGATGATCCGCGCCTGTACCGGCTGATCGACGGCGCGCTGCAGGGCGCCGAGCGCGGCGCCTCGCTGACGCAGCGGCTGCTGGCTTTCGCGCGCCAGCAAGACCTCAATCCGGCGCCGGTGGATCTCGGCGGACTGGTGCGGGGCATGAGCGAATTGCTGGCACGCTCGCTTGGCTCGCGGATCATGCTGCGCCTCAGCATCGCGGACGATCTGCCGCCGGCGTCGGTCGATGCCAATCAGCTTGAACTCGCCATCCTCAATCTTGCGATCAATGCGCGGGACGCCATGGCCGACGGCGGCAACATCGATATCAAGGTTTCGAAATCGCGTGTCAGCGGTGATCCTGAGCTCCGCTCCGGCAATTATCTCAAGGTTTCGGTCCGCGATAACGGCGTCGGCATGTCGCCGGAGGTGCTGACCAAGGCGATTGATCCGTTCTTCTCCACCAAGCCGCTCGGCAAAGGTACGGGCCTCGGCCTGTCGATGGTGCACGGCCTGGCGGTGCAGCTTGGCGGAGCGCTGCGGCTCTCCAGCACGGTCGGAAAAGGCACCACCGCGACACTGATTCTGCCGATCGCGACCAGCCCGGCCGTCGACGAGCGCCCGGTGCCGCAAGCGCCGAAACAGCGCCGTTCGGCGGTCATCCTGTTCGTCGATGACGATCCGCTGATCGCGATGTCGACCATGGAAATGCTGGAGGATCTCGGTCATCAGGTGATCGGCGCGTCCTCTGGCCTGCATGCGCTCGACATCCTACGCAGCGATCAGCCGATCGATCTGATGATGACCGATCATCTGATGCCCGGCATGACAGGGATCGAGCTTGCCGCCGCGTCGCGCGAGGTGCGCCCCCGGTTGCCGGTCCTGCTCGCGACCGGCTATGCCGATCTGCCGGAGGGGGTCTCCACCGATGTGCCGCGGCTTAGCAAGCCCTATCACCAGGATCAGCTTCGCGACCGCCTCGAGCAGCTTCTCGGCTGACGCTGCCGGGCAGGCGGTTCGGTTTTCACGGTGCGCCAAGACGGTCTAGGGTCGGTCCGAATCGATCGGCAGGGGCTTCGATGCGTTTCCACCGGAGGCCAGCTTGGCCAGAATGACAGTTTATCTGGGGCTGGCGGGGCTCGTCGTTATCGGAGGGGCGGTCACAGGCTTTGTCATGACGCGCGACGTGCAGGAGCCGTTGCCGGACATTGTCAACGGCCCGGTCCCTAATCGCGACGGCAAGACGGACCAGCTCCGTGCCGCTCGTCCGCGATGGATCGATCTGGGCACGTCAGCGCCGTCTGCGCCGGAAGAAATTTCGACCCGTGCCTTCGGCTCAGCCGGTCCATCGCTCGATCCGCAATCCGACGCGCTTGGGCCGCCTGCCGAGCCGATCGACAATCCGCCCTTGCCGGTGCCACGTCCGAAATCCGCAGATCTGCCGCCGGTGCAGACGAGCTATACGCTGCTCAGCGATCGGCAGATCGCCGCCATCAAGGATCGGTTGCGAATGAGCGACGCGCAGGCGAAGCATTGGCCGCCCGTCGAAGCCGCGTTGCGCGACCTTGCGCGGAAGATGCACACCACTCGTCAGGCGACTCTGGAAAGCGCGCCGGCGACCTTGAGCGCCGCCGACGCGCAGCAACTGCAGAGCGCAGCCACACCGCTGCTACGGGTCTTGCGAGAAGATCAGAAGCGCGAGGTCCGCGCGCTGGCGCGCATTGTCGGACTCGACGTTGTCGCTTCACGAATCTGATGTTGTCGGTCACAGCGGCTGCATCGCCAGCGCCAGCAAGGCTGCGAGCAAAGCGGGCGGCATCACTACGAGACCCAATTTGAGAAACTGCCATGCGGCGATGGTTTCGCCCTCGCGGCGCAGCGCGATCAGCCACAGGATCGTCGCCAGCGATCCTGTCACCGACAGGTTCGGTCCGAGATCGACGCCGATCAGGATGCCGGCCGTGACTTGAAGCGGCAGGTCGGCGCTATGTCCGATGGTTGCCGCTAACAGCCCCGCCGGCAAGTTGTTCATCAGATTCGAGAGCGCCGCGACGATTGCCCCGGAGGCCAGCGCGGTACCGCGCGGCGCAGCCGCCGCGCTTGCGCGCAGGTGCGCGACGACGGCATAAAGCGCGCCGGTCTCCTGTACCGCTTCCACCAGAATGAAGAGCCCAGCGACCAGCGGCAATACGCCCCACGCGACGTCACGCAGCACCGGCAGTGGTGACTCGCGCCCGATCATCAGCACCGCTCCGGTTGCGATCATTCCGCAGAGAAACGTCGGCAGCCCGAGCGGACGGTCGAATGCGGACGCCGTCAGCAGGATCACGCCCGTCACGGCAATCGCCGCGCCGACGCAGTGACCAGGCAGGCTGAGCGGCGGCAGCATCACCTTGTCGTGCACCGGCTGCCGCAGTGCGCGGCGCTGGGTGAAGCGCAGCACCGCGTAGGTGATAAGGATCGCCGCAAGAGATGGCAACGTGAAGAGCGACAGCCACTGCGCAAGCGGCGGCATCTGCGCACCGAAGATCACGAGATTGGCCGGATTGGAAATCGGCAGCACAAAACTTGCCGCATTGGCGACGAAAGCGCAGATCAGCAGATAGGGCATTGGCGGGACGCGCGCAGCTTTGGTCGCCGCATATACGGCTGGCGTGAGGACGACAGCAGTGGCGTCATTCGAAAGAAATACCGTGGTCAGCGTGCCGACGGTATAGACGATCAGGAACAGTCGCTTCGCGGAGCCATCCGCTGCGCGGACGGCATGCGCGGCAAGCCAATCGAACAGACCTTCGCGTCGCGCCGCCTCCGCCAGCAGCATCATGCCGACAAGGAAGAGGTAGACGTCGCTCCCCTTTCCGGCCGCCGCCAACGCGTTTTGCCACGGCAGCAGACCCGTCACGACGAGGACAAGCGCGCCGAGAACGGCCCAGACATATTCCGGGACCGCCCAGGGTCGGGCAATCACGCCCAGCGTGGCGAGAGCGGCAATGCCGAGAGTAAGGAGGGTGGTGTGATCCACGGGCGCCCATCGCATCTTCAGGCGAAGGGAGCGCCCCGTTCGCGGGAAGACAATGCGTCAAAACAGAATCCGAAGCCTTGCTTCCGATGTCATCAGCAGCGAGGTGTCAATGCCATCAGTTCTGTCGTCGCGCAACGTCTGTCCACCGATCAGTGCAGCCGGGGAGCCTTCAGCAACCGGGCGCGATCGGTCGAGGCCAGCACGACATCAAAGGTAATGCCGTCATGCGAGAGGGTCAGCGGCACGTCGACGCCGGCAACCCCGAGCGACCAGACCGTGCGGTAGAAGCTGTCGAGGCTGGTCACGGCTTCGCCGTTGACTGCGAGAATGACGTCGCCGGCCTGAATGCCGCCAAGGCCCGCGGGGCCTTTGTCCGCGACCCCCATCACCACGACCTTGTCGTCGAAGTCGCTGGCATAAAGACCCAGCCAGGGCCGCGCCGGCTTGTTGACCCGGCCGAAGGAGCGCAGATCGTTGAGGATCGGTTTCAAGAGATCGATCGGCACGATCATGTTGAAATGCTGGTTCTTGCGCTCGCGCTCGAGCTGCAGCGAACCGATGCCGATCAGCTCGCCATGCGCGGAAATCAAGGCCGTGCCGCCCCAGTTCGGATGCGACGGTGCGGTGAAGATGGCGTCGTCAAGCAGATATTCCCAATAACCCGCGAACGGTTGGCGGGTTTCGATGCGGCCCGCGACCGACCGGGTTCGGCCGCCGGCGCCGCCGATGATCACGGGGTCGCCGATTTGGGCGGCATCCGAGGAGCCGAGCGCGAGCGGATCGATGTCGATGGTCCCGAACGCCTGCACCAGGCCGAAGCCGGTTTCCGGATCGACACCAAGTGCGTGGCCTTGGATCACGCGACCGTCACCGATATGCAGCCACACCGAATCCGCTTCGGTGATCAGATAGCCGATGGTCAGCACCAGTCCGTCGTCGATCAGCACGCCGTTACCAGCGCGTTCGGTGCCGAGGGTGCCGGCTGTGAACGCATCCGCCGGGATCGTCGCATGCAGACCGACCACCGCGTTCAACGCGCGATCCAGATCGAAAGCGTAGTCCTGGGGGCGGGGCTGCGCCGCGGACGGAACTTTCCATTCGGTCAGTGAGGGCATGGCGGCTCTCCTTGTCGCGCACGCGGTGTTCCGATGGTGGGTGCTGCAAGCATAAGCCACCCGGTGCGCGCGACAAGACGGAATGGCCGAGGCATATTTCGACAGCACTGCCCAGCCGTCCCATCTCTTGCGCCAGCGGCCGGCAGGCGGCGAAGCAACTCAAGAGTCGATTTGGGTTGCTTCGCGGCGCATGCAACGGGTTTGCTGACCGCCGCTACGTGCGGACAGTCAGCCGCACGCATGTGGCGGACTAGCTGTAGTTGTAGAAGCCCTTGCCGGTCTTGCGGCCGAGATGGCCGGCGGCGACCATTTCTTTCAGCAGCGGGGCGGCACGATACTTCGGATCTTCGAAGCCTTCGTAGAACACCTCCATCACCGACAGCATCGTGTCGAGACCGATCATGTCGGCAAGCGCCAGCGGCCCGATCGGATGGTTGCAGCCGAGCTTCATGCCGGCGTCGATGTCCTCGGCGCTGGCGATGCCTTCCTGCAGCGCGAAGATCGCCTCGTTGATCATCGGGCACAGGATGCGGTTGACGGCGAAGCCAGGGCTGTTCTTGGCGGTGATCGCCACTTTGCCGATGCGCTTGGCGAATTCGGCGGCCTTGGCATGGGTGTCGTCGGAGGTTTGCAGGCCGCGGATCAGTTCGAGCAGCGCCATCAGCGGCACCGGGTTGAAGAAATGCATGCCGATGAAGCGATCCGGGCGGTCCGTTGCCGCCGCAAGCTTGGTGATCGAGATCGACGAGGTGTTGGTGGCGACCAGCGCGCGCGGCTGCAGTGTCGCACATAGATCCTTCAAGATCGTCACCTTGAGATCTTCGTTCTCGGTCGCGGCTTCGATCACCAGATCGCAACTTGCGAGCTTCGCCTTGTCGGTGGTGCCGGTGATGCGCTTGAGCGCCGCACTACGGTCGGCGTCGCTCATTTTCTGCTTGTTGACGAGGCGCTCGAGGCTCTTTTCCACCACCGCGAAACCCTTGGCGACGGCGGCATCGGAAATATCGGTCATGACAACGGTCAGTCCGGCGGCGGCACAAACCTGCGCGATGCCGTTGCCCATGGTGCCGGCGCCGATAATGCCAACGGTTTCGATCATGTTCGTTCTCTGCTCCTGTTAGGGCGCGCACGCGATATCGCGGCGGCGTGATGTTCCGTGGCGCATCGTTAGCAGAGCGGGCGGGCGGAGGAAACGGGCCGTCATGCCGTGCGCCACCCTCGCGGCAGCTCCACGGGCTGGAACCGGCATTCCGTTTTCGCCGCTGACGCGGTGCCTACGGATCGAGCTCGGTGTCCCAGTAGAGATAGTCGAGCCAGCTCTCGTGCAAGTAGTTGGGCGGGAAGAGGCGGCCGTTGCGATGAAGCTGATGCACCGTCGGCGCGAACGGGGTCTGCCGCGGAAACATGTGGGCCTGTTCGGTGGTCAGGTTGCCCTTGCGCAGGTTGCAGGGCGAACAGGCCGCCACGACATTCTCCCAGGTGGTCTGCCCGCCCTTCGAGCGCGGAATGATATGATCAAAGGTCAGATCGTCATGCGAGGAGCAGTACTGGCAGGTGAACTTGTCGCGCAGGAAAACATTGAACCGGGTGAAGGCGGGGTGCGTCGTCGGCTTGACGAAGGACTTGAGCGATACAACGCTCGGAAGCTGCATCTCGAAGGATGGGCTGTGCACCGCGTGATCGTAATGCTCGACGATATTGACGCGGTCGAGGAACACCGCCTTGATCGCATCCTGCCACGACCACAGCGAGAGAGGGTAGTAACTCAGTGGCCGGAAGTCCGCATTGAGGACCAGGACCGGCCAACCGCCTTGTGAGACATGTGCGTTCAAGTAACGCTCCCGGCCTCCTTGTCGGCTGCGACGCAGCGTGAACGCTGCATACTACAGGGACCGTGACGCCATTGTGAAGGGTTTTGCCGGATTATCCGCATTGGCGGCTTATCCGGCCTCGTCGCGATTGAGGCGGTCCGTGCCGAGACAGGTTGGGAACCAGCGGCCGCAGCTGTCCGCGAGGTTGTCAGCCCGTTGCGGCGAGCGAGAGCATATGCGCTTCACGGGGCGGCACGCGGCCCTGAAGGGTGTCGAGATAGACCTGCCGCACGGCGGTTTCGCCACGGCCGTCGACGATGGTGAGCGAACGCGCCAGCAGCGGCACGAACTCCGCCCAGGCCGCGCCGAAGCGGGTCTCGAGGCCGCCCGGTCCCCATTCCTGTGCGCGCCGCCGGATGTGGTCCGGAGCGAAAAACCAGACCGGCTCGGCGCTGGGCCAATCGACGTCCTCGGCCACCGCATTCTGATGGGTCAGGCCGACGCGGCCGCTATAGGCGAGCCGGTCGCCGAAGTGGCGATGCAGCCGCGCCAGCAGATCGATATTGCCCGCCATGTCGATCAGCGCCACCGGCTGATCGGCCGCAAGCGCCGCGAGATCGTCATAGCCGACGACCTCGTCATAGCAGCCGAGTGAGCGGACGAATGCCGCGTTGGCCGGTGACGTAAGGCCGATCACGCGGATCGGCCGGCGCTTTGTGAAGAGCAGATGCGCGAGCCCGAATGCGGTCTTGCTCGAGGCGCTGGTCAGCACCACGCTCCGCGCGCCGAAGAATTTCTCTTCGGCGAGGAAGTCGTCGACCAGGAATGACAACATGAACAAGGGACGCAGCAGCGCTTGATAATCGCCCTGCCGCCCGGCGAAGGCGGGATCGCTGCCGACCCGGCTATACGCATTGTAGACGGCCGCAACGCCCTGTCGGTGCGCTGCGGCGTCGCGCAGGCCACGTTTGCTGACGTCGGCAGCCTCGATCACGAGATGCGTCGCCATCGGCCAGTAACCGAACAGCTTCTCGCCGTTGTGGATGTCCGGATGCCGCGAGGCGATCACCTCGCCGAACCCCCACACCGGAATCGTGCCAAAGCCCTGCGGCGCAGGGAATAGCTGCCAGTACTGTAACTGATCACCGAGCAAAGCGTAGGTGATATTATTGGCCGTAAAGGCGAATCGATCGACCCGGGCCAGGAGCGCATCGTCGGGCAGATGCGCCGCATCGGGCAAGATGGTCTCGATGGTCTGGGTTTGCGTCAGGTCCTGGCGCGCAACGATGAACTGTTTGCAAACGATCATGTTGATCCCGGCGATTTCTGCTTCACCGTGATCCTGACCTTGCCCGATGTCGGTTTTGCGACACGCCGCTTGTTTGAAACGCCGTTCGATACGGGCGATGGCGCGGTGGCGCCGGTTGAGTCGGCGAGGACACCTTCGCGTTTCTTCACGACCTTGTAATAGGCCCACCACAGATGCGCCGCTGCGCCGCGCACCGGCCGCCACGGCTCGGCGATCGGCATCATGTCCTTGGCGCTGGGCCGCTGCTTCAGTCCGAGGCCGATCCGGATCGCCTCTTGCACGGCAAGATCGCCCGCTGGCCATGCGTCGCCATGGCCGAGGCAGAACAAGAGATAAACGTCTGCGGTCCACGGCCCGATGCCGTGAAGCGCGGTCAACGTGTTGTGTGCGGCGTCGGCATCTTCCTCGGCCAGCACGTCGAGGTTGAGGCGTTCGCTGGCGAGTTCGCCGGCGATCGCCTTCAGGGTTTTGATTTTCGCTGCCGAAAGTCCGAGCCGCCCGAGCCGGTCGGCTCTAGCCCTGCGGATCGCCTCGTGATGAAACGGATCATAGGCTTTGGTGACGCGGCCCCAGATGGCGGCGGCGCTGGCGGTCGAGAGCTGCTGTCCGCAGACGATGGCGGCAAGGCCGGCGAAGCCCGGCTCGCGTCGCCGCAGCGCCGGCATGCCGGTCTGCTCGAGGATCGGCGCAAGGCGCGGATCGAGCTTGACCAGCAGCGCCATTGCGTCGTCGAGGTCCGACTGGGTGTTGAGATGAATGGTCATGAAAAACTCATTCAGGGAGCTCCATGCGCGAGCACAGCCGTCCGAAGGACAGCGACGCTTTCGCCCGCCTATGACCCGCGCCTATCTACATCGTAGCAAGTTTCTCTATAGGATGGCTTGTCGCATCAGGTTCGGCAATGATTAGCAGTTGAGGTCAATGCCACCCGTTTTCCGTTTTGCCCCCAGCCCGAACGGCTATCTGCATCTCGGTCATGCCTATTCGGCGCTGCTCAATGCCGATCTGGCGCGGCAGGCCGGCGGTCGGCTGCTGCTGCGGATCGAGGATATCGACGTCACCCGCTGCCGCCCGGAATTCGAGACCGCGATCTACGAGGATTTGGGCTGGCTTGGCCTCTCCTGGGAGGCGCCGGTGCGGCGCCAATCGGAGCATTTTGCTTGTTATGGCGCCGCCCTGGATCGGCTGGCGGCAATGGGGTTGATCTATCCGAGTTTCGAGAGCCGGGCCGAGATCGCCCGCATGGTCGCGGCACGCGAGGCGGACGGACCGTGGCCGCGCGATCCCGACGGTGCGCCGCTTTATCCCGGTGCAGGAAAAGCCCTCTCGACGGCGGCCCGCGACCGGTTGCTGGCGTCCGGCGCGCCCTACGCGCTGCGGCTCGACATGACGGCGGCGCTGGCGAAGAGCGGCGAACTGGACTGGGCGGAAGATGGCGCGGGGCCGGACGGCGAAACCGGGCGGGTGACTGCGCGGCCGGAGGCCTGGGGCGACGTCATCCTCGCCCGCAAGGATACGCCGGCGAGCTACCATCTCGCGGTGGTGCTGGACGACGCGCTGCAGAATGTCAGCGACGTGGTTCGCGGGCAGGATCTGTTCTGGTCCACCAGCGTTCATCGCCTGCTGCAGCATCTGCTCGGCCTGCCCGCGCCGCGATATCGCCACCATGAACTGCTGCGCGATGCTGCCGGAGCCAAGCTATCGAAATCGACCCAGGCGACCGGTCTGCGCGAACTGCGCGCCGATGGCGTCGCGCCTGACGAGATCCGGCGCCGCGTCGGTCTTGGCTGATCGCATTCCCGTCGGTTGAAAAGCCGACTTCCGCCACTCGTCTTCCCCCGTTCGGCCGTGGTAGGACATGCGGGTGGGGGACATCATGGCGCTCAAATCGCGAGCACCGCGCAACACACATGCGTCAAAGAGAGTGCCGGCCAAAAAGCGCGTTCGGTCACGGACAGCTTCCGGTGCGTTACCGCGGCCGCGCCGCCGCCGCGTCGAACCTCCCGCCACCATCGAAGCGGCGCTGGCAGCCTTTGCGCATGAAGTCCGAACGCCGCTCACCGGAATTCTCGCCGTCAGCGATTTACTGGCGACATCCGATCTTGGCGAGCGTGAGCGCCGCTGGGTTGAGACCATCAAGGCGGGTGCCGAACATCTCGCGGGACTGGCGACCCTGTTTGTCGACGCGGCGCGCAGCCGGTCGACAGGAGGACTCGAGGCGCGTCAGGATTTCTTTGACTTGCGCGCGGTGGCGCGCAGCGCAGGAGACGCGTTGACAGGCCGCGCCGCGGCCAAGGGCCTGCGATCGATCGTGCAGATCTCGGACCGGTTGCCTGCCTTCGTCATCGGCGATCCGGTGCGGCTCCGCGCGGCGCTGGAGAACCTTTTGGACAATGCCGTCAAGTTCACCGCTGAAGGCAGCGTGGGCTTGAAGGTGAGCGTGACCCGCGCCACGAAGCACAAGATCACGGTGGCATTCGCAGTATCAGACAGCGGCATCGGGCTGACCATAGCCGAGATCAAGCGGCTATTCCGTCCGTTCTCACAGGCCAATGTGGGGATCGCCGCGCGTTTCGGCGGAGCCGGGCTCGGCCTGTCCTCGGTCAAGCAATTGGCGCGCGCGATGGGGGGCGATATCGTCGTTGCGCCGCGCAGGGGCGGCGGCGCGGTGTTCACGTTGACGGTTGCGCTCACGCGCGCCGATGTGACGACGCTGGCGCGATCGGGCGTCGATATCAGCACCGACATTGCGGCCGAAGGTTTGCGCGTGCTCAGCGTCGAGGATAATCCGTTCGGCCGCGTGGTACTGAATGCGATTCTCACCGAACTCGGTCACCAAGCCGAATTCGTCGGCCGCGGCGAAGACGCTGCCGCGCGCCTCGCGCAAGGCGGCTTCGACCTGGTGCTGATGGACATGGTGCTGCCCGGCATCAGTGGCATCGAGGCAATCCGCCGAATACGCGCGCTGCCGTCCGCCGCGGCACGGATTCCGATCATCGGCATTTCGGGTAAGGATACCGATAAGGCATTGGCGCTTCAGGTCGGCGCGGATGCGTTCCTGCTCAAGCCGGTGTCTCCCCGTGCGCTTGCGACTGTGCTCCTTGCAGTGAAGCCCCGTGCGGCAACCGCGACTTGATGATTGCTGCATTGAGCTCGCCGCCGAGCACGAAAATCGCCGCAAGGAAGTAAAGAAAAACCAGCGCGATGATCACCGAGGCGAGGCCAGCATACATGCTGACATAGTTGCTGGCGAAGCGCGCGAGGTAGAGACCGAATCCGATACTCGCCACCAGCGAGGCGGCCATCGTGAAGACAATGCCCGGCAGAATTTGCATGAAGCTGCGGCGCCCCGCCGGCAGCCAGGCGTGCAGGATGAACAGCGCGATGACCATGGCCGGAACGACGATGCCATAGCGGGCCAGCGTCAACAGCCGCCGGTTCGACTCGACCAGCAGTGGGATGTAGCGGCGCGCGGTCTCGAGAATCAGCGGTCCGAGCACGATCAGGAACGCGAGCAGCAGCGCGGTGAAGGCGGCGATCAGGGTATATCCGATGGATTCCAGGCGGAGCCAGTACCAACGGCGCTGTTCGGTGACGGCATAAGCGCGATTAAGCGCAACGCGCAGGCTCTCGACGCCATTGGATGCGAAATACAGCGCGAGCGCGGCGCCGATGGTCAGCGCGTCACCGCGCGTGGTCGTCAGCACGTCATGGATTTCGCTGGATAGCGTGTTGGCCACTTCCAGCGGCAGGACCTGTAGCATCAACTCCGCAGATTGATCGGCAAGATCCTTCGAGCCGAAGAAGCCGGCCAGCGAGGTGAGTACGATGAGGAACGGGAAAAGCGCCATCAGCGTCGACAGCGCGATATGGCTGGCGATTGCCCAGCCGTCATCGGCGAGAAACGTATAGAACGCGTCTAGTCCGATCTCGTAGAGGCGGCGAAGCAGCTTCACGTCTCACCCCGGCGTCGAATCGCAAATCGTCACATCTGAGGATGTCATCTTTAGCGGACTTCCGAGAGGGCATGCCAGTTCAAGCTGATGGCGATCGCGTGAGCCCAAGATAGATCCTGACGCCGGCGCGGATCGCCGGTGATGACGTCGGGCGTCCCCCAGTGCAACCGCGGGAAACCCGGGTCGTTGCATCAGCGATGCCGGATTTGACCATTGGCGGGCGACCGTCCGAGGTGTATGAAGCGGCGATGTCCACGTTCCTGACGACTTTTCTATTGCCGATCGCGCTGTGCGCGGTCGTTCTTGTCCTGTTGCTTGGCCTGCTCAATATGATGCGCGGCGGTTCTCCCAACCGGTCGCAGAAGCTGATGCGGATGCGGGTGCTGCTGCAGTTCGTCGCTATCATCATCGCCATGGCGGCGGTCTGGGCGCTGGGGCGCTGAGACGCGATCCGGCCGCGCTCGGCCGTAACATAGCGAAGATCAGTCATGGTCACACTGAACCGTATCTACACACGCACCGGCGACGATGGGACCACGGCGCTCGGCAGCGGCGAGCGGCGCGCCAAATATGATCTCCGGGTCGCGGCCTATGGAACCACCGATGAAACTAATGCGGTGATCGGGGTGGTACGGCTGCACCTCGCCGACGCCCCGGACCTGGATGCCATGCTCGGCCGTATCCAGAACGATCTATTCGACCTCGGCGCCGATCTGGCGGTGCCGGAGCGCGAGGGCAAGGCGGAGCGCCTGCGCGTGGTGGCGAGCCAGGTCGAGCGGCTGGAGCGGGATATCGACACCCTGAACGCCAAGCTGGCCCCGCTGACATCCTTTATTCTACCGGGCGGCGTGGCGGCAGCTGCTTACCTGCATCTCGCGCGCACGGTGTGCCGCCGGGCGGAACGTCTGATCGTGGAACTTGCGGCCCAACCGAACGAAAAGGTCAGCCCTCCAGTGATTCACTACATGAATCGGCTGTCGGACTTCCTGTTCGTGGCGGCCCGCGCGGTGAACGGCAACGGCACGGGTGATGTCCTCTGGGTTCCAGGCCAGAACCGCTGACCGATCAAAGCCGATCAGGGCGGGCGACTTCAGCCCGGTTGACCGCGCATGGAGGGCGCTTTAGGTTCCGCGCCGAGCGATAACCCTATCCTTGCAGCCATTCATAGCACGAAAGAGGATCGATGAAGGTTCTGGTACCGGTCAAGCGCGTCGTCGATTACAACGTCAAGGTCCGCGTCAAGAGCGACGGATCCGGCGTTGAACTCGCCAACGTCAAGATGTCGATGAATCCGTTCGACGAGATTGCCGTCGAAGAGGCGCTGCGCCTGAAAGAGGCCGGCAAGGCGACCGAAGTCGTCGTGGTCTCGATCGGTCCGGCGCAGGCGTCGGAGACCATCCGCACCGGTCTCGCCATGGGCGCCGACCGCGGCATCCTGGTCAAGGCGGACGGCCCCGTCGAACCGCTGGCGGTCGCCAAGATTCTCAAGGGTGTGGTCGATGAAGAGAAGCCCGGCCTTGTCATCCTCGGCAAGCAGGCGATCGACGACGATAGCAACCAGACCGGTCAGATGCTCGCGGCGCTGCTCGGCTGGCCGCAGGCAACCTTCGCGTCCAAGCTCGAAGTCGAAGGTTCGGATTTCAAGGTGACGCGTGAAGTTGATGGCGGTCTGCAGACCGTGAAGCTTAAAGGCCCCTCGATCGTCACCACCGATCTTCGCCTCAACGAGCCGCGCTATGCGTCGCTGCCAAACATCATGAAGGCGAAGAAGAAGCCGATCGACGAGAAGACAGCGGACCAATATGGCGTCGATCTCACGCCGCGTCTCGAAGTGCTGAAAACGGCGGAGCCCGGTGGCCGCAAGGCGGGCGTCAAGGTGAAGGACGTTGCCGAGCTGGTCTCGAAACTCAAGAACGAAGCCGGGGTGATCTGATGACCACGTTGCTGATTGCTGAACACGACAATGCCTCGCTGAAGGACGCCACCAACAAGGCGCTGACCGCCGCCGCCGAACTCGGCGCCGAGGTTCATGTGCTGGTTGCCGGCGAGAACGCCAAGGGCGCAGCCGATGCCGCCGCCAAGCTGAAGGGCGTCACCAAGGTGCTGCTCGCCGACGGCGCAGCCTATGCGCATGATCTCGCGGAGCCGCTGGCGGCGCTGATCGTCTCGCTGGCGCCGAATTACGATGCATTCGTTGCGCCCGCGACTTCGCGCTTCAAGAACGTGATGCCGCGTGTCGCCGCGCTGCTCGATGTGATGCAGGTGTCGGAGATCATCAAGGTGATCTCGCCCGATACCTTCGAGCGTCCGATCTATGCCGGCAACGCGATCCAGACCGTGAAGTCCAAGGACGCCAAGAAAGTCATCACTGTCCGCACCTCGACGTTCCAGGCGACCGGTGAGGGCGGCAGCGCATCGGTGGAGAACGCGGCGGCCGCGGCCGATCCCGGTCTGTCGAGCTTCGTCGGCGAGGAGGTCGCCAAGAGCGATCGTCCCGAGCTGACGTCGGCGAAGATCATCGTCTCCGGTGGCCGCGCGATGCAGAGCCGCGAGAATTTCGCCAAGTATATCGAACCGCTGGCTGACAAGCTCGGCGCCGGCGTTGGCGCGTCGCGCGCGGCGGTCGATGCCGGCTATGCCCCGAACGACTGGCAGGTCGGCCAGACCGGCAAGGTGGTGGCGCCGGAACTCTACATCGCGATCGGCATTTCCGGTGCGATCCAGCATCTGGCCGGCATGAAGGACTCCAAGGTGATCGTCGCAATCAACAAGGACGAGGACGCGCCGATCTTCCAGGTCGCCGATTACGGCCTGGTCGCGGATCTCTATCAGGCGGTACCGGAGTTGACGGACGAACTGGCAAAGGCCGGGCGCTAGTCGTCCGATTCGAGCATTTGCATCCCGTTGCAGCCGGGTCTTTTGCAAATGTGATGAGCTTCTAGCGGAGTTTTGAATTTGACATTTGCGCGCGCCGGACGAGCTGCAAGCGGGTCGCGAATGTCAAATTCACTCCACTAGGCCCAAAGCATGAGCCGGCTGGAGCAGATTTCAGCCGGCGTTTATGCCAGAATGGAGCGGGCGAGATTTCTTCGGCCGCGCATCGGCAAGAATGACGAGATGACAGTGATGATCAAGAAGGTCGGCGTAATCGGCTCGGGCCAGATGGGCAACGGAATTGCTCATGTTGCAGCATTGGCCGGATATGACGTGGTTCTTCACGATATCTCGCCGGATCGTCTCAAGTCGGCGATGGCCACCATCAACGGCAATCTGACTCGTCAGGCAGCCAAGAAGATCATCACCGAGGACGCGCACAAGCAGGCGCTGAGCCGCATCGAGGCCAGCGAGAGTCTTGAAAGCTTCGGCAATTGCGATCTGGTCATCGAGACCGCCGTCGAGAAGGAAGATGTCAAGCGCCGGATCTTCCACGACCTCTGCGCGATCCTGAAACCAGAAGCGATCATCGGATCGAACACCTCGTCGATATCGATCACCCGGCTTGCCGCTTCGACCGACCGGCCGGAACGTTTCATCGGTATTCATTTCATGAATCCGGTGCCCGTAATGGAGTTGGTGGAACTGGTGCGCGGCATCGCCACCGACGACGCCACCTTCGACGCAGCGCGCGATTTCGTGACGAAGCTCGGCAAGCAGGTGGCGGTCTCCGAGGACTTTCCGGCTTTCATCGTCAATCGCATTCTGTTGCCGATGATCAACGAGGCGATCTACACGCTGTATGAAGGCGTCGGCAACGTCGAGGCCATCGATGCCGCGATGAAGCTCGGTGCGCACCATCCGATGGGGCCGCTGGAGCTTGCCGATTTTATCGGGCTGGATACGTGCCTGTCGATCATGCAGGTCCTGCACGATGGCTTGTCGGATTCGAAGTATCGCCCCTGTCCGCTGTTGGTGAAATACGTCGAGGCCGGCTGGCTCGGCCGCAAGACGCAGCGCGGCTTCTACGACTACCGCGGCGACAAGCCAGTTCCGACGCGCTGATATTCCTTGGCATTTCCAGATTTGTTAACCTCCGCCCCCTAGAACGGGACGTGGAGTTACGCGTATGGATATGAGTCTCGTGACAGCGGCGGTCGGGATGATGGCGTCCAATACGCAATCCCAGATTGCCACGCGCGTGTTGAAGATGAACCTCGACGCGCAGGCGCAGGTGCTGCAATTGCTGACGTCTGCGCAAACGCCGGCAGCCAACAATGCGCCGGGCATCGGCGGCAAGCTCGATATCCTCGTTTGACGTCCGATCCCCGCTTACATCTGGTCTGGGCGGGCGAATGGCGAGTTGAAAACTCCACGAGAGGCATGCCGCCCCGGAGCGCCCAGGTGGCGGCTTTCCACAGCCATTCTCCGCGGCTGTTTCGCAAATTCATGTGATTTCAGCGGGTTAACGCTGTCATCCGGGTGTCATCAAACTCTCATAAAAGCGCAGTCGCGGGCTCTTAAAGAGCCGCGTGCAGGCGTGATCGAGGGCGATCGGCGCCGTGTCCACAGGATGGAGAACCCCGTGAAACTATTCCGCAGCCTTGCCGCCGCCGGCGTCGTCGTTGCCGGTCTTGGTGCCGCTCTGACCGCGACGCTTGCCGCCGATATCTCCGGCGCGGGCGCTACCTTCCCTTATCCGGTCTACGCCAAGTGGGCGGAGGCCTATAAGAAGGAGACCGGCAACGGCCTCAACTATCAATCGATCGGTTCGGGCGGCGGCATCAAGCAGATCACCGCGCGCACCGTGACCTTCGGCGCGTCGGACATGCCGCTGAAGCCGGAAGACCTCGACAAGAACGGCCTGATCCAGTTTCCGACCGTGATGGGCGGCATCGTGCCGGTGGTCAATCTCGACGGCATCAGCAGCGGCGACCTCACCATCGACGGTCCCACGCTCGCGAAAATCTATCTCGGCGAGATCAAGACCTGGAACGACCCGGCGATCGCCAAGCTGAACCCCAACGCCAAGCTGCCGGCGCAGGCGATCGCGCTGGTGCATCGCTCCGACGGATCGGGCACCACCTTCATCTTCACCAACTACCTGTCGAAGGTGAGCGCGGACTGGAAGGGCAAGGTCGGTTCGGCGACCGCGGTGGAATGGCCGGCGGGCATCGGCGCCAAGGGCAACGAAGGCGTCGCCAACAACGTCAAGCAGACCAAGGGTTCGATCGGTTACGTCGAAACCGCTTACGCCAAGCAGAACAACCTGACCACGAC
>DATMSE010000096.1:0-2941 GCA_035565575.1 Xanthobacteraceae bacterium
TTGAATTTCATCCAGCAGATCGAGCACTTGCGCCTGCACCGAGACGTCGAGCGCCGACACCGCTTCGTCCGCCACCAGCACGTCGGGGTCGAGCGCCAGCGCGCGGGCGATCGCGATGCGCTGGCGCTGGCCGCCGGCGAACTGGTGCGGATAGCGCGTGATGGCGTCCGCCGGCAGGTCGACCAGTTCGAGCAGTTCGCCGGCGCGCTTGATCGCGTCCGCATGCGGCACGCCGTAATTCACCGGTCCTTCGGCGATGGTCTCGCCGACGGTGACGCGCGGGTTGAGCGAGCGATAGGGGTCTTGAAACACGATCTGGATGCGCTTGCGATGCGGACGCAGCGCGGGGCGCGACAGCGTCGAGATATCGTGGCCGCCGAGGCGAACCTCGCCGGAGGTCGGATCGATCAGGCGCACAATGCAGCGCGCGACGGTGGATTTGCCCGAGCCGCTCTCGCCGACGATGCCGAGCGTGCGGCCCTTGCGCAGCGTCAGCGTGACGTTCTGCGCGGCGGGGACTTCGCGGGCGTCGCCGAACAGCGAACGCTGCCGATAGATCTTGTTGAGGCCATTGGTTTCGAGAACGAGCGGTTCGCTGCTGGCGGAGCGCGACGCCCGCGGCACGAGACTGGGCACCGAAGCCAGCAGCTTGCGGGTATATTCCATCGTCGGCGCGCGCAGGATGCCGTCGAGGGCGCCGGTTTCGACGATCTGACCCTTGCGCATCACCACGACGCGGTCGGCGATCTCCGCCACCACGCCCATGTCGTGGGTGATGAACAGCACGGCGGTGCCGTGGTCGCGCTGCAGGTCGCGGATCAGCGACAGGATCTGCTTCTGCGTGGTGACGTCGAGCGCGGTGGTCGGCTCATCCGCGATCAACAGCTTCGGTTCGAGCACCAGCGCCATCGCGATCATGATGCGCTGACGCTGGCCGCCGGAAAGCTGATGCGGATAGGATTTGAAGATGCGGGCGACGTCCGGCAGCCGCACCTGTTCCATCATCGCCAGAATCCGCTCGCGCCGCGCGCGCGCGTCGAGATCGGTGTGAGCGCGCAGCACCTCGTCGATCTGCTTGCCCACCGGGACGACCGGATTGAGCGCGGTCATCGGCTCCTGAAAGATCATCGCCATGGTGGTGGCGCGGAGTTGCCGCAGCCGCCGGTCGCCAGCGGAAAGAACGTCCTCGCCGGCGAGCGTGATCCTGCCGCGCGTCGGCATCAGCACCTTTTTCGGCAACAGGCCCATCACCGTCAGTGACGTCACCGATTTGCCGGAGCCGCTTTCGCCGACCACGCATAGCGTTTCGCCTTGCCGCACCTGGAGCGAGACGCCGTCGATGATGCGCTGCGCATCGGGCTTGTTGCCAATCGAGATGACGAGATCATCGATGTCGAGGACGACGGGCGCGGAGGAGGTCATTGGCGGGCCTCGCGCTGTTTCATGCGCGGATCAAGCGCGTCGCGCGCGGCGTCGCCGATCAGGTTCACCGAGAGAATGGCGATCGAGAGCATCAAGCCGGGCCAGAAGATCAGCGACGGCTTGATCTGAAAGAAGGCGCGGCCTTCCGCCATGATATTGCCCCAGGTCGGAATCTCGGGGCTGATGCCGGCGCCGAGGAACGACAGGATCGCTTCGGTGAGAATGGCGGAGGCGCAGACATAGGTGCCTTGCACGATCAGCGGCGCGACGGTGTTCGGCATCAGATGCCGCCACATGATCTTCGGCAGGCTGGAGCCGACCGAGATCGCGGCTTCGACATAGGGCTCCTCGCGCGCGGTGAGCACCACCGAGCGGACGAGTCGCGCCACGCGCGGAATCTCCGGAATGGTGATCGCCACCAGCACCGTCATCAGGCTTGCGCCCGACAGCGAGACAACGGCGATCGCCAGCAGGATGGCCGGGATCGCCATCAGTCCGTCCATGATACGCATCATGACCGCATCGACCCAGCGGAAGAAGCCGGAGACGAGGCCGATCACGAGGCCGATGACGATGCTGAACACCGCAGCGCCGAGCCCGATCAGCAGCGAGATGCGTCCGCCGTAGAAGATGCGCGACAGCACGTCGCGGCCGTAGGCGTCTGTGCCGAGCGGAAACTCCGCGCTCGCCGGTTTGAGGCGCTGCGCCGGCGCCAGCAGTTGCGGATCATGCGGCGAGATCAGCGGCGCGAAGATCGCCATCAGGATGATCGCAACAAGACAGATGGCGGCCAGCGCGATGATCGGGTTCGAGCGCAGCACGTTGCGGTTGACGCGGCGCGGCGTGATGCGGAGCGATGGTTCTGGCAGGGCATCGACGGCCATCAGTAGCGGATCCTCGGATCGAGCAGGGTGTAGGACAGATCGATCAGCAGATTGACCCCGACATAGATGCCGCTGGTCAGAAGGATCATGGCCTGGATCACCGGATAGTCGCGGGCCAGCACCGCATCGACGGTGAGGCGCCCGATGCCGGGCAGGTTGAAGACCGTTTCGGTGACGACGACGCCGGAAATCAGGAGCGCAAAGCCGGTGCCGATCACGGTGATCACCGGCACCGCGGCATTGCGCAGCGCGTGGCGCAGCAGCACGCCATGCTCCGCGATGCCCTTAGCGCGCGCGGTGCGGATATAGTCTTCATCGAGAACATCGAGCATCGCCGCGCGCGTCATGCGCGCGATGAGCGCGATGTAGATGAAGGACAGCGTCAGCGTCGGCAGCGCGATGCGCTCGAAGAACGGCCCGAAGCCACGCGCGAAGCTGCGATAGCCCTGCACCGGCAGCCAGCGCAGATCGATGGCGAAGATCTGAATCAGCACATAGCCGATCACGAACACCGGCACCGAGAAACCGATCACCGAAAGCGCCATCACGAAGCGGTCGATCCAGGTGCCGTGCTTCCAGGCGGCGATGACGCCGAGCGGCACCGCAACGATCACAGTGAGGATGATCGTCGCCAG
>DATMSE010000097.1:0-22900 GCA_035565575.1 Xanthobacteraceae bacterium
TGGTGCTCCCGATGCTGTTCCCGTTTCTCAAGCAGCAACTCGGCGTCGGCTTCGTGGAGCTCGGGTTCGCGTTGACCGTTTTCGCAGTGATCTCGGGACTGACGCAGGCGCCGATCGGCTATCTGGTCGATCGTGTCGGAGCGCGCCTCATCCTGATGGCCGGCCTTGGCCTCGGCGGACTGGCCTTCCTGCTGCTCGCCGTGCATCTCAGCTACGTCAACCTGATCGCCTGCGCCTTGCTGCTCGGCCTCGCCAACAGCGTCTATCATCCGGCGGACTATGCGATCCTAGCGGTGCACATGGACGAGCGGCGGATGGGACGGGCATTTTCGATCCATACCTTCGCAGGATTTCTGGGCGGCGCTGTCGCGCCGGCGATTGTCGCCGCCCTGCTAATCGGCTTCGGCGGGCGCGGCGCGTTGATCATCGTCGGCGTGGTCGGGCCGCTGGTGGCGCTGCTGCTCGCCGCCATGAGAATCCCCGACGCCAGCGCGGCTAGTTCGGATTCGCGCGGATCCGCTCCGGCCAGCATGTTGACGCCGGCCATGCTGGTGCTGACGGCGTTCTTCCTGCTGCTCAGCATGTCGACCTCTGGCATCAGTACCTTCGGTGTGGTGGCGTTGATGGAGGGTTATGGCAGTTCGTTGTCGAGCGCCAACCTGGCTTTGACAGCTTTCCTTGGCGCCAGCGCCGCCGGCGTTCTGGCCGGCGGCTGGCTGGCCGACCGCACCGCGCGTCATGGCCAGCTGGCGGCGATCTGCTTTGCCGTGAATGCCCTGATCGTGGTGATGGTGGCGGCGACGTCGCTGCCGCCTCCACCGCTGGTGGCGGTGCTTGCGGCAGCCGGTTTTCTCAGCGGCGTCATCGCGCCGTCGCGCGACATGATGGTGCGCAATGCCGCGCCCCCGGGTGCCGCCGGCCGCGCTTTCGGAATCGTGTCGACAGGTTTCAACATCGGCGGCATCGTGGGGCCGCTGCTGTTCGGCTGGATCATGGATCAGCATATGCCGCACTGGGTGTTCGGTGCATCGGCTGTCTTCATGACGCTCACCGTGCTGCTGGCGCTGGTGCCGGAGCGCAGCGCCAGCGACCGCGACAAGCGCGCCGTCGGTATTCTGCCATCCTGATACGGGTCGCCGGCGCGGCCGGACAGGCCCGGTGCTCTATCCATGCACCAGCCCTGCAGCGGGCGTTTCGCGCCGCATCAGCCGCGCCCGCTCGCTGTTGGGCCACAGCAGCAGCAGGCCGAGCAGCCCCGAGCCGACCATCACCAGTCCGTTGATGACGAAGCCATGCAGATAACCTTGCACGACGTCGTCGGCGTGCTGGATGATGCTGCCCATCGCGGCCGGCGCGATAATGCCGGCAAGCGTATAGATCGCGCCATAGATGGCAATCACCGCCCCGCGCTGGGAGACGGGAGTGAATTCGCTCAGCATCGGCGGGCAGACGACATAGATCGCACCACAGAGGCCGGAGCCCACCACCAGCAGTGCGATGCGCAATGTCGCGCTGTCGGTGTAGGGCATCATCATCAGAATCAGACCGCCGACAATCAATGGCGCCGAACCCAGCACGCCGCGGGCGCCGCGCGTCGACATGCCGCCCGTTACCCATCGCTGCGACAGCCATCCCGTGAGGATCACGATGCAGGCACCGAATACCCATGGCAGAATCGAGATCAGTCCTGCCGCATGCTGTGTGAAACCCAGTCCTTGCACGATGAATGCGGTGAACCAGGTTAGGCCGAGCGACAGCGCCCAGTAGGCGCCGAAGGTCGCGATGCAGCAGCCGATGAAGGTCGGCGTTGTCAATAAATGCAAATAGGAGAAGCGCGTTTCCTCCCGCGCATCCGCTGCAGAGGGCACCAGCGGTCCTTCCCTGCCGAGCAGCAGCCACACGCCGCACCACAGCAGGCCGACAAGGCCGAGCGCGCCGAAAGCATAGTGCCAGGAGTAATTGACGATCAGCCAGTTCAGCGTGGGCACTGCGAGGATGACGCCGAATGCGGAGCCCTGCGACAGGACGGCGGTGGGCAGCGTGCGCCTTTCATCGGGGAACCACTTGTAGATCGCATGCACCGCCACCGAGAAGGCCGGTCCTTCGCCGGCGCCAAGAATGATGCGGCACACAAGCAGCGTGGCGAAGCCAACCGTGCCGACCATCGGGAACTGCGCCAGCGCCCAGATCAGCGCCAGCACCAGCAGCACCCAGCGGGCGTCCACGCGGTTGACAATAAACCCGACGATGATCGCGGAAATGGAGAATAGGAAAAAGAACGACGATCCCAACAGGCCGAACTGTTCGGCGTCGAGCTTGAGATCGGTCATGATCGGGACGGCTGCGAGACCGACGACAATCTTGTCGGCGAAGTTGACGACCATGAAGAGGAACAGCAGGAACGTGATCTTCCACGCCTCCTTTGGTGTTGGCGCTGCGGACATGAACGTTCCCCCGCTATCGTCGTCGACCTTGCGTGACGACATTGCACTGATGCTACCTGCAGGTTCGCCGGGATAGCAATTGCGGATTTGCCGAACCCTCAGTGCGCCATATGCGGGACGGGCTGTATTGCAGCGCAAGATCGCAAGCGCGCGGCATATTCCAGGAGCTTCCGCTGCAACACAATATTGATGGCTTTGCGGGCTTGCCCGCTGGCGCGCAAGTGTGTGATGGATCGAAGACATTGCGGCGCTGCAACAGTATGAGCCGCCTGTTGTTATATGTGGTGCCAGAGGCTGCCGGACCGGATGCTGGACGTCATCGACCTTACCAAGACCTACCGCTCCGCCGCCGACACCGTGAGCGTGCTGCGCGGTGTGACGTTTCATGTGGCACGCGGCGAGAGCGTGGCGCTGACCGGCGAATCCGGCAGCGGCAAGAGCACGCTTCTGCATCTGATCGCCGGCCTCGACGAGGCAGACGGCGGCGAGATCCGGATCGAACAGACCCGCGTCACCGGATTGCCTGATGCCCAGCGCGCCGCACTGCGCCGCACGCGGCTGGGCTTGATCTTTCAGCAGTTCAATCTGGTGCCGAGCCTGTCGGTCGCCGACAATCTGGCGTTTCAGGCGCGGCTCGCGGAGAAGCACGACGCGGCGTGGCTGGCGGAATTGACCGCGCGGCTCGGTCTGGCCGCGATGGCGAAGCGGTATCCGGAACAGTTGTCTGGCGGTCAGCAGCAGCGTGTCGCCATCGGCCGAGCGCTGGCCGTGAAGCCGGCGCTCCTGTTGGCGGACGAGCCGACCGGCAATCTCGACGAGGCGACCGCCGATGAGGTCGTGCACCTCTTGCGCGATCTGGTAACGCGATCCGGCTGCGGCATGCTGATGGTGACGCATTCGGCTCGGCTCGCCGCGATGCTGGATCGACAACTGCGTCTCAGCGGCGGCTACTTGACATGAGACGCGCGGCCTGGGTGCTTGCGGTCTTGCTCAGCCATTGGCGGCGGCATCCGATGCAACTCGCCACTCTGACGATCGGGCTGATTGCGGCTACCGCGCTATGGAGCGGAGTACAGGCGCTCAACCAGCAGGCGCGCATCAGTTACGATCGCGCGGCGGCGATGTTCGGCGGTGCGCGCACGGCCATGCTGATCGATCCCGCGCATCCGACGTTTTCTCAAGCGGCGTTCGTTGATCTGCGCCGCGCCGGCTGGCCGGTTTCGCCGGTCCTGGAGGATCGCGTGCAGATTGGTGGGCGCTCCTATCGCCTGCTGGGGATCGAGCCGGTCAGCTTGCCGCCGGAAACGGCGTCGGCTTCGGCGATCAGCCAGCGCGAACTGCGGGCCTTCATCGCCCTGCCGGGGCAGACGCTGGTCGCGGCGGAGACGCTGGCCGATCTTGGCCTTGCACCGGGCACGACGCCGCGCCTCAACGAGACCGTGGCGCTGCCGCCGCTGCGGGTGCAGCCGCAACTGGCGCCCGGCGTGCTGATCGTCGATATCGGCGTGGCCCAGCGCGTGCTCGAAAAGCCGGGACAGATTTCGCGCCTGCTGGTGGCGCAGACAACGCGTGATCCGGGGACGTTGCCTGCGGCGATCGCCGGCACGTCGCTGCAATGGATCGCGGCGGATCGTGAAACCGACCTCGAACGGCTGACCGACAGCTTTCATCTCAATCTGACGGCGTTCGGACTGCTGTCGTTTCTGGTCGGGCTGTTCATCGTCAATTCGGCGATCGGGCTCGCATTCGAGCAGCGCCTGCCGACATTGCGAACGCTCCGCGCCTGTGGGGCATCGGCCCGGCTGCTGAATGGCGTGGTGCTGATCGAACTGGTCTCGATCGCGCTGATTGCGGGGCTGGTCGGATTGATCGGCGGGTACGTCATCGCCGCGGCATTGCTGCCCGATGTGGCCGCCAGCCTGCGCGGCCTTTACGGCGCGCAGCTGCCTGGCGCATTGTCGCTGCGGCCCCAGTGGTGGCTGGCCGGCATGGCCATGAGTGTGCTCGGCGCGCTGGCGGCGGCGGCCGCGAGTTTCGTCCGGATGGCGCGGCTCCCAGTCCTGGCGGCGGCGCAGCCTTATGTATGGCAGCAGACACAGCGGCGCTGGCTGCTGCGTCAGGGCGCGCTGGCGCTCGCGATGCTGGCAGTTGCGATGGCGTTTCTGGCCTTCGGCGATTCGTTGCTATCGGGCTTCGCCGTGCTTGCCGCGTTGCTGCTGTCGGCCGCATTGGCGCTGCCGATGCTGCTCGATGGTATCTTGCGGGTCGGCGCGCATGGGGCGCGCAAGGCGCTGCCGATCTGGTTCTGGGCAGATAGCCGCCAGCAACTGCCGGGCCTGTCGTTGGCATTGATGGCGCTGCTGCTGGCCCTGGCCGTCAATGTCGGTGTCGGCACCATGGTCAAGAGCTTCAGCGTCACCTTCGAGCGCTGGCTCGACGGGCGGCTCGCCGCCGACGTCTACATCACGCCGGCCAGCGAGGCGCAGGCGGACGAGTTGAACCATTGGCTCGACCGGCGCAGTGACATCGCCGCCGTCCTGCCGGGGGCGCGTGCCGAGATCAGGATCGCGGGCGCCGCAGTGGAACTGATCGGGCTGCCCGATCATGCCACATATCGCGCGCGCTGGCCGTTGCTGCGTATCGTTCCGAACGGATGGACGCGATTGCGCGACGGTGACGCCGCGTTCATCAGCGAGCAGTTGTCGCGGCGGCTCCATCTCGATCTTGGCGATCGGCTGCAGCTTGCTGCCTCAGGCGGCGACTGGTCGGTCGAAGTCGCCGGCATCTATGCCGATTACGGCAATCCGAAAGGGCAGGTCGCGGTAAACGTCGATGCGATGCTGCGGCACTTCCCCGATACGGCGCAGCGGCGCTTCGGCCTGGCTGTCGCGCCCGAGCATCTCGCCGGGGTGATGGCGGCATTGCGCGACCACTTTCAGTTCGGGCCTCGCCAATTGGCCGATCAGGCCACGGTGAAGGCGGAGTCAAAACGCATCTTCAGTCGAACCTTTGCGGTTACGGCCGCGCTCAATACCTTTACGCTCGGCGTGGCCGGCATCGCGTTATTGACCAGCCTTCTGACCTTGAGCGCATCGCGTCTGCCGCAGCTGGCGCCACTCTGGGCCATCGGTCTGACGCGGCGCAGCCTCGCCGCCATCGAGTTGATGAAAACAATGGCGGTGGCTTTCGTCACCGCGCTGCTGGCGCTGCCGCTCGGCCTTCTGGTGGCGTGGTGTCTGATCGCAGTGGTCAACGTCAAAGCCTTCGGCTGGCGGCTGCCGTTCGATATCTTTCCGATGCAACTGCTGCAGCTACTCGGCGTCGCTATGGTGGCGGCGCTGGCCGCCACCTTGATGCCGGTTCTCAAGCTGGCGCGGATGCAGCCCGCGACATTGATCAAGATTTTTGCCCATGAACGGTAATCGCCGATTGTCGCGCCGTAGCGTTATTGCTGGCCTGGTGCTGGCCGGCCTCAGTTCGGGGCATGCGCGGGCGCAGGGGTTTGCCGGCCTCGGCGGTGATGCGGCGGGATTCGCACCGGTGGTACCGGGACGTAAATTTGCATTTCCCGACGATTTCGGCGCGCATCCGGAATTTCGCATCGAGTGGTGGTACCTGACCGCCAATCTGCGCGACAAGGCTGGTGCGCACTATGGCGCGCAGTGGACACTGTTTCGTCAGGCGATGGCGCCGGGTCCGCAACGCAGCGGATGGGATAGCCAGCAGGTATGGATGGGCCATGCGGCGGTGACGAGCGCCACCACGCATCGCTTTGCCGAAAAATTCGCGCGCGGCCGTGTCGGACAGGCGGGCGTGGATGCGATGCCGTTTCAAGCGTGGATCGATGACTGGCGGATGGCGGCCCCGGCGTCGTTTGCCAACGACATGGTTGCGCCGCTTGAGGTCACGGCCTCGGGTCCGGATTTCAGGTATGCGCTGCGCCTCGATGCCGAGCGCCCGCTGGTGCTGCAGGGCGATGGCGGCTACAGCCGCAAGTCCGAGCGGGGTCAGGCGTCGTATTATCTCAGCCAGCCGTTTTTCGTCGTGTCGGGGCAGCTTGTGCTCAACAGCGGAACCGTCGATGTCACCGGGCAAGGATGGCTCGATCGAGAATGGTCAAGCCAGCCGCTGGCTTCGGACCAGACCGGATGGGACTGGTTCTCGCTGCACCTCGCGGGCGGTGCGAAGGTAATGTTGTTTCGGCTGCGGCAGCGTGACGGCAGTCATTACTTCGCGGGCAACTGGATTGACAGCCAGGGGCGATCAGCCGCCCTGACATCCGACGCGATCATGATGGCGCCGACGGTGCTTACCGAGGTCGCGGGGCGAAAGGTGCCGACGCAGTGGCACCTCGCAGTGCCCACGCACGGCTTGACGATTGATTGTGTGCCGCTCAATGCGCAAAGCTGGATGGCGACCAGCTTTCCCTATTGGGAAGGGCCGATTTCATGCCGCGGCAGTCACGATGGCATCGGCTATCTGGAAATGACAGGCTATTGATCAAAACGCAAAGGGCGCGATCCCATCGAGATCGCGCCCTTGTGTATCATAGGTCACCCGCCCGGGTGAATGTCCGCTTACTTCGTCAGCGGGCAGCCGCTGTCCTTCGCGGACGGATAGGCGGTGTCGCCCGGGACCTTGGCAAGCAGCTTGTAGTAGTCCCAATCGCGCTTGCTTTCTTCCGGCTTCTTGACCTCGAATAGATAGAGGTCGGCGACCATACGGCCATTCGCCAGCACCTTGCCGCCGGTGGTGAAGGCGTCATCGACCGGGAGCTCCTTCAGCTTCTTGACCACGGCATCGCTGTCCCTGGTGCCGGCGGCCTTGACCGCCTTCAGGTAGGACAGGGTCGCCGAATAGGTGCCGGCCTGAATCATGCTCGGCATCCGGCCGGTGCGCTTGTAGAACCGCTCGCCGAAAGCGCGCGTCTTGTCATTCAGATCCCAGTAGAAGCTTTCCGTCAGCACGGTGCCTTGCGCGGCCTTGAGGCCGAGGCCGTGGACCTCCGACGCCGTCAGCAACAACGCCGCGAGCTTCTGGCCGCCGGCGACAATGCCGAACTCCGCCGCCTGCTTGATCGAGTTGATGGTGTCCGCGCCGGCATTGGCGAGACCCACCACCTTGGCTTTCGAGCTTTGCGCCTGCAACAGGAAGGAGGAGTAGTCGGAGGTGTTGAGCGGGGTCCGCACGGCGCCGAGCACCTTGCCGCCCGCGGCCTTGACGACGTCGCTGGTGTCCTTCTCGAGCGCGTGACCGAAAGCGTAGTCCACGGTGAGGAAAAACCAGCTATCGCCGCCGGCCTTCACCATCGCGCCGCCGGTGCCGACCGCCAGCGCATGGGTATCGAACGCCCAGTGGAAGCCGTAAGGCGAGCAGTTCGCGCCGGTCACGGCCGAGGAGGCGGCGCCGACGACGATATCGATCTTCTTCTTCTCCTTGGCGACTTCCTGCACCGCGAGCGCGACCGAGGAGGTCGTCAGCTCGGTGATCATGTCGACGCCATCGCTGTCATACCACTTGCGCGCGATGCTGACCGCGAGGTCGGGCTTGTTCTGGTGATCGGCCGCCACCAGTTCGATCTTCTGCCCGAGGACTTCGCCGCCGAAATCCTCGATCGCCATCTTGGCGGCCTCGATCGAGCTCTTGCCGCCGTAATCGGCATAAACGCCCGACTGGTCGTTCAGAATTCCGATCTTCACGCCCTGCGCCAGGGCGGGAACCGCGGCGAGCAGGCTGCATGTCGCAACCGCCGCCGACCAAACGCCCAATTTCTTGATTCCCGATGCCATATGTTGCCTCCCAGCAAATTGTTTCTCTGAATTGTCGCATATGTGAGCGCCGCGCGGGGCTGCACGGCGCTCCTATCAGACCGGCTTAACAAAACCGGCCAAAATAGTCACGACCACCGGCCTTCGACCTTTGGCTGTGCTGCGCGCATCTCATGGGCATTTTTGCCGGGACAGCTTTGCGCTGATGCGACGCTGCATTGCACTTGGATGTGGCGCGGCGAGTGCCGTTTCGCTTACCCGAAACTAACGTCCGCGCTTTACAACAGCGCCGCACGGTCGCGCGTCGGCCGCGGCAAAGGACCGGAGGCGTTTCCGCGAGAGCCAATGACAGCCGACAAATCCCGCTTCGACGCGCTTTTTCTTGGCGCCGGACCGCAGATGCAATGCGGCGTCGGCCAGTTCACCCGCCTGCTCGAGGCGGCGGTGGATTCGTTGGCCCCGGGGACCTGTGCGGCATTAACCTTGACGGCGTCTGAACCGCGCTGGTCCGAGCTCTGGCGGGCGATCGGCGATGCCGATGCGGTGATCTGCAATTTTCCGATCGTTGCCTGGAAGCGGGTCATTCTCAAACCATTGGCGGCTGTGGCGATGGCGCGGCTGCGGCGGCGGCGCGTCATTCTGGTCCAGCACGAATGGGCCTCGCTGCACCATCTGCGCCGCCTGACCTATTTGCCCGCGTTGCTGATGGCCAATGTCATCGTGATGTTTTCGCCCCTTGTGCGCCGTGAACTGGCGGAGGATCCGATCGCGGGATGGTTTGCGCGAAAGTGCGTGCTGGCGCCCTTGCCGCCGAACATCGAGGCGCCGGCGGTTGTTGCGGATTCGGACCTGCGCCGCCGCCTCGCTGATGCGCGCGCCGAGGGACGCCTGGTGATCGGCCATTTCGGATCGATTTATCCAGGCAAGCAGCCGGAAGCCGTGCTGGAGATCGCAGCGCTGCTGAAACAACGGGGATTGAAGCCGGTCGCAGTGTATATCGGATCGTTCATTCGCGCGCTCGATAATGTCGAGGCGATCTTCAAGGCGCGCGTCATGCAGCTTGGCTTGCAGGACGACGTCGTCGTGACCGGCTTCATTGCCTCCGACGACGAAGTATTTGGCCTGTTTCAAGAGGTCGATGTCTTCTGTTATGTGCTCGGCGAAGGCTTGACCGCACGCCGCTCCAGTATCCTGGCGGTGGCGCAATCCGGGCGGCCCGTGGTGGTGACCGATGCCATCGATCCCGCCGAGTTCGATCATCACTTGCGGTTCAAGGCCCTGATGGATGACGGCGCCATCATTCGGGTGCCGCGCGGCGCCAGCGACGCGGACTATGCGGACGCGGTTGTGGCCGCGGCAGGTCGGCCCTCGTCCGCGCGCACTTTCGATTTCAGAGGCTGGTGGCAGGACGTCGCGCAGGTGATCCGCGCCCAGTTCTGACAGGCGAGCGCCGTGCGCGATCCGGCTCAGTGGGTGATCTTTGAAGCCTTGTAGGCTTGCGGCTCGATACCGACGGCCGCCAGTGCGCTACCGAGCGCCACAACAATCGGATGCAGCGCGGTGGAAAGAGTGGGCGCGGTCAGCGCGAGCCACGCGGCGCGCCATATCGACAGCGGTAGCCTGGCTGCCGTCTTGGCGAACAGTTTCGCGCGCGACGCAAGCGACGTCGCCACCTTGTCCTCGATCCGGTAGTTGATGGCGCCGATGCGCAAGCCGCGTGTGATCAGCCATGGCGTCCGTGTTCGCGCTTCCGGAACCGTTTCGGTGATGACGGCATCGGCGGCCCAATAGAACGACAGCCCCGCCCGGCGGCAGCGCGTGAAGAAATCGGTATCGCCGCCGCCGAGGAAATTGAAGCGGAGATCGAAATTTGGGTCGTCAAGTTGGGCGAAGGTCGAGCGGCGGATCAAGCAATTGCCGCTGCCGTAGATGATCGGCACCGGGCCGCTCGCGTGATAGGCCGGGCAGAAGGCGGGATGACGATCGAGCGAGCGCGCCCTTGGCGCTTTGAAGCGCGGAAACACCGGACCGCCGACAACGTCCGCTCCGCTCGTTTCCGCCGCGATGATCATCCTCTCCAGCCAGACTGGCGATGCGATTTCGTCGTCGTCAATCATCAGGATCATGGTCGCGGCCGGAAAGACATCGCGGGCCGTTTCGAATGCCGCGTTGATGGCGCTGCAATTGCCTTGCATCGGCTCGACCACGCAGAGGCCATTGAGCAGGCTGCGGCCGAACACATCGTGAGCCACCGTCACGGCTGCGCGGCCGACAGCGTCATTTTCCACCAGCACGACGGCAAAGGGACGCATGGTCTGCTGCGTGAACAGCGAATCCAGTGTCAGCCGGAGGTGATCGGCGCGCCGGAAGCTCGGGATGCAGATGACGATATCGACGTTCCGATCGAGATCAGGCGATGCCATCGCGATCGCGCGGCGCGATGCAGGCTTGGTTGCCGGTGTGATCCGGCTGCGGTGACGTGACGGTTCTTGGGCTGGCAAAAGCTTCGAACTCTCCTGGTGAGCGGTCGGGTTCAAAATGGACATGGCGCCTCACGCAAATCTGCGGCGGATATCGTCAATGACGTCGAACAGCGGTTTGCGATGCAGTTGGGTATCGAGCGGCAATGGCCGGTTCGGCATGCCGTCATGACGGGTGAAATAGATCGGAACCCAGGTGTAGCGGTCGCTCAATCCCCAGGTGACAATGGCCGTGGGAGGCGTGACTTCGCAGACCGCTTCGAGAAAATCCTTTGCGACCTTCGCCACCATGGCGTCGCGGGTCTCGATCGGTCCGGGCAACTCGAAATCTATCACATCGAGTTCGGTAACAAGCACCTCCAGTTTCATCGCGGCGATCTCGGCAAGGAAAGCCTGTAGTCCGTCGCGATCGATGGTGCGATCGGCGAACAGGTGGGCCTGAAGGCCGACCGCGTGCAGCGGCACGTCCCGGTCGCGCAGCGAACGGATCAGTTCCAGCAATGCGCGCCGCTTGGCGGCGAAGCGGGCGCCGGTGAATTCGATATCGTACTCGTTGAGGACGAGGCGCACCTTGGGATCGACCGCCGCAGTTGCACGCAGGGCGATCGGCAAATACTCCGCGCCGAGCTTGCGGGTCCAGATCGAGTCGCGCAGGTTTTGCGCGCCCGAGGGCGCATCCACCAATGGCTCGTTGATGACGTCCCAGGATGGGATGACATCGCGATAACGGGCCACGACCGTCTCGATATGACGGGTCAATTCACGCTCGGCCTCGCGCCGCGTCGCGATTCCGTCGGTCCATGCCGGCAGGCCGCCGTACCAAGCCAGCGTATGGCCGCGCACCGCAAGACTGTTCTGGCGCGCGAAGGCGGCGATGGTGTCAGCCTTCTCAAAGCTGTAGGTGTCTCGCGCCGGATGAATGTCCGACCACTTCATTTCGCCTTCGGCGACGATGATCTGGCAATTGTCGATAACAGCCTGGCGATAGCTGGCGTCGTCATTGAGCGCTCCGGCGCGCACTGCGGCTCCGAACGGAATTTCCCGGGATCGTCCGGTTATCGGCTTAAAGGGCGTCCCAAAAGCGGACAGTCCGGACAGATTGGGCACGGCTGTCCCGCCGAGTGCGGCAGCTCCGGCAAGCATTTGGCGGCGGGAAAGTACGGACATCGTGATCTGAACCGGTCCAATGGTCTCGTGCACGACCCCGGTTGTGCAATATCCGGTCCAATCCCCCGGGTGGCGGCGGCATGTGGGGTACCTTGGTAAATAATAAGGAAATATTAACCACTCTTTGCTCCGCCGCCCTCGTGGGGAACTGGTCGGCATCCTTCTTGCTCTCTTTGGCGCGATGCCTCCAGGCCTGTCCGCGACGACCTACGGATGGCTGATCCAAAGAGACCGAACGAATGAGCCCTGTTGCCCTGCTGACCCCCACATACGGGCGAGACCTGCACCTCTGCACCCTTCTTTGCGAGAGCGTCGATCGTCACATCAGTTCGTCCTCCAAGCACTATCTGCTGGTGCCGGACTGCGATCTGCCCCTGTTCGCGCCACTGGCGAGCGAGCGGCGCGTCATCGTGCGGGCGTCGACGCTGCTGCCGTCGTGGCTGCGACCGCTGCCGCGCGTCGTGCAGCGCAATCGCCGGCAATATTGGTGGTCGCTCCGCGCCAAGCCGGTCAGCGGGTGGCATGTCCAGCAGATTCTCAAGATCGCGGCGACCATGGTTCTGCCGTTCGAACGCTACTGCATCCTGGATTCGGACATTGTCTTCTTTCGCGACTTCGACCTGTCTCAGTTCGAAGTCCCCAATCCCATTCCCCTGCTGATGCTGCCTGGCGGCATCACGTCAGACCATCAGCGCCATCCGCGATGGGTCGAGACCAGTCATGAGCTTCTGGGAATGGCGACGCCGCCGCTACCGGCGTCCGACTTCATCGGGCATATCATTTTCTGGGACCGGCAGACAACGCAGGGAATGGTGTCGCGGATCGAGCAGGCGACCGGCATGGACTGGGTCACCGCCCTGTGCCGCGCCCGGGAGTTCTCCGAATACTTGCTCTATGGCTATTTCGTCGCGAGTGATGTGGAAGCCGCGCGTCATCACGTTCCCTGCCGCAAGACCCCCTGCGTCAGTTACTGGGGCGGTAAGCGCCTTGACGAAACCCAGTTGCGGCGGTTGCTGCGCGATGCTGTGGAAACCGATGTTGCGTTCTCCGTGACATCGTTCTCGGGCACGCCTGTGGAAACGATTCGCGCCGCCGTGGTCGAGCATAAGGCGCGGCTCGCGCCCGCCAGCCCTCCCGACATGTTTGCCGGTGTGAACGCGCTATGCTGATCAGCCAGGCCGCCATCAACCTGACCGCCAACATTCTCAGCGCCGTGCTGGGTCTGGGAAGCGTGTTCGTGTTTACGCGGCTGTTCGCGCCGCGAGACTACGGCGCATATCTGCTCGGCATCGGCTTTGCGTCGGTGGTCAGCGTTTTTCTGGTCGGCTGGTTCCGTAACCTGATCATCAGCGAGCATGCGCGCGATGACGGCGAAGACGTGCGCGGGCTCGTGCTGCAGGGCTTCCTGCTGGTCTGCCTGACTGCGCCGCTCTCCATTGTCCTCGGCATCGCGCTGGGGCTGAACGTCGCCGTCGCCGCGGCTTCCGTCGCGTTGGCGATGGCCATCGGCCTGTTTGAAATGACCCAGGACTTTCTGCGCGCCCGCCTGCAGGCAGGGCATGCATTGAAAAGTACGGTGATCCGCGCCGCCGCAATGCTGGTCATCGGCATCATGCTGGCGATGATCGATGCTGATGGGACTGCTCTGCTGATCGCGGCGACGCTGGCGTGCCTGCTCGCGGTCGGGATGCAGCTGCGGCTGGTCTGGAAGGACACCGCGTTTCTGTCCGTGGACAAGGCGCGTCTGATCAAGGTGGCCAAGCTCGGTCTGCCGCTGACCGTGTCGCTGACCCTACTGGCTATCTCCAGCGTCATCGACCGCTTCATGATCGCCAATCTGGTCGGCACCGGCGATGCCGGAAAGTATGTCTCGGGGCTCGATCTGGTGCGTCAGAGCCTGATGATGCCGGCATTCAGCCTGGCCGCCGCGTTTGTGCCGATTGCGGTGCAGATCTATGCCAAGCATGGCCGCGAGGCTGTTCGCCATCATCTGCGCGATTGCGTCGAACTGCTGCTCGCCGTCTCGCTGCCGGCCTGCCTGGGCTTTGCGGTGATCGCATCGCATATCGCCAATATTGTGCTTGGCACTGATTTCCGCGATCTCGCCGCGGCAGTGATGCCGATCATCGCGATTGCGGTGCTTTTCCAGATCCTGACGCAGCAGTATCTGCATGCGAGCTTCCTGCTCGCCGGCCGCAACTCCTTTTACCTGATCAATACCGCAGCCATTATCGTCGCCAATCTGATCATGGCCTATCTGTTTGTCAGTTGGTACGGCGCGATCGGCGCCTCCTGGGCCCGGCTGGGCGCGGATATCGTCGGCGTGCTGTCGGCCTGGCTACTAACGCGGCGATCGTTCGCGATGCCATTCCCTGCCGCGCGACTGGCGCGGGTGACGGCAGCGTCGCTCGTGATGGCGTTGCTGGTTGCAGCGATCGATCGCCACCTTCGTGTTTCGGATGTGATGGCATGCGTCATCCTGATTCCGGTCGGCCTTCTCAGCTATGCCGCGCTGTGCTGGACCTTCGATATCGCGCGTATGCGCTATCGCCTGCATCGCGGATGGACGTTGCTGCGGGGACGATTGGCACGTGGCGGCTCGGCCGCTCTACGGAAGATGTGAGCCATGGAAGCGATCTGGTCGGCAGCGCAGGCTCGGCTCAGCCATCGGATGGCGATGCACTTCCGCGTCGCGCCGCTGGCGCTGCCCGGCGACCAGCCGGTGGTCAGCTTCACGTTCGACGATGTTCCGCAAAGCGCCGTGGCGCGGGGCGCCAGCATCCTCAGCGACTACGGCGCGCACGGCACTTTCTATATCGCCGGCGGTCTGGTGGACCGGCCTTCGCCGGACTGGAAGATGATCGATGCCGATGGCGTGCTTGCGCTTCATCGCGCCGGTCACGAGATCGGTTGCCACACCTATTCGCACGCTAGGGCCTGCGACCTCGATGCCGATGCCATGGCCTGCGAGGTCACGTGCAATCGCCGCTATTTCCAATCGCTCGATCCCGACATCGAACTCCGTAATTTCGCTTATCCGTATGGAATCGGCTCGTTTCAGCGCAAGCGGCAGCTTGGCGAGATTTTCGGCTCCTGCCGGAGCGTCGTGCCGAAAGTGAACAGCGGCATTATCGATCTGCAGTTTCTGAGCGCGATTCCGCTGGAAAGCGGGCGATTCGACGCGAGCGACATCGAATGCATCCTTGATGAGACGATCGCCAAGGGCGGCTGGCTCATCTTCTACACGCATGACGTCGCGTCGTCGCCGAGCCGTTTCGGCTGCACTCCGGGCTTCCTTGAGAAGACGATTCAGAAAGCGCGTCGCCGCGACACGCGCATCCTCAGTATCGCGGAGGCACTGCAATGCTTCGGTGCTTAAACGCTTTATTTGCCTTTCCGGCAAATACTCGGCCGATGAGTATGGTTAAGCCTTCATTAATCGGCGTGGTGCCCATGGCGGCTCTCCGGATTGTTGAGATCGGGCCGGCGACACCGCGGCCGATGCGGTTGTCGGCACCCGCGAACGGGGTGGGTCATGTTCAAGTATGATCAGCCTGTCGCTTTGTCGCCCGCCGCCGCGCAACGGGCGCCGGGTCGTGCGCCGTTTGCCGTCGATCTTCAGGGGCTGATCAGCCTGCTGTGGCGCCGGCGTCTGTTCATTGTGCTGGCGGCCTTTGGCTGCGCTTGTCTTGCGGTCGCGATCGGCAAGAGTCTCACACCGCGCTATACGGCGACTACGCAGCTCTATGTGGACCCACGCGAGCTACAGCTCGTCGAGCGTGAACTGACACCGCGCGCGCAGGACCTGACCGGTCTGTCGATCGTCGCCGAAAGCCAGGCGAGATTCATCACCTCGAATACCGTGCTTTTGCGGGTCATCAAGGACACCGGCATCGACA
The DNA here is from genome assembly GCA_035565575.1 of Xanthobacteraceae bacterium. Classification (GTDB taxonomy): domain Bacteria; phylum Pseudomonadota; class Alphaproteobacteria; order Rhizobiales; family Xanthobacteraceae; genus 62-47. Next base: position 15,759 of record DATMSE010000097.1, read on the forward strand.
AGGATCCGGAATTCGGCGGCAAATCCACCAGCTTCTTCGCGCCGCTATGGTCGATGCTTGGGCGCCGTCCACCGATGGCGGCGGCCGATCTGACGGAAACGTTGGACATCCTCAATCGCCACGTCAGCGTCAAGCGCACCGACAAGACCTTTATCGTCGATATTGATGTGTGGTCGCAGGACCCGGCGAAAGCGGCGATGCTGGCGAATGCGATCGCCAGCGCCTTCCTCACCGAATCGCGCCAGTCGCAGTCGGCCGCCGCGCGCCGTGCCACGGCCGATCTGTCCGGCCGGCTACAGGAGCTGCAGGCAAGGCTGCGGACCGCCGAGACCAAGCTGGCTGACTATAAGGCGCAGCACAACTTCATGGGCAGCCAGGATACGGCGATCAGCGACCAGCAGCTGTCGGCGATTACCCAGCGCCTTGCGGCGGCGCGCGCCGTGACGCTGGACGCGCAAGCGAAGTATGATCAGATCGAGAAGGCAAAGCATAATGCCACCGATCCCGGCGCGATGCCGGAGGCGCTGCAGTCGCCGACCATCGCCAACTTGCGCTCGCAATATAGCGATACGCGCAAGCGCTATGCCGAACTGCGCAACGAACTGGGGCCGCGCCATCCGACCCTGATGAATATGGAGCGTCAGGTCGAGGATCTGCGCCGGAACATCAACGACGAGGTCAATCGATACGCGGTCGCCGCGCGGACCGATCTCGCTCGCGCAAAGGAATTCGAGGCCTCGCTGACCAAGGAGCTCGAGCGCCAGAAGCAGCAGAGCGTCGACCTCAGCCAGGCTGCGGTGAAGGCGCGTGAACTGGAGCGCGATGTCGAAGCCAGCCGCGCGGTCTATCTGGCCTTCCTCAAGCGTTCACGCGAGACCGAGGAGCAGGAAGCGCTGAATACATCGAGCGCCCGTGTGATCGGCGAAGCCGTCCAGCCGCGCCGTCGCACATTCCCGCCGGCGATGAGCCTCCTGGCCATGATCGGTTTCGTTCTCGGTGGCCTTGCGGCGGCAGGCTATGTCTTCCTCGTCGCGCAATTGCGCGCCATGGCGGCCGAGCCGGGCCAAACGCCTGATGGGGCGGCAACCGGGTCTCCGACTCCGGCCATGCGCGAGGCACCCATCGCTGCCGCAAAGCCGGTGATGGCGGTCATCGAAAAACCGCTGCTGGCCTATCTGGCCGAGACAGATGTACTGCGCACGCTCAGCGGCATTCTCCCGACCAGCGGTCAGCCGGATCTGACGCGGATGGGATGGCCGACCCTGCGAGCCGGTGGCGCTACCGGGTTTTCTGATGCGATCCGGAAGCTGCGAGCGGCGGCACGTGGACGCGCACCCGAGGCACGCGCGCCGGTGGTGGCGGTGATCGGACTTGCGGAAGAGGCGGGCCGATCGGTCGTCTCCGCCAACTTCGCCCTTGCCGCCGCCCGCGATGGCGCTCGCGTCCTGATGGTCGATGCCGACATCGATCGCCGCGCGCTGTCCTCGCGCCTCGGCGCGGCGGAAAGCAAGAAAGCCGTTTCGCTGCTGGCGTTCGGCGTCGGTAAAGCTGCGCATCTTCCCGTTGGCAGCGGAATCGCTGTTCTGCCGATTCCGGGCGGCACGACGGAGGCTGCGGCCGGGTCGCATGTGCAAAGGGCGATCGCCCAGCTCGGTACGTCGCAGGCATATGATCTCGTGCTGGTCGAGGGGCCGGCCATGCCCTGGAATGCCGCGCGCCGCCACATCTTGAATGCGGCGGATGCTTTCGTGGCGGTGCTGCCGACACGGCTCGATATCAATGAAAGCATGGAGGAGATCCTCGATGCTCTCGGTGATGAGCAGCACAAGCTCATTGGTGTGATTCTGAATGAGGTCGATCCTGTCGGAGCCGATCATAGTCGAGGCAAACAACATGCTTGAGCGTCGTAACAATCCCACAGGTCGTGCCGCGACGGCGGCAATCCCGCGTGTCACGCTGGGCGGGTTGCGCGTCGCCGTTCTCAGCCTCGAGGAAACCGCGAATTACATGATCGAGATGGCCTTCGCCGATCGCCGGATCGGACGTCCACTGTTTCTGACGTCCGCCAATGGCGAAGTTCTGTCGCGCTGCGCGACCGATCCCGAAGTGAAGCGCCTGTTCACCTCGGCTGATCTGATCAATGCCGACGGTCAGCCGCTGGTGAGCGCGTCGCGGCTGCGCACGTCGACACCGTTGCCCGAGCGGGTGGCGACCACCGATCTGTTCCATGTCGTCGCGCGCAAGGCGGCGGAAGCCGATCTCACGTTCTACATGTATGGCGCCTCCGAGGAGGAGAATGCGCGTGCGGTGGAGAACGTCCAGAAGATGTATCCGACTCTGAAGATCGTCGGCCGGTCGCACGGCTATCTTCAGGGCGAAGAACTGGAAGCCAAGATCGACGAGATCAACGAACTGGCGCCGGATTATCTGTGGCTCGCCCTCGGCGTGCCGCGCGAGCAGGCGTTCGTCGAGACCTATTCGTCACGCCTGTCGCGCGTCGGCATGATCAAGACGTCGGGTGGATTGTTCAACTTCCTGTCCGGCAGCCGCAAGCGGGCGCCGCAATGGATGCAGAACATCGGGCTCGAATGGGCCTGGCGGATCGGGCAGGAGCCACGCCGGCTGTTCTGGCGTTATCTGACGACCAATCCGCACGCGCTGCATTTGTTATGGAAGCACAGCCATCCCTGATCGCGATGGCGACCCAGTTGCTAGCGATCGCGAGCTTATGCGTGTGAGTATCGGGCAGGGACGAGATGATGGATCAACCCGCAGTTCTGGTGACCGGCGGTGCCGGCTATATCGGCTCTCACTGCTGCAGGGCGTTGAAGCGGGCCGGCTACCATGCCGTCTGTTATGACAATTTCTCGACGGGTCACCGCAGCTTCGTCGATGGCGCGCTGGTGACCGGCGACCTGCATGACCGCGCGGCATTGGCATCGGCCTTTCGGCAGTATCCGATCGTTGCCGTGATGCATTTCGCTGCCGCGAGTCTGGTCGGAGAGTCGATGGCCGATCCGCACAAGTATTATCTCAACAATCTCGGGGGCACGCTGGCGCTGCTGGATGCGATGCGCGCGGCCGGCTGCAACAAACTCGTCTTCTCGAGTACGGGTGCGGTGTATGGCAATGCCGACAGCAAGGCGCTGCCGGAAACCTATCCGTGCCAGCCGATCAATCCCTACGGCCGTTCGAAACTGATGATTGAACAGATGCTGGAGGATCATCGTCGCGCCTATGGCTTCGGCGCGTTCTGTCTGCGTTACTTCAACGCCAGCGGAGCCGATCCCTCCGCCACCATCGGTGAACTGCGCGATCCTGAAACCCATCTGATCCCGCGCGCGATGATGGCGCTGCAGGGCCATGTCTCTGATTTCGCGGTGTTCGGCGATGACTATGACACGCCCGACGGCACCGCCATTCGCGATTACATTCACGTCACCGATCTCGCCGCGGCCCATGTGCAGGCTCTGCGGCTGCTGCTGACCGGACATGCCGGCGGCAGTTTCAATCTCGGCACCGGGACCGGGTTTTCCGTGAAGGAGATTCTGGCCTCGATCGCGGCGATCACCGGCCGCGAGGTGCCTTGCCGGATCGAGCCGCGCCGTGCCGGTGATCCGACCTATCTGGTCGCGGATCCGTCAGCGGCGCGCGATGTTCTGGATTTCAAGCCGCGGCATTCCGATCTCGCCACCATCATCGGCTCGGCCTGGGCATGGCATCAGCACGCCCATCCGCTGACGCCTCCGGCACGGGCGATGGCCGGCTAACTCCGAGACCTTCGCGTTTAACGCGGCTTGCTCTGGGTCCGGCGGCGGTCGGCGGCCGGCTGATAGGCGATGCGCGAGTGATGCGCGCAGTAGGGCAGGCCAGTCAGGGCCTTGCCGCCGCAGAAGAAGAATTCCGGATTGCTGGGATCGCCCACCGGCCAGTGGCAGGTGCTCTCGTTGAGTTCCAGCAGCGTCAGACGCTGGCTCATCGGCACGACGTTGTCGTGAGCGATCGGGTCCGCCTCGATCTCCACTTCGAAAGCCTGCGCCAGCGCGGTGTTGCCCCGCGAGACAGGGCGCGATACCCGCATCATCTGCTGCGCCGGACGGACCTTGCGTGGACGTGGCGCGGCCGAGGATGGCGTCTTCGCACGGCCGGAGAGGCCAAGCCGATGCACCTTGCCGATGACGGCATTGCGCGTCACGTTGCCGAGTTCCGCCGCGATCTGGCTCGCGGAGAGGCCGGCTTCCCAAAGTTTTTTCAGTTGCTCGACGCGCTCGTCGGACCAGGTCAATACCGTCATCGCACTGTTTCCTTCGTGTCGTGCGGCCGTCACAGAGGCCACGCTGGCGGCGCCAGTTGCTTCAAAATCCCTGCGGTTAGAATCCCTTAGCCCTCGCCGGACACGAAAAGTGCGCCGGACGTTAACGCCGTAGTCAGGACTTAAGCTGGATCAAAACTGCCGCACGAGATGTCGTACTCGATAGCTCAAACGCTACAATATGCGGCGACTCAGGCGCAAGAGTCGCGCCCGATGCGTCCACATCTTCCGTAGTCAACGGCAAAAATGGGCTTTTTCTGCGACTCGGCGTGATCCGTTCGCATCACTCGCGGCAACTTTCGTGGCGCTCCTGCGCATCGAAAAGCCCATCCGCGCCTCGCTTGCGAGGTTGACAGCGTTCAAAGCAGTCCTAGAATAATCGCATGTGCCGCCTGGAAAGGCGGCACATTTCGTTTTCGGGACAGGGTTTTCGACGCCGAAAGCTTTCTGCTGACTGGCGTCAGCACGGCCTATCTCCCCATTTGTTCGATCGGACCAACCATGACCAAGAGCGCGCCGTCTCATCTGTTGCCTGTTTTTGCCCGTGCCGATGTTGCTTTCGAACGCGGCGAGGGTGCGTGGCTGATCGGGACCGATGGCGAGCGTTACCTGGACTTCACCAGCGGCGTCGCGGTGAACGCGCTCGGCCATGCGCACCCGCATCTCGTGGCCGCGCTGCAGGAGCAGGCGACCAAGCTCTGGCATATGTCGAATCTTTTCAAGAGCCCGGATGGCGAACGGCTTGCCGTGCGGCTCTGCGAACAGAGCTTTGCCGACAAGGTGTTCTTCTGCAACTCCGGCGCCGAGGCAATGGAATGCTCGATCAAACTGGCGCGGCGTTATCACGCCATGAAGGGACATCCGGAGCGCTATCGGATCGTCACCTTTGAAGGCGCGTTTCATGGCCGGACCCTGGCGACGCTCGCCGCCACCGGTTCCGCGAAGTATCTCGAAGGTTTCGGACCGCCGATGGATGGTTTCGATCAGGTTCCGCTCGGCGATATTGCCGCGGTGAAGAAAGCGATCGGCCCGCAGACCGCGGCCATCCTGATCGAGCCGGTGCAAGGCGAAGGCGGCGTGCGCGCAGCCTCGCACGCATTCTTCAAGGAGCTGCGGCAGCTCTGCGATGAGCACGGTTTGCTGCTGATTTTCGACGAGGTGCAGACCGGCATGGGTCGCACCGGCGCGTTGTTCGCATATAAGCGTCTCGGCGTGACGCCCGATGTGATGTCGCTCGCCAAGGCGCTCGGCGGCGGCTTCCCGATCGGCGCGTGCCTTGCCACCGAGGAGGCCGCGTCCGGTATGACGCCGGGCTCGCACGGCTCCACTTTCGGCGGCAATCCGCTGGCTATCGCCGCCGCCAATGCCGTTCTTGACGTGATGCTGAAGCCCGGCTTCTTCGAGCATGCGCAGAAGATGTCGCTGCTCTTGAAACAGAAACTGGCCTCGGTGGTCGATCGGCATCCCGACGTTCTGGCGGAGGTGCGCGGCGAAGGCTTGCTGCTTGGCGTCAAGGCGGTGGTGCCGTCCGGCGATCTGGTGAACGCATTGCGCGCCGAAAAGCTGTTGACGGTTGGCGCGGGAGACAACGTGGTTCGCTTCCTGCCGCCGTTGATCGTGACGGAGGCTGAACTGGACGAGGGCGTGGCGCGGCTGGAGCGCGCTTGCGCCACACTCGCGAGCGGCGCCAAGCTCGAGGCGGCGCGATGAGCAAGGTGCGTCACTTCCTCGATCTGACGGAAATTCCGGCCGCCGAACTGCGGACCATTCTCGATGCCGGCGCGACGATCAAGGCGAAGCTGAAGAGCCATCGGGCGGACAGGCCGCTCGAAGGCAAGACCTTGGCGATGATCTTCGACAAGCCGTCAACGCGTACCCGCGTCTCGTTCGATGTCGGCATGCGGCAACTCGGCGGGGAGACCATCATGCTGACCGGCGCGGAGATGCAGCTGGGGCGTGGCGAGACGATCGCCGATACCGCACGCGTGCTGTCGCGCTATGTCGATGCGATCATGATCCGCATCCTCAATCACGAGGCGTTGCTGGAATTGGCGGCTCACGCCACCGTGCCGGTGATCAACGGGCTGACGCGGCGCTCGCATCCGTGTCAGGTGATGGCCGACCTGATGACCTTCGAGGAGCATCGGGGGCCGATCGCCGGCCGCACCGTAGCCTGGACCGGTGACGACAACAATGTTCTCGCGTCGTGGGCGCACGCTGCCGAGCGTTTCAAGTTCAAGCTCAACATTGCGACACCGCCGGAATTGGCGCCGAACAGGCTTCTGAAGGACTGGATCAAATCGTCCGGCGCGGCGATCACGGTCGGTACCGACCCGGAAGCGGCCGTTCGTGGCGCCGACTGCGTCGTCACCGATACGTGGGTGTCGATGGGCGACAAGGACGGCGAACATCGGCACAACCTGCTGAAGCCCTATCAGGTCAACGGCCAGCTGATGGCGCTGGCGAAGCCCGATGCCTTGTTCATGCATTGTCTGCCGGCGCATCGCGGCGATGAGGTCACCGATGAGGTGATCGACGGTCCGCAATCGGTGGTGTTCGACGAGGCGGAAAATCGCCTGCATGCGCAGAAGGGCATTCTCGCCTGGTGTCTCAACGCGGTGAACTGAACCGAGACGGGAGCGTAGGATGGCGACGTCCGTTCGTCCTTTTCTGATGTTCGAGGGGCGCGCCGGGGAGGCGATCGCGTTCTACACCGGGCTGCTTCCGAACAGCGAGATCGTCGATATCACGCGTTATGGCGCCGAAGGGCCCGGTCCGGAGGGAACCGTCAAATTCGCCGTCGTTCGGCTTGCCGGCCAGCCGGTGCTGT
>DATMSE010000098.1:0-5672 GCA_035565575.1 Xanthobacteraceae bacterium
CTCATCCGGCACACCGAACTGATAGCCGGCATAGCCGGGACGCGACGCCGCCGGTGCGACCAGTATGTCGCCTTCGAGTTGCAGGCCCGAGGCCGGCGCGCCGTAGAGGAAGTGACCATCGACCTTCAGCGTTACTGGAGCTTCCGTGGTGATCTGCTTGGCGTCGCTGGTCAAATCGAACTCGATCCGATCCGGGAGGTAGTCTTCGACCATGAAGGTGGTCTCGCCGACCGACGGAGCCTTGGGATCGGTGAACGCACGCACCCGCCAGGTGCCGGTCGGCACCGCCGAATTCAGCGGCAGCGTCAGGCTGCGCCCGCCCGCGCCCTGATCCGGCAGCGATGCACGGCGATATTCGACGCCGTCCGGCCGCTCGACCACAAGGGTCAGCGGCCCGCCGGTCATTGCCTTGCCCTGCCCGTCGCGCAGCAGCGCGGTGAGATAGACCGTTTCGCCGGAGCGGTAGACGCCCCGCTCCGCATAGACGAAGGCATCCGCCCCGGCTGGAACCGGGCGACCGCTGACTCCGCGATCCGACAGATCGAAGGCGGTGGATTTCAGGCTGAGGAAGGCATAGTCCGCCTTCTCGCCGGTGACGGTGAGCAGCGCCGGCGACAACCCGCCCTCGCCGCGCGCAAGCCCCGCCTCGAACAAGACGTGTCCAGCGGCGTCGGTCTTGCGGGTAGCGAGGATTTCGTTGTTGCGGGCGAGCAGTCGCACCTCGGCATTGGCCATCGGATCGGTGGATGCCAGCGAGTTGACGAAGACGTGGATGCCGTCATTGCCGGAGAACGCCGTCAGCCCGAGATCGGAGACGATGAACCACTGCGTCGCCAGCGAGCCGGAATCCTCGTCGCTGGCCTGCGGCCCCTTCGGTGCCGCCGTCATCACGTAGACGCCGGGTTGCAGATCGCCCAGCGCCTGATCGACAGGGAATGCGGTGGTGACGTCGGCATTCAGCGTCGAGGCGGTGGCGAGATCGCCGCTCCACACCTTGACGCCGCGCTCGTCGCCGAGGCTCGAAAGCTCGTAGCGGCTCAGCGCGCGCTGGAAGTCGCTGCCGATCACGGTATTGATCAGGTTGCGATCGCCGATGCGGAAGACGTTGACCGCCACGTTCTGGGTATTGACGCTGACCACCGGAATGCCACGCTGGCCGGTGCGCGGCAGCACATAAGCGCGGCCGGTGAAGCGCACGAACGGCTTGCGGTCGCGGACATAGACGTTGAATTCGGCCGACTTCGGTAGCGTCTCGCGCACCGTGGACGGCAGCCCGGCGCGCAGATTGATGTTGTAGCGCTCGCCGTGCTTCAGCCCGTCGACGCAAAGCTGCTTATCCTCGGACGAAATGGCCGGCGCGTCGTTACCGGCCAACGCGAGATACGGTGCGAAGTCGGTGCGCTTGGCGAGGTCTTCCGAGAACTGGAAGCAGACACGGGGCGACGCGGAATCCGAATCCACGCTGTAATCGAGCAGCCGGAAGCCGTGATCGTCGCGCAGCTTTTCATAAGCGCCCCGGACATCCGCGACCTCGCGCAGGTCCAGCGACAGCCGCATGGTGTCGAGCGCCGGACGCCACAGCTTGCGGTCCGCGAAGGTGCGGCCGAGCACGGCCAGCGCATCGGCCTCCTCGCCGGCGTTGCCGGCGCGCTGGTAGGCGAGATAAGCCGCGGTCGAGGCGCGCTCGCGCAACAGCGTCTGTTCGCTGTTGGTGAGCGGGCGGACCTGGAGGATGGTCTTCGCCAGCCGCAGCCAGTTGCCGCCGTCCTCGGGGACTATGACCGCGAGCTGTCCGAGAATTTGCAGACTTTCGCGAAGGTTGCCCTTCCGGATCGCCGCGTCGGCATCGGTGCGCAGTTGCGACGCCGGCTTGGCGACACTGCCCGCCTCGGTCTTGATCTGCTCCTGCAGCTTGATCGCGGCGTCCGCCAGATCGTCCCGCTTGTACGCCTTGTCGGCGGCCTGCCCAGTGGCGAGACCGGACATGAGCATCATCACGACGCCGAGCGCGCGAACCAAACCCCTCATGGCATTCTCCCTCATAATTCCGCTCGGGCGCCTGCATTCCCGTCCAGCACGCGCTCTGACGAGCGCCGATGGCACGGGATATGAACGACCTGTTGTCTGGCGGAGGATTTTACATCTCACCGTTGTCAGCCAGGGCGTGGCCCTCGCGAGACGATGATCAAATCCGCCGCACGAGGACGACCGTCCGCCGTCGGTCTCCAGGCATTCGTGACAAAGTGACGGGCTGATGACGCGGCAATGCCGCTTCTGAAAACGCTGTGGGGCTGGTCTGGTGCAGATTGTCATCAGCCGCTGAATCACGATCGCGTCGAACCATAGCGGAAAAGGCCACGCCGACGCACCATTCGCTCTGTCGCGGCAAAACCGCTTTCGGTTCGGTGCCGGTGGGAACGATTTTCTGACCCCTCGGCGCCCGGCTTCCCTGACTGCGACCGAGATCCGGACGGCGACTTGCCGGATTTGTTTGGATCGGGCAAAAACAGCGCTAAATTGGCGCGAACGCCGCACATTCCGGCGCGGACGATGTTATGAAGCGCCAGCGACGGTCCCATAGCTCAACTGGATAGAGTAGCGGATTTCTACTCCGCGGGTTGCAGGTTCGAATCCTGCTGGGATCGCCAGCCTTCTGCGGCAAGACAGCGCAAAATTCCAAAATTGGAAGCCCTAGGAAAAATTCCGCATTCCAGATTTCCTCCGCATGGCACAAAGCTGCTCGACAATCGCGACAATCCCTGTTGAATAGGTTCCCTCACACCCCTGACACACGGCAATTCTGGAGAGGATACGCGATGTTTTCCCACGTCATGATCGGTACCAACGACCTCGAGCGGGCCAAGGACTTCTATGACAAACTGCTCGGCACGCTTGGCGTTGCGCCTGCCGTGGTCGACCGTCACCGTATTTTCTACCGGACAAAGACGGGGACTTTCTCGGTTTCAAAGCCGATCAATGGCGAGCCGGCAACGCCCGCCAATGGCGGCACGATCGGCTTCCTGGCCAAGTCGCAGGAAGAGGCCGATGCGTGGCATGCGACCGGCGTCGCCAACGGCGGCACCAGCTGCGAGGACCCTCCGGGCATCCGCGATAATGGCAGCATGAAGATGTATCTGGCCTATCTGCGCGACCCGGACGGCAACAAGCTGTGCGTCCTCCACCGCGTCGGCTAGTACGCGGACGATCGCACGACACGGCAACCGTCCCGCCTGACGGACCGCAACAGGCAGTACAACGCGATTTGAAAGAGGCCCGCTGCAGGGCCTCTTTCACTGTCCGACACATGCAAATCGATACGCCACCGCAACAGCCATCGGTTGGAGATGCGCTGATATCGGCCATGTCCGCGCTGAGCGTCGCGTTCGGTTTGGCGATGACCCCGGCGGCGCACGCTCAGGAGAGGATGAGCAAGGATCACGGCAAGGGCCGCGTCTGTTACGTATCGCCGGATCGGTGTTCGCCGATAAGGCCGGTGTCAAGCGCGCCCACCTCGTTGCTCCAGCGGCCCCGCGCGGCCGGCGCGCGGGGTTCAGGCCTTTGCCGCCGTGTTGCGTTTGGCATTCAGCGCGGAGGCCACCCGGCTCACCGGCGGGCGGCCCAGCAGCCCACTCATCTGATTGGTGGCGGCGAGCAGCTTGTCCATGTCGACGCCGGTCGCGATGCCCATGCCTTCGAGCATGTAGACGACATCTTCCGTCGCGACATTGCCAGTCGCGCCGGGCGCGTAAGGACAGCCGCCCAAGCCGCCGGCGGCGGAATCGATCACGAACACCCCCTCCTCCATGCCGGCATAGAGATTGGCGAGCGCCTGCCCGTAAGTGTCGTGGAAATGCATCGCGAGCTTTGCCACCGGCACATCGCCGCCGACCGCGCGCAGCATCGCCCGCGCCTTCGCCGGCGTGCCGACGCCGATGGTGTCGCCCAGCGAAATTTCGTAGCAGCCGAGATTCCACAGCGTTTCTGCAACGCTGACCACCGCGGCGGGTTTCACCTCGCCGTCGAACGGACAGCCGAGCACGCAGGAGACGTAGCCGCGCACCTTGATGCCGTCGGCTTTGGCCCGCGCCAGCACCGGCTTGAAGCGTTCGATCGATTCCGCAATCGAGCAGTTGATGTTGGCGCGTGAAAAGCCTTCCGAGGCGGACGCGAACACCGAAACGACTTTCGCGCCGGCGGCAATCGCCGCCTCGTAGCCCTTCTCGTTCGGCACCAGGACGTGAAATTCGCCATCGAGATGACCTACCGCGCGCAAGACCTGATCGGAGCTGACCATCTGCGGAATGGCCTTGGGCGATACGAAGGCGCCCACCTCGCAGGTAGTCAGGCCCGCCGCCACCAGCGCTTCGACGAAGGCGATGCGCGCTTCGACGCTCACCGAGGTCTTCTCGTTTTGCAAGCCGTCGCGCGGCCCCATCTCGACGATCTGCACCCGATCGCTCATGCCGCTCACGTCTCCTTCGGCTCGATCTCGGCGAGTTCGGCACCTTCCTGCACGATGTCGCCGACCTTGCAGTTGATCTGTTTCACCACGCCCGCAAACGGCGCGCGAAGGGTCTGCTCCATCTTCATCACCTCCAGCGTCAGGATCGGCGCGCCCTTCTCCAGCGTCTCGCCTGGCTTCGCCAGCAGCGCCACCACGGTGCCCGGCAAGGGTGCTACGATACGATCCTCGCCGACGTGCTCGTCGTCACCGCCGCTGAACGGATCGGCCCAGGTGAACTCGAAGCGCCCGTTGCGCGTGCGCACATAGATGTCGCGGCCGTCGAGCACCGCCACCGCATGGCTGCGCGAACCGTCAAGCGACACCGCGAACGCGCTATTGCCTTCGGCGTTGAAAGCAAAATCGATCTGGCGGCCGTCGATCTCCAGCGCCGACGCGCCGCCCCCATAGCGGCGTGCGATGGTCAGTTCGGTGCCCGGTCCTTGCTTGAAGGTGAACAGGCGATGGCGCTGGCCGACCGGCATCCAGCCGTCGGTCTGCCACGGCGATTGGACGTCGGCGCGCATCTCCTGCCGTTCGTGAGTCAGGATCGCAGCGACCGCTGCCGCGAGTTCGAGCGCCCCCGGCGCGGACGGCTTCGGCGTCAGGTCCTTGAGGTGCCGCTCGATGAAGCCGGTATCGATCTTGTTCTTGCGCACATCGGGATGGGTGATCAGCGCCGACAGGAACGGAATGTTGGTGACGACGCCGCGCACGTCGGTTTCTTCCAACCCGCGATTGAGCCGGTCGATGGCGACATCGCGCGTCGGCGCCCAGGCGATCACCTTGGCGAGCATCGCGTCGTAATGCGGCGACACGTTGCTGCCCTGCCGGTAACCGGGATCGATCCGCAGGCCGCCGGCTTCCTCCGGTGTCCGCCACGTCTTGATGCGGCCGACCGACGGCATGAAGTTCTTGTCGGGATTTTCCGCATAGACCCGCGCCTCGATGGCGTGGCCGTTGAGCTTGAGTTGATCCTGCGTCATCGGCAGTTTCTCGCCGAACGCAACACGCAATTGCCACTCCACCAGATCGACGCCGCTGATCAGTTCGGTCACCGGATGCTCGACCTGCAAGCGCGTGTTCATCTCGATGAAGAACACTTCCTTGCCGTCGGAGACGAATTCGATGGTGCCCGCACCGACGTAGTCCACCGCGCCCGCCGCCTTGC
>DATMSE010000099.1:0-10276 GCA_035565575.1 Xanthobacteraceae bacterium
AGAATGTCCACCGGCCCGCCCTCCGGTTTCGCGCCGAGCGCCTTGGCGGCAGCGGTCATCAGGCTGCCGAGTTCGCGGCTTGGGATCGATCGCTCGCTGGTGCCGAAGGCGATGGTCACCAGCGCCTCGATCACCTGCGACAGGCCGAAGAACAGGATGATCGACAGCATTTCCGGATCGCGCGACTGTTGCAGCCGCGGCACCAGGAGGCCGTACAGCACGACGCCGACGATGACGAACAGCACGAACGCCAGCGGCACCGCCAGCAGCGGATCGAGCCCGAGCAGATAGAACACGCCGAACGCGACGAAGGCCCCCAACATCAGGAAATCGCCGTGCGCCAGATTGACGATGCGCATGACGCCGAACACCAGATTGAGCCCGATTCCGAGCAGGCTGAAATACAGCCCGAACAGCACTCCGGCGATGAGCGGATAAGCCAGCATCAAGTCTCCGTTGCGTGGGTCCGGCGGCGCGTTATCATCCTGAGAGGACGACCTGAAATCGGTTTGTCGCAAAACGCTCAAACAATCTCGGGGTCGTCCCCGCGAAGGCGGGGACCCATAACCCCTGGCCTTGGTTGGTGTAGAAAACTTCGCCCGGTTGATTGAACCGAACTGCTGCGGAGTATGGGTCCCCGCCTGCGCGGGGACGACGGTTTTCGTGTTGCAAATCCGCGCATAATGCGAATCTCCGGTCAGGCTCCGAGGCGCGAGTGAAGCGAGCCTCGGAGATGAAGCCTTTTAGGGCCTCGGATAGACCGGCTTGCCGGTGGCGACGTCGTGCGGGTAGATCGCGACGAACTTGATGTGGCCGTGATCGTCGAGTTCGAGCTGGCCGAGCGGCGTCAATTCGCCGATCTGCCCGCCGGTCTCGTCGAGCGCGAAGGTGCCGTCGAGCGTCTTGAGCTGGCCGGAGAGGCTGAACACCGCGTTGCGCAAGTCCATCTGGTCGAGGCTCTTCGCAACCGACAGCGTCTTTTCGATCACCAGCGCGGTGGTGTAGCCCGCCACCGCGTTGAAGCCGAATTCGATCTTGCCGTCGGGATATTTCTTGTCCCACGCCTTGCGATAGTCGGCGATGTTCATGCCGAAATTGACCGGGTAAGCCATCTCCGACGGCGGCACATAAGTGAAGACGTGTTGCAAGCCCTTGGCGCCGACGTTCTTCTCGAGTAACTCGGTCTCGAGTCCCGGATAGATGCAGAACAGCATGTTGAACTTGATGCCGACGTCCTGCACGTTGCGCAGGAAGGCGATGTCGTTCGGCGCGTAGCCGAGATGGATCACCGCGTCCGGCTTCGCCGCGCGGATGTTGTTGAGGATCACGGTGTAGTTGGTGGTCTCGGTCGGCACGCCCTGATCGTAGACGATCTCGATCGGCGCGTTGGCGTCCTTGATGAACTTGCGCAGCGAGTTAGCCTGCGTGCCGGTGAATTCGTTGGTCGAATACAGGATCGCGACGCGCTTGATGCCGAGCGCGGGGCCATCCTTGGTCAGGAAGTCGGCGATCGGCTTCGGCCAGATGGTCGAGACCGGGTCGGACATCAGCGCGATATACGGATTGTCCTTGGTGAAGAAGCTGCCGCCGGTGCCGGTCTGGTCGAACAGGAACATCTTGTGGTCGCGGGCGATGGTGACCGCCGGCGCGGTCAGCACCGAGCCGGAATCCGCCACGAACAGATCGACCTTGTCCTGGGTGATGAGCTGATTGTAGAGCGTCGAGGCGGTCGCGGTGTTGCTCTGGTCGTCATAGGCGATCAGCTTGATGGGGATTTTCTTGTCGAACGCCTTCACATAGACGCCGCCCTCGGCGTTCTTCTGTTCCACCCAGAGTTTCAGCCCGGCGTGGACCGGCATCGAGATCGAGGCATAGCGGCCGGACGAGGCATAGAGCGTCCCGAGCTTGATTTCCGAGGGCGCCTCCGCCGCCAGCACCGGCGATGCCAGGGACATGCCCATAGCTATCCCCAAGCCAAAAGCTGCAATTGCTGATTTCAGCATCTCTTTCCTCCTCGATTGTTCTTGTTATGTGTCAGACTGTCATGCGTCAGAGTAGCGCTGCGACAATCTATCGTCTTGCGTTTGCAGGATGCAAGGCCGGCTGGCAAGGTATCTTTTTCAGGCTGCGAACCCCGCGCGCGGATCGCGGCGGCATCAACGCGCGTCAATTCCGTCTCGCGGACGGTTCAACGCCATCGGCATATCTGCCCGTCGCGCGCCGTCAGAGCGTTGACGCTGGGCGGAAAAATGGCGCATCAAGATTGCCGTGCGCGGGCCCGAGCGACCCGCGCCATGACAAAAGAGGAAACGAGACATGGCCGAAGCCGCGCGCGCGCGCCCCATTCCGACGCCGGAAACGCAGCACTTCTGGGACGGCACCAAGGCCGGTGAACTGCGCCTGCAACGCTGCGACGCCTGCGATCACGTCTATTTTCCGCCGCGCCCGTTCTGCCCGGCCTGCGCCTCGCGCAAGGTCTCGGTGTTCCCGGCGAGCGGCAAGGCGACGCTCTACAGCTACGTCATCAATCATCGCCCTGCGGCGCCGGGCTTCACCCCGCCCTACGCCATCGCCGTGGTGACGCTGGAAGAAGGCCCGCGCATGATGACCAACATCGTCGATTGTCCGCAGACGCCGGAGGCGCTGGTGCTCGACATGCCGCTGAAGGTGAAATTCGAGAAACTCGACGACGCCATCACCCTTCCCCTGTTCGCTCCGGCAAAGGCTTAAACTCATGCGACGCAATCAAGTCGCCGTGGTCGGCGCGGCGGAAACCACCAAGCTCGGTGTCATTCCCGACATGTCGCAGATCCAGCTTCACGCGGACGCGGCGCTCAACGCCATCGCCGATGCCGGACTGAAACTCTCCGACATCGACGGCATCGCAACGGCCGTCGAGACGCCGCAGCAGATCGCGCATTATCTCGGCATCACGCCGACATGGGTCGACGGCACGTCGGTCGGCGGCTGCTCGTTCATGCTGCATGTCCGCCACGCCGCCGCCGCCATCGAAGCCGGCTTGTGCAAGACGGTGCTGATCACCCATGCGGAGAGCGGCAAGTCGATGATCGGCAAGCCGCCGCGCTCGATCCCGGCCTACAGCCTGCAAGGCCAGTTCGAGGCGCCGTTCGGCGTCTACGGGCCGCCGAGCATGTTCCCGATCCCGGTGCTGCGCTTCATGAAGACGTACGGCATCACCCACGAGCAGATCGCCTCGGTCGCGGTGGCGCAGCGCGAATGGGCGGCGAAGAATCCGCGCGCGATGATGAAGGATCCGATCACGGTCGAGGACGTGCTCAACTCGCGGATGATCGCCTATCCGTTCCGCCTCCTGCAGTGCTGCCTCGTCACCGACGGCGGCGGCGCGCTGATCCTCACCTCGGCCGATCGCGCGAAAGACTTTCCGCAGAAGCCGGTCTACATCCTCGGCACCGGCGAGAGCGTCGAGACGCCGATGGTCAGCCAGATGGAGACATTCGATTCCTCGCGCGCCTTCAAGGTGGCCGGGCCGACCGCCTTCAAGGAAGCCGGCATCACCCACAAGGACGTCGATCACCTGATGATCTACGACGCCTTCGCGCATCTGCCGCTCTATGGGCTCGGCGATCTCGGCTTCATGCCCTACGAGGAGACCGGCAAATTCATTGCCGACGGCAACACGCGGCCCGGCGGCAAGCTGCCGCTCAACACCAACGGCGGCGGCCTCAGCTACATGCACTCGGGCATGTACGGCATGTACGCGTTGCAGGAGAGCGTGCGGCAGATGCGCGGCATCGCGCCGGCGCAGGTCAAGGACGCGAAGATCTCCGTCTGCCACGGCGTCGGCGGCATGTTCGCCGCGTCGGGCACGATCATTTTCACGAATGAGAAGTAGCAACTCATGAGAGCGCCGCTCCTTCTCCCTCTCCCCGCTCGCGGGGAGAGGGTTGGGGTGAGGGGCTCCCTCGGCGAATCCGGACTCGCGGATAGTCCCCCTCACCCGGACCGCCCGCTTGCGCGTGCGATCCGACCTCTCCCCGCAAGCGGGGCGAGGTAATAATCATCCAACACATCGGGAGAACCCATATGGCGAAATCACTGGACGGCAAAGTCGTCATCGTCACCGGCGCGGGCCGCGGCATCGGCCGCGAGATCGCGCTGCTCTGCGCCGCCGAGGGCGCCAAGGTCGTGGTCAACGATCCCGGCGGCGCGGCGGACGGCGCCGGCAGCGACGCCGCCCCTGCCGAGCAGGTGGTGGAGGAAATCAAGAAGCGCGGCGGCACCGCCGTCGCCAATTTCGAGACGGTGGCCGAAGCCATTCCCGCCAGCAAGATCATCAAGCAGGCGGTCGATACCTTCGGCAAGCTCGACGGCGTCGTGAACAACGCCGGCATTCTGCGCGATGCGATCTTCCATCGCATGAGCATCGATGCCTTCGAAGCCGTCATCAAGGTGCATCTGATGGGCTCGTTCTATACGTCCCATGCGGCGGCGCGCATCTTCCGCGAACAGGAGAGCGGTGCGTTCGTGCACTTCACCTCGACCTCGGGCCTGATCGGCAATTTCGGCCAGGCCAACTACGCCGCCGCCAAGCTCGGCATCGTCGGCCTGTCGAAATCGATCGCGCTCGACATGAACCGCTTCAACGTGCGCTCGAACTGCATCTCGCCGTTCGCCTGGAGCCGGCTGATCGGCACCATTCCGACCGAGACGCCGGAAGAGAAAGCGCGCGTCGAGCGCATGCAGCGCATGACCGCCGACAAGATCGCGCCGCTGTCGGCCTATCTGCTCGGCGACGCGGCGAAGGACGTCACCGGACAGATCTTCGCCGTGCGCATGAACGAGATCTTTCTGATGGGCCAGTCGCGTCCGATCCGCTCGGTGCATCGCGGCGAAGGCTGGACGCCGCAGACGATCGCCGAGCACGGCATGCCGGCCCTGAAGGGCTCGTTCTACAAGCTCGACCGCTCCGCCGACATCTTCAACTGGGATCCGGTGTGAGCTGAGGTCTGCCGCGGCATCGCGGCAGGCTCGATCAGCACGCAGGCCCGTCTCGCCGATGCGCGGGTCGCGCAGGACAACGGCTAGTCCCCGCCTGCGCGGGGACGACACTTGCGATTACCCGCGGAAATCGCGCGAGCGTGAGGCGCGCCATAGCGTCCAGAGGATGCGCAGCCGCGAGTCCGGTTGCGGCGTGTAGGGATCAAAGTCCGGCCGCCGCATCCGCTCCAGCGTGCGGCGCGCCGTCGCCATCGGCAGGAACACCCGCCGCGCCGCGGGCGAAAGTTGCGGCAGCGAAGCCTGCATCCGCACAAGATGCGACAGCGCGAGCTCGGCGAGCTCGTCCAGCGCCGCGCGCAGCGCCGGCGTGATCTTGCCTGCGAACACCTCGTCGGCGCCGCCGCCGTGCCGCGTCAGCATCTCGAGCGGCAGATAGATCTGCTGCCGCGAGGCATCGAACGGCAGCCGCGTCAGCACGTGCAGACAGGTGTCCGCAATGCCCGCCTGCCGCGAAGCCTCGAGCGTCGTGTCCGGCGCTGCGCCGGCGATGCGCGCGCCGAGATCGAAGAGAACTGCGGAGGTCTCCTCCGCATAGGTTTCGAGCGCGGCGATGTCTGGCATCGGGTCGTTGTAGAGATCGAACTGGTGTGCCTCGATCAGCCGCGTCAGCCGCTCCACCGGCAGCGCATGCGCCTCGATCGCGCGCATCAGCTCCGACGCAACCGGGCTGCCCTCGACATAGCCATGCCCCTGCCCGGCCAGCATGTCGCTCCACCATTGCAGGCGGATTTCGCCGGCCATCGGCTGACGGATGTGCTCGTGCACGCGCACGACCTCGACGTTGAAGGCGTAGAGCGCGAGCAGCGCGCGGCGCTGCTCCGGCGTCACGAACAGCGTCGCGGCATAGCGGGCGAAATCGAACTGCCGCACCAGGCCGGCGCAGAATTCCGCCGCGGCACCGCCGCCGACCCGGACGCCCTCGCCGGCGGCACTCATGGCACAGCGATCAGCGCCGCCGCGACGCGCCGCCGCTCGCCCATCATGATGTTATAGGTGCGGATCGCCGGCCCGGTCTGCATCGCGTCGATGCCGACATGCAGCCGCCGCAGCGCCTCGCGCAGATCGTTCGGCGGCAGCCACACTTCGCTGCCGGTGCCGATGATCAGCGTATCGATGGCGTTCGCCTTCTCGAACACGCGCGCCAGCGAAGTGCGGTCGATCTGCTGCGGCCGCTCCACCGGCCACGCCCACATCGAATCCGGCAGGCACAAGAGCGAGCCGCGATGCGACATCTCGGCGAAGCGGAAGCCGCCGTTGCCATAGGCCTCGATCGGGGCCGAGCGCGGCAGATGCGGTGCGTCGTCGGACGCCACGCCTATGCCTTGGCGGTGGTGTCGGCCTTGCCGCTGGACTTGACCGGCTTGGCGGGGGTCGCAGGGGCGGCATCCTCGCGATGGTTGCCGACGCCGAGATAGATCAGGATCGGCGCGGCGATGAAGATCGAGGTGTAGGTGCCGACCAGCACCACGCCGAACATCATCACGGCGGTGAAGGAGTGGATCGCGTTGCCGCCGAACAGCAGCAGCGCGAGCAGCGCCAGCGTCACGGTGACGTGGGTGATGATGGAGCGCGACAGCGTGGAATTGATCGACTCGTTGAGAAGCGCCGGCATCGGCATCTTCTTGTAGCGCCGCAGCATCTCGCGGATACGGTCGTAGATGACGACGGTGTCGTTCAGCGAATAGCCGAGAATGGTCAGCAGCGCCGCGATGCTGGTGAGGTCGAAATCCACCTGCGAGATCGACATGAAGCCGATAGTCAGCACGATGTCGTGGACGTTGGCGACCATGGCGCCGAGCGCGAACTGCCACTCGAAGCGGAACCAGAGATAGATCAGGATGCCGACAATGGCGAGCAGCAGGCCGAGCATGCCATAGGCCAGCAGTTCGCCGGAGACGCGCGGGCCGACCACCTCGACGCGGCGATATTCGACGTTGCTGCCGAGCGCGCCGCGCACCTTCTGCACCGCCGCCTGCTGCGCCTCGTCGCCGCCCGGCTGTTCGGCGAGGCGGATCAGCACGTTGTCCGGCCCGCCGAACTGCTGCAACTGCACTTCACCGAGCCCGAGACCGCCGAGCGTCGAGCGCATCGCCGCGATATCGGCCGGGCCGCTCTTGGTCTGCACCTCCATCAGGGTGCCACCCTTGAAGTCGATGCCGAAGTTCAGCCCGTGCGTGAAGAACAGCACGATGGCGCAGATCGACAGCAGGGCCGAAATCGGAAAGCTGATGCGGCGGAACTGGGTGAAGTCGAACTTGGTGTCGTCGGGCACGATGCGCATCGACGGCAGCCAGCCGAAGATGCTGACGATGGTCAGCACCACGATGAGAGCACCGAGGGCAAGGAGGATAGTGTGCGTCACAGCCGGCTCCGTTCTCTCAAATCGGCACGGTCTGCGGCCGCTTCCAGCGCACCCAGCCGGCAACGATCAGGCGCGTGACTTCGAAAGCGGTGAAGACCGTGGTGATGATGCCGATTCCGAGCGTCACGGCGAAGCCGCGCACCGGCCCGGTGCCGATATAGAACAGCACCGCGGCGGCAATGAAGGTCGTGATGTTGGAGTCGAGAATCGTCGCCAGCGCCCGCTTGAACCCGGCGTCGATGGCCGAGATGGCGTTGCGGCCCGCGCGCAGTTCTTCGCGGATGCGCTCGTAGATCAGCACGTTGGAGTCCACCGCGATGCCGACCGTCAGCACGATGCCGGCGATGCCGGGCAAGGTCAGCGTGGCGTTGAGCAGCGACAGCACGCCGAAGATCATCGCCACGTTGATCGCCACCGCGATATTGGCGAACACGCCGAACAGCCGGTAGGTCAACAGCATGAAGACGATGACCAGCACGGAGCCGACATAGGCGGCGCGCTCGCCCTTCTCGATCGAGTCCTGGCCGAGGCCGGGACCCACGGTGCGCTCCTCGATGATGGTCAGCGGCGCCGGCAGTGCGCCGGCGCGCAGCAGGATCGCGAGATCGTTGGCCTGCTGCACCGTGAAGCCACCGGAGATCTGGCCCGAGCCGCCGGTGATCGGCTCGCGGATCACCGGCGCCGAGATTACTTCGTTGTCGAGGACGATGGCGAACGGCGTGCCGACGTTCTTCAGCGTGGCGTTGAGCAGCGACAGGATGCCGAAGATCATGGCGACGTTGATCGCCACGGCGATGTTGGCGAACACGCCGAACAGGCCATAGGTCATGATCATGAAGATGACCACGAGCGCGGCGCCGACATAGGACGACAGCTTGCCCTTGGCGATCGAGTCCTGGCCGAGGCCGGGACCGACCGTGCGCTCCTCGATGATGGTCAGCGGCGCCGGCAGCGCGCCGGCGCGCAGCAGGATCGCCAGATCGTTGGCGCTCTGCACGGTGAAATTGCCGGAGATCTGGCCCGAACCGCCGAGGATCGGCTCGCGGATCACCGGCGCCGAGATCACTTCGTTGTCGAGCACGATGGCGAAGGGCTTGCCGACGTTCTGCTGCGTCGCCTCGGCGAACTTGCGCGCGCCCGAGGTGTTGAAGCGGAAGCTCACGATCGGCTCGGAGGTGCGCTGGTCGAAGCCCGGCTGGGCGTCGGTCAGGTCGGCGCCGGAGACCAGCACCCGCTTTTCGATCAGATAGGGCGTGCGCGGCTGGGTCGAGCTGTAGAGCAGTTCGTCGTCCGGCGGCACGCGGCCTTGCGCCTGCTCGGCCGGGATCGAGGTGTCCACCATGCGGAAGTCGAGCTTGGCGGTCTTGCCGAGGAGCTGTTTGAGGCGGGTCGGGTCCTGCAGGCCCGGGACCTGCACCAGGATGCGGTCGCTGCCCTCGCGCTGGATCAAAGGCTCGACGGTGCCGAGCTCGTTGACGCGGCGGTCGATGATCTGAATCGACTGGTCGACCGACTGCCGAACGCGCTCCAGAATCGCCGGCTCGGTGACAGTGAGCCGGATCAGGTCGTTGTCGCGGCTGATATCGAGGCTGTTCTGGCCGGTCGCGCTCAGGATGCCGCCGAGCGGCTGCGACAGCGTGCGCAGCTTGGTCAGCGCCTGGTCGACGCTGGCGGCGTCGCGGATGCGCACTTCCACGCTGTTGCCGCGGATCACAAGGCCGGTATAGCCGATGCGGGCGTCACGCAGCGTGCGGCGCACATCGTCCATCAGCGACGTCAGCTTCTCGCGCCGCACCGCCTTGGTGTCGACCTCGAGCAGGATGTGGGAACCGCCCTGGAGGTCGAGGCCCAGCACGATGTGGCGCTGCGCCCATTTCGGCCAGGAATCGACAACCGAAGCCGGGAAGAAGTTCGGCACAGCGCACAAGCACACGACGAGCGCCATGAGAATGATCGCCGCCGCCTTCCACCGCGTAAAATATAACATGACGTCTCGACTTCGATTGAAGACCTAAGAGAATGCCGCTCAGCTCGCCGCGGCATCCTCCTTCACGGGCTCGCCCTTGGAGCGGACGTCGGTGAGCATCTGACGCATCTGCCGGATTCGCACGCCGTCGGCGATCTCGATTTCGACCTGATCGTCGTCGATCACCTTGGTCACCTTGCCGACGAGGCCGCCATTGGTGATGACGCTATCGCCGCGGCGCACGTTCTTGACCATCTCCTGGTGCGTCTTCACGCGCTTTTGCTGCGGACGCAGGATCAGGAAGTACATGATCACGAAAATCAGCACGAACGGCAGCAGCGACATCAGCACGCCGCCGTCGCCGCCTGCCCCGCCAAAGATCGAACCTTGCGCAAACGCAGGCGTCGTAAACATCGTCTGATATCCTCGTCTTGTTTCGGCTGACCGGGTCGGGCGGACCTAAATTCCGCCGCCACCGCCTGAATTCGCGCGGGACTATAGCGGCCGCCCGGTCAAAAGCAACGCCGGGCGCCCGCCCCCGGGCGGCCGATTGAGGCGCTTTCCGGGCACACTTGCAGGGCCTCCCCCCGGCCGGTAAGAGCAGCGCCATTGCGGAAAGAAACGCCCTCATGACCAAGCCCAAAACCCCAGAATCGAATCCCACGGCCGCCGCCGCCAGCGCGCAGGCGGCTCTCCTGGCGTCGCCCGATGTGCTGGAGCGCATCGCCAACGCCCTGGAGCGGCTCGCCCCCAAGCCCAAGACGCTGCCCGACCTGACCGCGGCCGATGCGTTCATCTGGCATCCGGATGGGCGGCTCGCGCCGGTACCGCGGGTCAACCGCGTCGACATGTCGCTCTTAAAGGGCGTGGATCGCGTGCGTGACACGCTCGTCGAAAATACCGAGCGT
>DATMSE010000100.1:0-26070 GCA_035565575.1 Xanthobacteraceae bacterium
ATGGACCGACACTACGGCGACACAGATCTACACCGTGCATGATTTTCACGCGATGGTGGCCGACGAACTGGTTCGGCGAAATGCGGCGCGCTTCGGCATGACCTGGCATTTCGCGCGGCCGCCGGTGGTCGATCTCGAATACGAGATGGATTGCCGCCGCGTCATGCGCGAGATCGTGATCTGATCGCGCGCGATTTGTCTCACTCATTTGCAACGTGAGCCGTCAGTGCTTACGTGACAAGGGGCTGCAATCGTCTGCGGTCTGCAATCCTGGAGCATTCGATGGCAGCACAGCGCGCGGATGTCGTGGTGTTGGGCGCGGGTATCGTCGGCGTCTCGGCGGCGTTGCATCTGCAGCAGCGCGGCCGTGATGTGATCCTGCTCGACAGGCACGGCATCGCCGGCGAGGAAACCAGCTACGGCAATGCCGGGCTGATCGAGCGCGCCTCCGTGTTCCCCTACATGTTTCCGCGCGATCTGTCGCATCTCGTGCGTTACGCGCTGAACCGCTCGACCGAAGCGCATTATCACCTCGCCGCGCTGCCGACGGTGCTGCCGTGGCTGTGGCGCTATTTTCGCGCCTCGTCGCCGGCCGGCGCATTGCGCAGCGCGCGCGCGGCGTTGCCGCTGATCGAGCGCAGCCTGGCCGAGCATGAGGCCCTGATGGAAGCGGCCGGCGCGCAGGACCTGTTGCGCCGGACCGGCTGGATCAAGCTGTTCCGGTCGCAGGCCTCGCTGGCGCAAGGCGTCGTCGAGCTCAAGCTGGCGCGCGATTTCGCGGGCGTCGAAGGCGAGGTTCTCGATGCCGCCGGCATCGCCGCGCGCGAGCCCAACTTCTCCGGCGATTTCACCGGCGCGATCCACTGGCCGGCGCCGGGCTTCGTGCCCGATCCCGGCAAGCTCGCCAAATCCTATGCCGAGCTTTTCACCCGCAGGGGCGGCCGCTTCGTCGCGGGGGATGCGCGGACGCTGCAGCAGGATGGCGGCGGCTGGCAGCTGCGCGACGCGGATGGCAATACCATCGCGGCCCGTGAGGTGGTGGTGGCGTTGGGGCCGTGGGCCGATCTGGTGTTCCGGCCGCTCGGCTATAACATCCCGCTCGGCATCAAGCGCGGCTACCATCAGCACTTCGCGCCGCGTGGCAACGCGGTGCTGCATCATCCGGTGCTGGACGCCGATCGCGGCTTCCTGCTGGCGCCGATGAATCGCGGCATCCGCCTGACCACGGGAGCGGAGTTCGCGCGCCGCGACGCGCCGCCGACCCCCGTGCAGCTTGAGCGCGCGCTGCCGCTGGCGCGCGATCTGTTCCCGCTCGGCGAACCGATCGAGGCGAAGCCCTGGATGGGCGCGCGGCCGTGCCTGCCGGATATGCTGCCGGTGATCGGCAAGGCGCCGCGCCATGCCGGGCTGTGGTTCGATTTCGGCCATCAGCATCACGGCCTGACGCTCGGTCCGGCCACCGGGCGGCTGCTGGCTGAAATGATGACGGGCGAAACGCCTTTCGCCGATCCATCGCCCTTTGCCGCAGAACGTTTCGATTAACGCTCGCGTGAGATAACCTGGTGTAGGGGTTCGGACGTTCGCTTTATTTGCCGGCGCGGTGTTCACGCCGTGCGGGTAGATCAGGCGAATGTCGAAGCAGGGACGTCGTCTGCCAAGCGGCATGGCGCCATGTGGCTTGCATCGTCATGACGACCATGACGATACTGGTCTTCGGGTGAATAGGAGCGAGACATGAAGGTAACCATCGAGGTCGACTGCACGCCGCTGGAAGCGCGCGAATTCATGGGGCTGCCCGACGTGCAGCCGATGCAGGCCGCGATGATGGACAAGCTCCAGGAAAAGATGTCGGCCACCATCGATCAGTTCTCGCCGGAAGCCATCATGCAGAACTGGTTCACCTTCGATCCGAAGATGATGACCGAACGTTTCCAGGACATGTTTGCCAACATGGCCGGGCTCGGCACCGGCCGCGCGAAGAAGTAATCGCGTCCGGCCGCCGTGCGGCGGTAACCGGTTCAGGTGCCGGCCGGGCGAGCCGGCACAGCGGGCGAGGATGCCGATTGCCGTTGCAAATGGCCGGCGGAAACAGGCACAATCCAATCAGAACGCTGCCAAGGCGTCGATGAATCCTGACCGGAGTGAGACCCATGAGTGGCGCCAAGAAGCTGTCTTCGCTGGACGCGTCTTTCCTTTACTATGAGACGCCTGAGATGCCGATGCATGTCGGCAGCATCGCGATCTTCCGGCTGCCTGACGGATATTCCGGCAACTTCTTCGAGGACTTCAAGGCGATGATCGCCTCGCGGCTGCACGTCGCGCCGATCCTCAAGGCGCGGCTCGAAAAGGCGCCGCTTGATATCGATCATCCGAGCTGGGTCGAGGATGATCAGTTCGATATCGACCGCCATATCTTCCGTGGCAGTCTGCCGGCGCCTTACGATCGCGCGACGCTGGAACGCATCGTCGGCTGGATTCACGCCAAGCTGCTCAATCGGGCGCGTCCGCTATGGGAGTTCTATGTCTTCGAGGGCATGAAGGACAACGAGATCGGCCTCTACTCCAAGATGCACCATGCCTGCATCGATGGCGGCGCGGGCGCGGCGTTGACCAGCATGATCTATGACGTCTCAAAGGTGCCGCGCGACATTCCCGAGCCGCCGGCGCGCCGCAAGGGGGCGCCGGAGCCGCGCGAAATGGCGGCGAACTTCCTCAACTCCTATCAGGAGATGTGGCGCCAGCAACTCGAAGGCTCGGGCTTTTCAAAAGGCATCGAACTGCCGCGCTCCGGCAAGAGCGATCTCGGCTCGGTGCTGTTCGACAACGCCATGTTCCAGATCGAAAGCGCGGTGCGTTTCGTCGGCAGCATGCCGACGATGCTGAAAAGCCTTTCCGAGGTCGTCGGTAAGATCGCCGATCCGAAATCGCGCGAAAGCCTGGAGCGGATGGCGTCGCCGCCAACCATTCTCAACAAGTCGATCTCGTCGGAACGCAGCTTCGCCGGCGTGTCGATTCCGCTGTCGCAAACCAAGGCGCTGGCGAAGCGCGCCGGCGGCAAACTCAACGACGTGGTGCTGGCGCTCGCCAGCGGCGTGGTCCGGCGCTATCTGCTGCAGCACGATGCGTTGCCCAACAAGTCGCTGACGGCGGGCGTGCCGATCTCGTTGCGCGAGGAGGGCAATACCGACTCCAACAACCAGGTGTTCGGGATGATCTGCTCGCTTGCGACCGATATCGCCGATCCCAAGGCGCGGCTGGAGGCGATCATCGCGCAATCCGGCAAGTCGAAGGAGATGGCGCATCCGCTGCGCGCGCTGATGCCGCAGATTTCCAACATTTCGATGCTGGGTGCGCCGATCATGGTGCAGATCCTGGCACTGCTCTACAGCCGCTCCAATCTCTCCGACGTGCTGCCGCCGGCGGTTAACATCACCGTGTCCAACGTTCCCGGGCCACGGCAGACGCTGTATGCGGTCGGCGCCGAATTGCTGCACATCTTTCCGGTTTCGATCGCGACTCATGGCGTGGCGCTCAACATCACGGTGCAGAGCTATCGCGACAATCTCGACTTCGGATTCATCGCCGGCGCCAATGTCATTCCGCATGCGCAAGTGCTGGCCGACATGCTGCCGGGCGAATTGGCGGCCCTCGAGGCGGCCTATGGCGCAGCGCCCGACGCGTCGCGCGCCGCGATCTGAATGGAGCTGTCGATGATCGAGATGCCGCCGCTGCAGTTCGCGCAGACCAACGGAATCCGCATGGGCTATTACGAGGCGGGACCGAAATCCGACCCGCTGCCGATGGTGCTGTGCCATGGCTGGCCCGAGCTGGCGTTCTCCTGGCGCCACCAGATCAAGGCGCTGAGCGAGGCGGGCCTTCGCGTCATCGCGCCGGACCAGCGCGGCTATGGCGCGACGGAGCGGCCCGCGAAGGTCGAGGATTACGATCTCGAACACCTGACCGCCGATCTGGTCGGGCTGCTCGATCACCTCAACATCGACAAGGCGATCTTCGTCGGCCACGACTGGGGCGGCTTCGTGGTCTGGCAGATGCCGCTGCGCCATCCCTCGCGCGTTGCCGGCGTCGTCGGCGTCAACACGCCGCACGCC
The DNA here is from genome assembly GCA_035565575.1 of Xanthobacteraceae bacterium. Lineage (GTDB taxonomy): Bacteria > Pseudomonadota > Alphaproteobacteria > Rhizobiales > Xanthobacteraceae > 62-47. Next base: position 4,110 of record DATMSE010000100.1, read on the forward strand.
GACCGCGCGCCGGCCGATCCGATCGCGATCTATCGCAAACGGTTCGGCGACAGCATGTATATCGTGCAGTTTCAGGACCCGGCGCGGCATCCCGATCGCATCTTCGGCAGCAAGGTGGCCGAAACCTTCGACTTCTTCATGCGCAAGCCGCTGCCGCGCAAGGACAAGCCGTCGGAGCCCGCGGCGGCCGGTATCGGCGCGTCGTCGACGCTGAACATGGCGTTTCCGCAGATGGTCGAAGGCTACGACGCGAGCCGTGACCCGCGTCAGAAGATCCTGTCGCCGGAAGAGATGCAGGTGTTCGTCGACACCTTCACGCGCACCGGCTTCACCGGCGGCATCAACTGGTATCGCAACATGACCCGCAACTGGGAGCGTGCGGCGACGCTCGATCACACCGTGCGGGTGCCGTCGCTGATGGTGATGGCCGAGGATGACGCAGTGCTGCCGCCGTCGGCCGCCGACGGCATGGAGAAGATCATTCCCGACCTGGAAAAATATCTGATCCGCAACAGCGGCCACTGGACGCAGCAGGAGCAGCCGGAAGAGCTGAGCAACAAGCTGATCGAGTGGCGGCGGCGGAGATTCGGCTAGTCGGGCCAGGAACTATCAGTTGTCATGGCCGGGCATAGCCGTTCGAAGAACGGCGTCGCTTTGCTCGCCGATGTGCCGGCCATCTACGTCTTCCTGCTTCTGGTATGAAAGGCAAGACGTGGATACCCGGGACGAGCCCGGTTATGACGAACCCCGAGACAGAATGAGACGGCTGACATGCGCGAGGCGCTCGCACCGTGCATAGTGTGGACAAGCGAGGAGATGATTTCAAATGGCGTCGACCAACCGACTGGACCCGATTCCGCATCCACCGACCAAGCCGGTGGTCGGCAACATGCTGTCGATCGACTCGACATCGCCGGTCCAGCACCTGACCCGGCTCGCCAAGGAGCTGGGCCCGATCTACTGGCTCGATATGATGGGCAAGCCGATGGTCGTGGTGTCGGGTCATGATCTGATCGAGGAGCTGAGCGACGAAAAGCGCTTCGACAAGGTGGTGCGCGGCGCGCTCCGGCGGGTGCGCGCCGTCGGCGGCGACGGCCTGTTCACCGCCGATACCAAGGAGCCGAACTGGAGCAAGGCGCACAACATCCTGCTGCAGCCGTTCGGCAACCGCGCGATGCAGTCATATCACCCGAGCATGGTCGATATCGCCGAGCAGCTCGTAAAGAAATGGGAGCGGCTCAACCCCGACGAGGAGATCGACGTCGTTCACGACATGACGGCGCTGACGCTCGACACCATCGGACTGTGCGGCTTCGACTATCGCTTCAATTCGTTCTACCGCCGCGACTATCATCCGTTCGTGGAGTCGCTGGTCCGCTCGCTCGAAACCATCATGATGACGCGCGGACTGCCGTTCGAGAAAGTGTGGATGCAGAAGCGCAACCGCGATCTCGCCGCCGACGTCGCTTTCATGAACAAGATGGTGGACGAGGTGATCGCGGCGCGGCGCGGCGATCCCGCCGCCGATGCCAAGAAGGATCTGCTCGGCGCGATGATGACCGGCGTCGACCGCGCCAGCGGCGAACAGCTCGACGACGTCAACATCCGTTATCAGATCAACACGTTCCTGATCGCCGGCCATGAGACCACCAGCGGCCTTCTGTCCTACGCGATCTACGCCTTGCTGAAACATCCGGAGGTGCTGAAGAAGACCTATGACGAGGTGGACCGCGTGCTGGGCGCCAATCTCGACGTCAGGCCGACCTTCCAGCAGGTGACGCAGCTCACCTACATCACCCAGATCCTCAAGGAGGCGCTGCGGCTGTGGCCGCCGGCGCCAGCCTACGGCATCGCGCCGCTGCAGGACGAGATGCTGGCCGGGCGATACAAGCTGAAGAAGGGCACTTTCACCACCGTGCTGGTCACGGCGCTGCATCGCGACCCGTCGGTCTGGGGGCCGAACCCGGATGCGTTCGATCCGGAGAATTTCAGCCGCGAGGCGGAAGCCAAGCGTCCGCCCAATGCCTGGAAGCCTTTCGGCAACGGCCAGCGCGCCTGCATCGGCCGCGGCTTTGCCATGCATGAAGCTGCCCTCGCGCTCGGCATGATCCTGCAGCGCTTCAAGCTGATCGACCACACCCGTTATCAGATGCACCTCAAGGAGACGCTGACGATCAAGCCGGAAGGCTTCAAGATCAAGGTGCGGCCGCGGCTGGACAGCGAGCGCGCGGCGCATGCCGGTGTCGCCGCCGTGCCGGCTGCGCAAGCGGCGCCGCCCAAAGCGCCGGTGCGGGCGCGGCCCGGCCACAACACGCCGCTTCTGGTGCTGTATGGCTCCAATCTCGGCACGGCGGAGGAACTGGCGACGCGCACCGCCGATCTCGCCGAGGTCAATGGCTTCGCGACCCGGCTCGCGCCGCTGGACGATGCGAGCGGCCATCTGCCGGAGGAGGGCGGCGTCTTGATCTTCTGCGCGTCCTATAACGGGGCGCCGCCGGACAATGCCACCCAGTTCGTCAAGTGGCTGAACAGCGATTTGCCGAAGGACGCGTTCGCCAAGGTGAAGTATGCGGTGTTCGGCTGCGGCAACAGCGACTGGACCGCGACCTATCAATCGGTGCCGCGGCTGATCGACGAACGGCTCGCGGCGCATGGCGCGCAGAGCGTCTACGAACGCGGCGAAGGCAATGCGCGCGAGGACCTCGACGGGCAGTTCGATGCATGGTTCGAGAAGCTTGGTCCGCGCGCGGTGAAAGCACTCGGCATTGATGCCGCGTTCAGCCGCAGCGCCGAGGATGCGCCGCTCTACAAGATCGAGCCGGTGGCGCCGACCGTGACCAACACCGTCGCGGCGCTGGGCGGCGCGGTGGCGATGAAGATTCTCGCCAATCGCGAATTGCAGAACCGCGGGGGCGCGCATGCGTCGGACCGCTCGACCCGGCATATCGAAGTCGAACTGCCGGCTGGCGTCAGCTATCGCGTCGGCGATCATCTCAGCGTGGTGCCGCGCAACGATCCGGCGCTGGTGGATGCGGTGGCGCGCCGTTTCGGCTTCCTGCCGACCGACCAGATCCGCCTGCACGTCGCCGAGGGGCGGCGCGCGCAATTGCCGGTGGGTGATACGGTGTCGGTCGGGCGGCTGCTCGGCGAATTCGTCGAGCTGCAGCAGATCGCCACGCGCAAGCAGATCCAGATCATGGCCGAGCATACCCGCTGCCCGGTCACCAAACCGAAGCTGTTGTCCTATGTCGGCGAGGCTCCCGATGCAGATGAGCGCTATCGCAGCGAGGTGATGGGCAAGCGCAAATCGGTGTTCGACCTTCTGGAGGAATTCCCGGCCTGCGAATTGCCGTTCCATGCCTATCTGGAAATGCTCTCGCTGCTGGCGCCACGCTACTATTCGATTTCGTCATCGCCGTCCGCCGAGCCGTCGCGTTGCAGCGTCACCGTGGGCGTGGTGGAAGGGCCGGCGGCGTCGGGACGCGGCACGTATAAGGGCATCTGCTCGAACTACATGGCCGGCCGGCGTGCCGGCGACACCATCTACGCCACGGTGCGCGAAACCAAGGCCGGCTTCCGGCTGCCGGCCGATGCGGCGGTCCCGATCATCATGATCGGGCCGGGCACGGGCCTTGCGCCGTTCCGCGGCTTTTTGCAGGAACGCGCGGCGGCGAAAGCCAATGGCGCCACGCTCGGCCCCTCGCTCCTGTTTTTCGGCTGCCGCCATCCCGAGCAGGACTATCTCTATGCCGATGAACTGACGGCGTTCGCCGATCAGGGCATCACCGAGCTGCATGTCGCCTTCTCGCGCGCCGGCGCGACGAAGACCTATGTGCAGCACCTGATCGCGCAGCAGAAGGATCGGGTCTGGGATCTGATCGGGCAGGGCGCGATCATTTACGTCTGCGGCGACGGCGGCAAGATGGAGCCGGACGTCAAGGCGGCGCTGATGGCGATCCATCGCGAGAAGACCGGCAGCGATGAGCTTGCGGCGGCGCGCTGGATCGACGATCTCGGCACCCGCAATCGCTACGTGCTGGACGTCTGGGCCGGCGGCTAGCGCTTTCCATTCTCGGCGAATAAGGGATTGCCGGGTCAAGCCCGGCAATGACATCCCGCAGGCGGAGCCGCGACGGCCGAACTCACCGCGCCGCCAGCTGCTCCCCGTGGGCATGGCTGGCGATGGCGTCGATGATCTGCGGCCAGAGCGGGATCGGCAATGCATGCCCCATGCCGCGGATCGTCACCAGTTTGGCGCCGGGAATCGATGCCGCCGTGTCCTGACCGCCCGCGAGCCGCACCAGCGGATCGACATCGCCGTGAATCACCAGCGTCGGTGTCTTCAGGGCGCGGAGCCGTTCCTTGCGGCTGCCGGACGCGAGGATCGCGCGCAACTGCCGCGACACGCCGGCCGGATTGAGGCCGCGATCGAAGGTGCGGATCGCGCGCTCGCGGTCGAGCGCTTCATCCTCCGGAAAGCTGCCGACGCGCAGCAGTTTCCAGGTCTGCGCAAAGCGCGCGATGAATGCCTCGCGCTCGGTCACCGGCGGCGCCATCAGCAAGGCGGCGGCCTCCCGCGTCGGGCCGGGCAGCTTCGGGTTGCCTGTGGTGGACATGATCGAGGTCAGCGAGCGCACCCGCTCGGGAAAGATCAGTGCCATCTCCTGCGCGATCATGCCGCCCATCGAGGCGCCGACGATGTGGGCGGAGCGGATGTTGAGGGCATCGAGCAGCCCGACCACGTCGGTGGCCATGTCGCGCAGCTTGTAAGGCGCGGCGACGGGGATCTTCAGGAAACGCAGCTTCAGGAATTCCAGCGCGGTGATGCGGCCGCCGCCCTTGAGCTGCGTCGATTTGCCGATGTCGCGATTGTCGAAGCGAATGACGCGAAAGCCGCGCGCCGCAAGCTGCCGGCAGAACTCATCGTCCCAGTGAATCATCTGCGCCCCGAGCCCCATGATCAGGACCAGCGGCTCGGCATCCGGCGCGCCGAAGATTTCGTAGCAAAGCTCGATACCGTTGGCGCGTGCCATCTGCGGCGGCTGATGCGGGACTGCGGTCACGTGGCGGGCTCCTTGGATCGTCGCGATGCGAGGTGGCTGAGGGTGACGAGGTTGAAGGCGGCAGGCAGGTATCCGGAGAGGGGCGGCTGAATATTGACCGCCCTGTCACAACAGTATGGAATGACAGCAAAAGAAAAGCGAGGCTGACCTCCGCAAGGCGGCGCGCGTTTCAACTGGAGGGACCCCGGTGGCAGGCAAAAGCAACGATCCGGTCGAGATATGGCACACCATGCTCGGCGAGATGGAGAAAGGCTTCAACGCGTTCGCCAATCAGGCGATGTCGTCGCCGGAGTTCTCCCGGATGATGAATCAGGCGGGCGGTGTCGCGGCCGGTGCGCAGAAGCAGCTCGGCGACCTGATGGAAAAATATCTTGTCAGCATGAACCTGCCGAGCCGCGCGCAACTGACCGCCATGGGCGAGCGGCTGCAGGCGGTGGAGGCACAACTGCACGAGATCAAGGCGCTGCTGCAGCAGGTGCATCACAACTCGGCAGCGGTCGATGACAAGCCGCTTGGTGCGCCGCGCCCGCCGCGGACCAAGCGTCCTCCCTCGGCGAAAGGAGGCGCGGCATGAATGCCACCTCGGGTCTTGACTTTGCCTCGATTCCCGACCGCATCCAGACGGAAGTGCAGCGCGCCATTCAGCGCAGCATCAAGGGCGTCGAGTATTTCGCCTCGTCCGGCCCGACCCTGGGCTCGACACCGAAAGACACGCTGGTCGCCCGCGGCACCATGCGGCTCTATCACTACCGGCCGCTGGCCGACGAGATCTATCGCGTGCCGGTGCTGATCGTGATGGCCACCACCAACCGCGGCTACATTCTCGACATGGTGCCCGGCATGAGCTTCATCGAATTCCTGCTCAAGCAGGGATACGACGTCTATATGCTGGACTGGACCGCGCCGACGCCGGAAGAGAAGTCGCTGCGGATGGAGGATTACGTTCTCGACTTCATCCCGGATTGCATCCGCCGCATCCAGCGCGACTCCGGCGAGCCGGATGTCAGCATCATCGGCTACTGCTTCGGCGGCGTGCTGTCGCTGCTCTACGCCTCGATCCACGCCGACGGGCCGCTGAAGAACCTGATCTGTTTCACGACGCCGATCGATTTCCGCCAGATGACGCTGTTCTCGAATTTCTCCGACCGGCGTTACTTCGACGTCGATCGGCTGATCGACAGCGTCGGCAATATGCCGCCGGAGATGATCCTCACTTCATTCGAGATGCTGCGGCCGGCGTCGCGCGCGGCGGGGCAGGTGCAGTTGTGGGAGAACATCTGGAACGACGAATACGTCAAATCGTATCGCATGTTCGACCGCTGGGCCAACGACACGCTGCCGCTCGCCGGCGAGTATTTCCGCCAGATCACCAAGGATCTGATGTGGGACAACAAGCTGTTCAACGACACCATGACGGTCGGCGGGCGCAAGGCGAGCCTCGCCGATATCACCGTGCCGATCCTGCATGCGGTGGCCGAGCACGATCACATCGTGCCGTATGAGGCGGCCCGGCATCTGATCGCCAAGATCGGCTCGGCCGACAAGGAAGAGATCATGCTGAAGGGCGGGCACGTCAGCCTGGTGGCGGGCGCCAACGCCATCAAGCGGCTGTGGCCGAAACTGGATTCCTGGTTAAGCGAGAGATCGACATGAGCAGTCCTGAATTGCGTTCCTATCCGCGGCGGGTCGTGACCGAGGCCGGCGACATCACATTCCGCCTGATGGGGGCCGCCGATGAAGCGGCCGTGCTGGCCTTCGCGCGCGAATTGCCGGTGCACGATCTGCTGTTCCTGCCGCGCAACATCAGCGAGCCGAAGGTGCTGAGCGCGTGGATCAAGGAAATCGAGCGCGGCACCATCACCAGCCTGCTGGCCTGGAAGGGCGACCGGGTGGTTGGCTGCGGCACCGTGGTGCGCGACCTGCATTCGTGGTCGCCGCATGTCGGCGAGATTCGCATGGTAATCTCGAAGGACCTCCGAGGTCTCGGTGTCGGCCGCGCGCTGACGCAGGAGACCTTTGCGCTCGCGCTGTCGATGGGCCTCGCAAAGCTGATGGCGCAGATGACGGTGGATCAGACCGGCGCCATCGCCATCTTCGAAGGCCTCGGCTTCAAGGCCGAGGCCTTGCTCCGGGACCACGTGCGGGACCGCGACGGGCGGACACACGATATCGTCGTGCTGGGCCACAATGTCGCGCAGGTGAGGGCAAAGCTGGAAGCGTATGGAGTATCGGCTGCAGTCCGGAACTGAGCCGCGGAGCGGGTCAGGACTAAATATTTGAAAGAAAAGAATATTCTTATCTGCTGGATCAAATGGAGTGCTATCGCGGATTTGTGATGTCGCGATGCAACAACGATGTTGCACTGCACAAGTTTTCATGGCATAACACGCTCACCCCGGGCCATGCAGGACGGGGCGAGCCCATAGCTCAACCCGAGGATGGAGATTGTCATGACCACCGAAACCAATTCCGTGCTGAACGGCGTGAAAGAAGCCTTTGCTCCGATTTCCGATGCGCTGAAGAATTTCCAGAATCTGGACGTTCCAGAGGCTGCCCGTGATTTCGTCAAGCGCGCTGCCGGCACCGCCAAGGATCGCACTGCCAACCTGCACCATGGCTCCGAGAAGGTGACCGCCGCGATCGAGACCGCCGCCGCCAATTCGGTGAGCGAGGTCGCCAAGATCAGCCGCAACATCCAGCAGGCGATGTACGAAGACGCCCAGGCGTTCTTTAACGGCATCGAGAAGCTGGCGTCTGCGAAATCGTTCAGCGAAGCCTTCCAGATCCAGACCGATCTGTACCGCGCCCACGGCGAGACTCTCGTTGCCCGCGCCAAGTCGACCGGCGAATACGTCGGCAAGCTGGTGAGCGAAGGCGCGAAGTCGGCCCAGGAGAATTTCTCCAAGGTCGCGGCCTCCTACGGCAAGGCTGCCTAACCTTTTCTCGTGAAGGACCGCCGGCGTTCCTCCCCGCCGCGGTTCTCAACTAAAAGGTCCGTTCTCACGGGCCTTTTTTTGTGCCCGGGTGCATGACGGCTTCGACGCGTTTGGCAAGTGCGACGCGGCTCTTCGAAAGTTGCGGAGCGGCCGGGCGGATGTCGGCATCATTCGTTATAGTTCGGGCGAACGTGAATGCGGCAGGGATGCGATGGCGGTCAGTGGTCGAGCCGGTGTGATGGCGACAAGCGGTGATGCCACGCGCGCGGCTGAACTTCGGCGCGTCAAATTTTTCGCAACGCTGGTGCTGGTCGGCTGCCTCGCGGTGTTCGTCACGGCGAAGCTGCTGCTGGCGTATCATCCGGTTTTCGGCTTCGTTGCGGCATTCGCGGAAGCCGCCACCATCGGCGGCCTGGCGGATTGGTACGCGGTGGTCGCGCTGTTTCGCCGGCCGCTGGGACTGCCGATCCCGCATACGGCGATCATCCAGAACAATCAGGCGCGGATCGCCGACAAGCTCGGCGAATTCATCGAGACGAATTTTCTCGACGCCGCGCCGGTCGACGCGAAGCTGCGCGAGGTGGACTTCGCCTCATTCATCGCGGAGTGGATGAGCGATCGCAAACGCAGCGCCGATCTTTCGCGCTTCGTGCTCCGCCTGCTGCCGGAAGCGTTCGATGCGACGGAGACGTCGGGATTGACGCAGTATGTGACGCGTCGCGTGATGACGCAGTTGCAAGCGATCGATCTGGCGCCGCTGGCCACCAGCACCTTGCACGCCTTCGTCGCGGAGGGGCGCCATAAAGCGTTGCTCGACGATCTCTTGACCGCCGTTCACGGCGCGCTCAGCCAGCCCGAAACCATGACGGCGTTTCGGGCCAAACTGCGCGATGAACTGCCGACGCTGTTGCGGTTTTACCGAACCGATGCGTTTCTGGTGAAACGGATTCTGGCCTCGGCTTCCGCATTCTTCGACGAAGTGCGCGCCGATCCGCAGCATCCGTTCCGCAGCGAGTTCGATCGCATGGTGCTGTCCCTCGTGGACAAGATGTCGAGCGATCCGGCCTATGCCGCACATCTCGACGATCTCAAGCGCAGCCTGCTGGCGCGTCCCGAACTCGGCGGGCTGGCGCAAAGCATCTGGTCGCAGGCCAAAGCTTTCATCGAGAGAAGCGCGTCGGGTGAATCCAGCGTGCTGCAGCATCACCTCGCCAACGTCTTCGTCGAAGCCGGCAAGGCCCTTGCGGCTGACGCCGAGATGCGCGCCGAGATCAATCAGGGGCTGATTGTGGTGCTGCGCAGCTTCATCGCCGAGCAGAAGAGCGGCGTCTCCATCTTCATCGCCGATCAGGTGAAGGGATGGGACATGGCGCAGCTCATCACACTGATCGAAACCAATGTCGGCAAGGACCTGCAATACATTCGCTTCAACGGCTCCGTCATCGGCGGTCTCGCCGGACTGGCGCTCTACAGCCTCGAGATGCTGCTGCGCTGGCTGTAGCGAATCGCGCAAGTGCCGGAACTGACCGGCGCGCCGCATCTTCCGCAAGCGCTGAATGCGCTTGAAATCGGAAAAACCCCACCCTAGCTTGATATATGACGGCAATGTGTCGTCGGCGTGATGAGGCTTTTGCGTCTTTGAATGAGTTATTCGGCATTGCGCACACGCAGGCCGGGCACGAAAGGAATAAGATGTCAGCCACCGCTCAGACGTTGCGACCGCCGTCCCGGACCCTGATGTTTCTCGAGGGGCGGGCATTCTCGGAATTCGGTGCTTTCCTCGGCGCGCTGCCGCTGCTGAGCCTGGCGCCGCGCGGCGACGGGCATCCGGTGCTGGTGCTCCCGGGCCTCATGGCCAGCGATGTGTCGACCCGGCCGCTGCGCAGCTTCCTGCGCAATCGCGGTTACGCGGTCTGCGGCTGGGGGCAGGGCCGCAATCTCGGCCTGCGCGCCGGCGTGCAGGACACCATGGTCGATCTCGTCAAGGAAATGAGTGATGAGCATGGGGGCAAGATCAGCCTCGTCGGCTGGAGCCTCGGTGGTCTTTACGCGCGGCAGCTTGCGAAAATGATGCCGGATCGCGTGCGCTCGGTGATCTCGCTCGGCAGCCCGTTCGCCGCTGGTCCGAAGTCCACCAATGCCTGGCGGGTCTACGAGTTTGCCAGCGGCCGGCGCGCCGACGAGGAGGACGATCATTTCGGCGGCTCGCTGGCGCTGACGCCGCCGGTGCCGACGACGGCGATCTTCAGCCGCACCGATGGCATCTGCGCCTGGCAGGGCTGCATGGAGAAAGCGACGGCGCTTTCGGAGAGCATCGAGGTCGAAAGCAGCCATTGCGGCATGGGCCATCACCCGGCGGTGGTCTATGCGGTGGCGGACCGTCTCGCGCAGGCCGAAGGCGAGTGGAAGCCGTTTGACCGTAGCGGCTGGCGCAGCCTGGTGTATCCGGATCCCAACCGCTAACGCGCCGGGCGTTTCATCGTCCATCGCTGGCGCTCGTCGACCATCGGTGCGCTAAGAGCGGGCCTTCTCGACTTTCTTCTTCGCCGGCGTCGGTTTGACGGGCGCGGCCGCTTTCGACGGTGCGGCGGACACAGTCGCCGCGCCGATCGCGTCTTCGGCGCCGGACAGGATCAAGTTCGCCGCCATGCGCGCATAGGCCTCGCGGGTCATGCCCTTGCCTTCGCGAAACCACAGATAGTGCCAGTTCAACATGCCGAACAGCGACATCGTCAGCGGCTTGAGCGTATCGGACTGCCTGGCAACTGACGGAAGCGCCGCGGCGATGGCCTCGGAGAAAATCGTGACCAGCCGCCGTTCCAGTTCTTTCAGGATGTCCTGCTGCGCGGGCGGCAGCAATTTCAGGCTGGATATCTGCACCTGATGTTCGGCGTCGGCGCCGCGATAGGCGTCGAGCAGGGCGGTCGAGATCGCGACAAGGCGCGGCCGTCCTTCGCGCGCGGTTTGCGCCGCCTCCTCGATGACCGTGACGAGGTGCTTGAGATGATCCGCAAGGACATCGAACAGCACGTCGTCCTTGGACTTGTAGTAGTGATACATCAGCGCCTTGGAGACCCCGCAGGCCTCGGCGATCATGGTGATCGAGGTGCCGGTAAAGCCATGCTGCGCGAATAGCCGGGCGGACTGGCTGAGAATACCCAGGCGTTTCTTGTCGTAGTCGATCGCCCGCGTCCGAGCCATGCAGTCCGCTACCCTGAAGCCGTGCCGGCGCGAGGCCAAGCGTGCCGCCGCCCGAGGGCAGCCGGCCGGCAACTTCGCATTGACCGTCCAATTGGTCAATTATAATCCGCCGCGGCCAGCTCTCGCCGGAGCGCCGAGAACCCTCGAACGACACGGGCTGCTGTGGTCTGTTCCGGCGAAACAGGCTATGCCGGGCCGATGCCTCAACCGCTTGTCCGTATTCTCCAGCAGCTCAAACGCGAACCCTCGCGCACCGGCTCCATCGTCATCACGCTGTTCGGCGACGCTATCGTGCCGCGTGGCGGCTCTGTGGGGCTCGGTACGCAGCTGGCGTTCTTCGCCATGCTCGACACCGAGGGGGGCGTGGTCCGTACTGCGATGTCACGACTCACCGCCGACGGCTGGTTCGAGCGCGAACGGGTCGGGCGCAACAGCTTCTATCGGCTGGCCGACAAGGGCCGCGAGACCTTCGATACGGCGGTGCGTCATGTCTACAATCCGCAGCCCTCGGACTGGACCGGGCGCTTCGAGCTTCTTCTGATCGGCAACGGCGGCGATCGCGATTCCGCGCGCGAAGCACTGCGTGCTGCCGGTTTCGGCAGTCCGCTGCCGGGCGTCTGGGTGGCCCCGTCCGGCGTGCGGGTGCCGGTCGAGGCGGCCGGTGCGATCCGGCTGGAGGTTTCCGCAGAGGATGACAGCGGGCGCCGACTCTTGAGCGAAAGCTGGCCGCTGCACCTGACGGCCGATGCCTATCAGCGCTTCATCACCACGTTCACTCCGCTGCGCGACTGGCTCGGTCGGGATCGTTCGCTGTCGGAGGCGGACGCTCTCACCGCGCGTATTCTGCTGATCCATCACTATCGCCGCGTCGTGTTGCGCGACCCCTTGCTGCCCGGCAGCCTGCTGCCGGCCGACTGGCCCGGGACTGCGGCGCGCCAGCTTTGCGCCGATCTCTATCGGCGCCTGATTTCGGCCTCCGAACAATGGCTTGACCAGCACGGCGTTAGCCCACAGGGGACCCTGCCGCCGGCCAGCGCGGACCTGTTCCGGCGATTCGAGGATGCGGCTTGATATGTTACAATAAATTCTTGATTGGAATTTTTTCTGTTATATATTTGGGCCAATCACATGCGGGAGGCGGCCCATGTATACCCAGGCGCTCAATACCTCGGACGGCGAAGACCGCTTCGTTGAAGATGCAGACCGTGCGGCCGCATTTCAGGCGCGCATTGATGCCGATGAGCGCATCGAGCCGAACGACTGGATGCCCGCCGCCTATCGCAAGACGCTGACGCGGCAGATTTCACAGCACGCCCATTCCGAGATCGTCGGCATGTTGCCGGAAGGCAATTGGATCACCCGTGCGCCGACGCTTCGCCGCAAGGCGGCGCTGCTCGCCAAGGTGCAGGACGAGTGCGGCCATGGGCTCTATCTTTATGCGGCGGCGGAAACGCTCGGCACCTCGCGCGAAGAACTGGTCGACGCGATGCTGTCGGGCAAAGCCAAGTATTCCTCCATCTTCAATTATCCGACGCTGACCTGGGCCGACATCGGTGCCATCGGCTGGCTGGTCGACGGCGCGGCGATTATGAATCAGATCCCGCTGTGCCGCTGTTCGTATGGGCCTTACGCGCGCGCGATGATCCGCGTCTGCAAGGAAGAGTCGTTTCATCAGCGGCAAGGCTTCGAGATCATGCTGACGCTGTGTCGCGGCACCGACGAGCAGAAGGCGATGGCGCAGAACGCGCTGGATCGCTGGTGGTGGCCGGTGCTGATGATGTTCGGCCCGCCGGACCAGGCGAGCCAGCACAGCGACACCTCGACCAAGTGGAAGATCAAGCGCTTCTCCAATGATGAACTGCGCCAGAAGTTCGTCGATGCGACGGTGCCGCAGGCGCGATTCCTCGGCCTTACCATTCCCGATCCGGGCATGACGCAGGATGCCGACGGCCACTGGCGCTACAGCGCGATCGACTGGACCGAATTCAAGCAGGTGCTGGCCGGCAACGGCCCGTGCAATCGCGATCGTCTCGCTGCGCGGCGCAAGGCGCATGACGAGGGCGCGTGGGTGCGCGAGGCGGCGGCCGCCTATGCCGCGAAGCGTGAACGTCGCGCGGTCGCGCAGGCGGCCGAGTAAACGCAAGGAGGCGACGATGGCGACACCGAATACGCCGCTCTGGGAGGTTTTCATTCGCAGCCGCAACGGCCTTGCGCACAAGCATGTCGGCTCGCTGCATGCCGCCGACGCGACGCTGGCGTTGCAGGCTGCGCGCGACATCTACACGCGGCGCGGCGAGGGGCTTTCGATCTGGGTCGTGCCGTCCAGCGCGATCACCGCGTCCGATCCCGCCGAGAAGGGGATGATGTTCGAGCCCGCGGAATCCAAGATCTACCGGCATCCGACCTTCTACGAGGTGCCGGACGAAGTCGGGCATATGTAGTCGCGGCCTCAGATCAATTTATCGGAGCAAGGTTGTCCATGAGCGCAGCCTCCATTCAGGTGTCCGAAACGCCGCTGGTGCTTTACGCGTTGCGCCGCGCCGACGACGCGTTGATCCTCGGCCATCGCCTTTCGGAATGGTGCGGCCACGCGCCGATGCTGGAAGAGGACATGGCGCTTGCCAATATGGGTCTCGACTTGCTGGGACAGGCACGCGAGCTTTATGCCTACGCCGCCAGGGTCGAGGGCAAGGACAACGACGAGGACAAGCTCGCTTATCTGCGCGACGTACGGCAGTATCGCAATCTCCTTCTGGTGGAGCAGCAGAATGGCGATTTCGCCCGCACCATGGTGCGGCAGTTCTTCTATTCCGCGTTCGCCGATCTCTACTGGCGCGCGATGATGACGTCGCGTGACGCGACGCTGGCGGCCATCGCCGCAAAGTCGGAGAAGGAAAGCGCTTATCACCTGCGGCATTCGTCGGAATGGATGGTGCGCTTCGGCGACGGCACCGAGGAAAGCCACCGCCGCGCGCAAGCCGCCATCGACGACCTCTGGGCTTTCACTGGCGAAATGTTTTCCGTCGATGACAGCGAGCGCGGCTTGATCGACGGCGGCATCGTCGTCGATCCGGAGGCGCTGCGTCCGCAGTGGCTCAAGACCGTATCGGGTGTATTCGGCGAAGCGACGCTGGCGCGGCCCGCCAACGACTGGATGCAGAAGGGCGGCCGCATCGGCCACCATACCGAACATCTCGGCCATCTGCTCAGCGAATTGCAATCGCTGCAGCGCACCTTTCCGGGAGCGACATGGTGAATCACGCCGCCCGCGATATGGAGTTGCGCCAGCGCGCGTGGGACGCCGCTGCGCAGGTGGTCGATCCGGAAATTCCGGTCCTGACCATCGCCGATCTCGGCGTGCTGCGCGAGGTTTCCGTGCATGATGGTGCCATTGAGGTCGCGATCACGCCGACTTATTCGGGTTGCCCGGCGATGAACATGATCGCCGTGGAAATCGAGGTCGCCCTGGAGCGCGCGGGCTTCCGCAAGCCCAAAGTGCGTACGGTACTGTCGCCGGCCTGGACCACCGACTGGATGAGCGAGGACGGCCGTCGCAAGCTGAAGGATTACGGCATTGCACCGCCACAACCGGGCAGCAGCCGCCGCGCGCTGTTCGGCGTCGAGCAGGTCGCCTGCCCACAATGCGGTTCGACCGACACCGAAACGCTGTCGGAATTCGGGTCAACCTCGTGCAAGGCGCTATGGCGCTGCAAGAGCTGTCGCGAGCCGTTCGACTACTTCAAGTGTCACTGAGCTGACTACCTGGATGACTTAGGTGGTGCCTTTTTTCCTTCTCCCCTTGTGGGAGAAGGTACCCTCGCGGAGCGAAGGCGAAAGGAGGGGCGCCACATGAAAAAAAACGCACCCGGGTCGCCAGCGGCGATCCACTCTCTCCCGCGAGGGGAGAGGGGAAGAAAGCGCCGACCATGTCACAGATTCCCAGATTTCATCGTCTCTCCGTCAACGATCTGCGCCGCGAAGCGAACGACGCGATCTCGCTGACCTTTGCGATCCCGAAAGAACTGGCGGACGATTATGCCTTCGCCCCCGGCCAGTATCTGACCTTGCGGACGGTGATGGACGGCGAGGAGGTGCGGCGCTCCTATTCGATCTGCTCGGGACCGGACGATGGCGAGATGCGCATCGCGGTGAAGCGGGTCGACGGCGGTGCTTTTTCGAGTTGGGCGGCTGAGGCGTTGAAGGCCGGCGACACGCTCGACGTGATGACGCCGACCGGCCGCTTCGGCGTTGCCTTCACGCCGGACGAGGCGCGCACTCATGTCGGCTTTGCCGCCGGCTCGGGCATCACGCCGATCCTGTCGATCATTCGTGGCGTGCTGGCGCGCGAGCCGCACAGCCGTTTCTTTCTTTTCTACGGCAACCGCTCCGCCGACGGGATTATTTTCCGCGAGGTGCTGGAGGAACTGAAGGACCGCTACATGGAGCGGCTGTCGGTGTTTCATGTGATCTCGCAGGAGGAGCAGGACATCCCGATCCTGCACGGCCGCCTCGACGCCGAAAAGGTGAAGGTTCTGCTGCGTTCGCTGGTGCCGGCCGACAGTGTCGATCATGTCTTCATCTGTGGTCCGCTCGGCATGAGCGAGGATATCGAGGCGACCTGTCGCGCGCTCGGCATCGCCGAGGAGCGCATTCACGTCGAGCGCTTCGTGTCGGAGTTCGGCGGCAAGGCGCGGCCGAAAACCGTCGTCGCGGAAGGCACGCCGCCGAAGGCGATTGCGTCGCTGATCATCGACGGCAAGCGCCGCGATGTTCCGGTGGCGGAAGGCGAGGCCATCCTCGATGCCGCATTGCGCGCCGGCATGGACCTGCCGTTCGCCTGCAAGGGCGGCATGTGTTCGACCTGCCGCGCCAGGCTGGTGGAAGGCGAGGCGCCGATGGAGTTGAACTACTCGCTGGAGCCGTGGGAACTGGAGGCAGGATTCATCCTCACCTGTCAGGCGCACCCGACGTCAGCGAAAGTGGTCGTCGACTACGATCAGATGTGAGCTGCACCTATCGGTCGGCCGCGATGGCGGCGATCTTGGCGTCGAGAATGTAGCGCGGCAGCGCAAACGCGGCGCGATGCACGTCGGGCGTGTAGTAGCGGGTGGCGAGCGGACTGGCACGTTCGGCCAATGTCTCGCGCGCCGGCTCAGCCGGATCGCGATCGACACTGCCCCAGCCCAGGGCCATGTGCCCGCCGGCATATGACGGCGTCGCCAGCACGTAGCAATCGGCGATGGGAAACACCCGCGCGAGATTCTGCATCGCGGTGATGAATTCGTCCTGCTGCACGAATGGCACACCGCTCTGCGTCACGACGACCCCGCCGGGACGCAGACATCGCCGCAGGCTGGCATAAAAGCTTTTCGTGAACAGCACCGCGCCGGGGCCGATCGGATCTGTGGAATCGACCAGGATCACGTCGAAGCGCTGATCGGTGGTCGCGGCAAAGGCCGCGCCATCGGCGATCTCGATCTTGAAGCGCGGATCGGCAAAGGCCGCGGCGTTGAACTCGGCGAAATGCGCGCGAGCAAACTCCACCACCTGCGCGTCGATCTCGATCTGCAGGACGCGGCTGATGCCGGCATGCTTGAGAACTTCCTCGGCCAGCCCGCAGTCGCCGCCGCCGATGATCAGCACGTCGCGCACGGCGCCATGCGCGACGATCGGCACGTGCGCCATCATCTCGTGATAGATGAATTCGTCGGCGGTGGTGACCTGCGTCGCGCCGTCGAGCATCAGCACTTTGCCGAACAGCGGATTCTCGATCAGGTCGAGGCGCTGCTGCGGGCTGTGTTCTTCCCGCAGCACGCGCGTGACCACGAACGAAAGCCGCATGTTGTCGAATGCCGTTTCGCTCAGCCAGCGGCGCTCGTTCATGCGCCTTTCCCACGCAAGAGCTCCTGAACGGCGATGCGCTTCGGTTTGAATGCCTTGCGCAGCACATCGATGCAGCGCGCCGGTTCGGCATCTCCGCACATGAAGACATCGAGCGCGGCATAGCGTCGCTCGGGCCAGGAATGGATCGAAATATGGCTTTCCGCCAACACTGCCACGCCGCTGATGCCGCCATTTGGCTCGAACGGATGCAGATGCATGTGCAGCAGCGTCGCGCCGGCGGTTTCAACGCACAACTTGAGCGTGTCGGAAATATGATCGAGATCATCGAGCCGTTCGGCCTCATAAAGATCGATGATCAGATGCGACCCCGCGCAAACGACCCCGTCTTTTTCGATGAAATGATCGGCCTGTTCCCGAAGCGCGTCCTGCGCGTGGGCGTGAAAATGTTCTTCCTTTTGGGAGGCATTCAGCGAAACTGCGCCCATCCCCAATTGGAAGAGGGCGTCGCGTGACATGGCGTCCTCCCCAACCAGCAGATGAAGCCTGCGAATGCGCAGGCTTTCGTTATATAGGCGCGTGAGACGCGCGTTGCAATCCTATTCTCTCGCGGCGCGGAGGTCGGAAAAATCCTTGCTGCGGCGATGCGGTGCGCAGCGCGAATTCAGCACGATTGATTTGCGCGGCGCTACTTCCGTGCGCTCACAGTTTCGGTGGCGGCGCATAGCCGAGCAGCTTCTCCATCGACAGACCCAATCCGAGCAAGGTTGTATCGCTGCCGACAGGTCCATCGATTTCCAGCCCGACGGGCAGACCATCCTGCGTCATGCCGGCGAACAGCGACAGCCCGGGAATGCCGGCATTGCTGCCGGGATCGGTATTGCGGATCATGGTGTCGAAAGTCGGCACCGGCTTGCCACCGTTGACCGTCATCTCGCCTGATCCGTTCGCGGCGTCGATCGGTGGCGCCGGCGCAATCGTGGTCGGAAATAGAATGGCGTCGAGATTGTTGTCGCGGAAGTAATTCTCGTAGAGCTTTTGCAATTGCGGCCGAAGCGTGCCGATGGCGTCGGGATAGGCCTTGCCGAAAGCATCCGCGGTGATCGCGCCGAACGCGCCTTTCACATCGGGGCTGGCGATCTTCGCCGCGATATCCGCGAGCGTGATGCCTTCGATGCCGGAGGCTTTCAGGTAAGCGGGAATATCCTCGATCGGCTCGTGCAGCGCGATCGGAAACGACAGCTTGGCGTTGAGATCGGCGAGGCCGTCGATCTCCTTGTCGATCAGTTCGGCGCCGGCATCGGTCAGCGTCTTGCGCGCGGCATCGACAACCTCCTTCAAGCCGTTATCGAGCCCGCTCCACATCGAGGGCGGCACGCCGAAGCGCTTGCCGCGCAGATCGATGGCCGACGCCATCACCGTGCCGGTGATGACGGAGTCCAGCAGTGCGACATCCGCGACGGTGCGGCCCATCGGCCCGACGGTATCGCGCGTATGGCTGATCGGCACGACAGCGTGATCATCATTGTAGCGTCGTCGCGCGCCGCCATCGCCGACCGAGGGGCGCAAGCCAACGGTGCCCGTCAGCGCGGCGGGGACCCGCGTCGAGCCGCCGGTATCGGTGCCGAGCCCGCAGGTAACGATGCCGGCCGCAATCGCCGCCGCCGTCCCGCCGGAGGAGCCGCCGGGAATGCGCGTCAGGTCATATGGATTCTTCACCGGCCCGGCGAAGGACGACAGGTTGGTGCTGGTGATGCCGAAGGCGAGTTCGTGCATGTTGGCCTTGCCGATGACGATGGCTCCGGCATCCAGCAGCTTCTGCAGCGACGGCGCGTTGTTGGACGGTCGCGCGTTCTGCAATGCGGGCGTGCCGCCCGTGGTCGGCATGTCCCTGGTATTGATGTTGTCCTTGACCACGATCGGCAGGCCCGCCAGCGGTCCGGTGATCTTGCCGGCATCGACATCGCGGGCGGCTGCCAGCGCAGCCTCCTTGTTCAGATAGATCAGCGTGTTGAGATCTTTCAATTTCTCCGCGCGGTCGATGGCCGCCTGCACGACGCTGACCGCGGTGATCTTCTTGTCGCGGATCGCCTGAACGATCTCGGCGGCGGAGGGCGTTGCACCGGCTTGGGCCATGGCTCGCTCCATCAACGTGAGGGAAGGAAGGGCGGTGGCTGCGGCGACGCCCAGCGAGGTTTTCAGCATATCACGGCGTGAGGGGTGGAGTGGCATGACAGTCTCTCCGTCCGTTCAGGTGAGGTTCGCTTTCTAAATTCCTCGATAGCGTCTGTTGATCATTCTTTCGGTCGCTTGTCGTAGACACGCTTGGCCTTGCCTTGAGAGCGCGCCAGCGTTTCCGGGGCGACGATTGAAACCTTGCTGGTGACGCCGATGGTGTTCTTGATATGCGCCACGATCTTTTCCGCGTGGGCGACAAGGCCCTGGCCGTCCCAGCTTTCCGGCCGCGCTTCCGCCAGCACCGTCATTTCATCCATGCGGCCCTCGCGCGTCAGTTCGATCTGGAAGTGACCGCCGCACCAATCGGTCGCGAGCAGCACTTCCTCGATCTGCGTTGGGAACACGTTGACGCCGCGCAGGATGATCATGTCGTCGGAGCGGCCGGTGACCTTCTCCATGCGCCGCATGCTTGGCCTTGCCGTGCCCGGCAGGAGCCGCGTGAGGTCGCGGGTGCGATAGCGCACGATGGGAAATGCCTCCTTGGTCAGCGAGGTGAAGACCAGTTCGCCCTTTTCGCCGTCGGGCAGCACCGCGCCGGTTTCGGGATCGATGATCTCCGGATAGAAATGGTCCTCCCAGATGTGCAGGCCGTCCTTGGTTTCAACGCACTCCTGCGCGACGCCGGGGCCGATCACTTCCGACAGGCCGTAGATGTCGGTGGCATCCATGTTGAAGGCCTGTTCGATCTCGCCGCGCATGGCGTTGGTCCACGGCTCGGCGCCGAAGATGCCGAATTTCAGCGAGCATTGGCGCGGGTCGATGCCCTGGCGGTGAAATTCATCGAGGATCGCGAGCATATAGCTCGGCGTCACCATGATGATGTCGGGTTTGAAGTCGTTGATGAGCTGCACCTGCCGCTCGGTCATGCCGCCGGAGACCGGCACCACGGTGCAGCCGAGCCGTTCGCCGCCGTAATGCGCGCCGAGGCCGCCGGTGAACAGGCCATAGCCGTAAGCATTGTGCAGGATCATGCCCTTGCGGCCGCCGGCGGCGCGGATCGAGCGCGCCATCACTTCGGACCAGATATCGATGTCGCCTTGTGTGTAGCCGACGACGATCGGCTTGCCGGTGGTGCCCGAGGAGGCGTGCACGCGCACCAGTTGCTCGCGCGGCACGGCAAACATGTTGAAGGGATAGTTGTCGCGCAGGTCCGTCTTCACCGTGAACGGAAATTTGGCGAGGTCCGAAAGCTGCTTGAAATCCGACGGATGCACGCCGTTGGCATCGAACGCCTGCCTGTAGTGGGCGACGTTCTCATAGGCATGCTTGAGCGACCAGGCGAGCCGCCGGGTCTGCAGCGCCATGATCTCGTCGCGCGACGCGCGCTCGGCAGGATCGAGCACAAGGCCATTGCTGAATTTCGGAGCGGTCTCGGTCATGGCCATGGCAATCATCCTGATCTAATCGCGGAGTAAGGCTTTATCCGGCGACGCGACATCGACCATGGTGCCGCCGATGGTGCGCGAATAGCCGCGCAATTCGGCGATCACGGTGTCGCCATTGGCGGTCACGCGGATGTCGTAGATGCCGGAGCGGCCGGATTTTGAGATTTCGCGGGCGTCCGCCATCAGACGGTCGCCCAGTTTGCCGGGGCGGATGAAGGAGATGTTGCCGTGCGCCGCCACGGTGCGCTCGTTGTAGGAATTGCAGGCGAAGGCGAATGCGGAATCCGCCAGCGTAAAGATGAAGCCACCATGGGCGATGCCGTGGCCGTTGACCATTTCGGGCCGGATCGTCATCGACAGCACGGCGCGGCCAGCGCCGATCTCGACGATCTCCATGCCGAGGCCGCGCGAGGCGTTGTCCTCTTTCCACATCGCGTCGGCGCAGGCGCGCGCAAGGTCGTCCGGCGAAAGAGTGGTCGCTGTGCTCAAACTGTCCTCCCGATGTGGCGCGGCATGCGCGGCCATTTCCCGCAATCGGTCAGGACGTAGGTCACGACGTTTCTCCCTCGACCGCGCGGCATCCCGATGTTGGAGCGGGGCACTGCCGTTCGCAAGGCCATCAAGCCTATTGAATTGAACGGGCGGTCAGTTAATTATTGGCCCAAGCGGCCGCGCTGTCAACGGCCGATCGACACCCGAGACGGGAGGAAACGATGACCATCACGTTGCAAAATCTTGCGCTGGATCGTTGGGTCGAGGCGCCGAGCGGCTTCGTCGACATCCCGAGCGCGGTGGACGGCAAGACCGTGGCGCGCGCGTCCAGCGCCGGGCTCGATTTCGCGGCCATGGTGAAACATGCGCGCGACGTGGGCGGCCCCGCGCTGCGTGGCCTGACGTTTCATCAGCGCGCGGATCGGCTGAAGGCGATCGCAGCCTATGTCTCCGAGCGCAAGGAGCAACTCTACAAGCTCGCGGGCGACACCGGCGCGAGCCGCCGCGACAATGGGGTGGATATCGAGGGCGGCCTCGGCACGCTCTCCGCTTATGCCTCGCGCGGCCGGCGTGAATTGCCTGCGACGCGTTTCATCGTCGAAGGCGAGGTGGAGGGGCTGTCGAAAGGCGGCACCTTCGTCGGTCAGCATATCCTGACGCCGCTGCACGGCGTCGCGGTGCATATCAATGCGTTCAATTTTCCCTGCTGGGGCCTGCTGGAAAAATTCGCGCCGGCCTTTCTCGCCGGCGTGCCGGTGATCGCCAAGCCGGCGACGGCCACGGCCTATGTGACCGAGGCCTTGGT
>DATMSE010000101.1:0-20869 GCA_035565575.1 Xanthobacteraceae bacterium
CCCGGCGCGGCAACGCGTCGGCGTGAATGGATACGAACAGCGCCGCATTCTGGCTGCGCGCCACTTTGACCCGGTCCCCAAGTGGAATAAACGTGTCGTCATCGCGGGTGAGCACCACCCGATACTTGCCGCTCTCGGCGATCCGGTCGCGCAACGCCAGTCCGAATGCGAGCACGATCGCCTTTTCAGTTTCACCGCTGGACGCTTGCGTTCCGTTGTCGATACCGCCGTGGCCGGGATCGATGACGACGACCGGGCGCGAATCTGACGCCTCAGATCCGCCAACGTCGTTGGCCGCGACAGTCGCGGGTGGACGACTGGAGCGCTGTTCCGGCTCTTTATCCGCGGACTTGAGGAAGGTCGCACGATCGCTCGCCGCCAGTTCGACCACGAGACGGGCCGGCTGACCATTGGCGGCGTCAAGAACATAGGCTTTTTCGATTTTCGCGGGGCCGGACAGGTCGAATACCAGCCGGGATCCGCCCGGCATCACCAGTCCGTACCGAAATGCCTTGATCAGCCCTCGCCCGGATTTGCCGGCGCTGTCCGGCAATTTGAACGTCACCTGCGGCAGGTCGACCACGACCCGATCGGGATTTCCCAAGGTGAATGCGCGAAGATCGATTTTTCGATCCAGGTCCAGGATAAAGCGGGTCTGCTTCGCATCTCCGGCCACCCGGACGTCCGACGCCACAGGGAAAGGTTCCACAGCTCCCGGCTGGGCCACGGCTGCATCGCCCGCAGCGAGCGCAACCGATAGTCCTGATGCAGGGATATACCCGCCCAGAAGCGCCAAGCCACATAGAACCAGCAATTTTGTGCGGCTCGCCAACAGTTCCCCTCGCCTCCGAGCTGCCCTGTCGTACCGCAATAGGACAGCAGGGTTAATCAAGCTTTAAGTCGAAGTTTCCGAATTTTAGCCTTTGTTGCCCTGGCGTGACGCTTCCCTTGCATGGCGCTGCTAATCGACGTATGTAACAAGAGTTGACGGTAAAACTTCCGGTTGTGCCGCGTTCAACCTCCCGGAGCAGCGCCGGTTCTCTCAGATGCGAGGAGCCTGCGTCATTTGCCGCCTCTTCCCGTAGTCAGCGCCGTGCGCGACCACTCAGGAATGGCGGTTCAGTCCGAGCGGAACCGGTCCCATGTGTTGTTTGAGGGACAGGTGGCACAGCATGATCGGTTATCGCGGTCGCAAACCTGCAATAAGCGATAGCTGGCAGACGTCTCGACGTTCGCCCGCCCGTCAACGCCGAAAGGCGGCGCCCTTTTGCGCCGCTAACCCTGTTTAGACGGGCCGACGCTTGATGCGCCAGACTGTAACCCCGGCCGAAACATACGCGACCATCTCGCCGACGCGACGCATGAGCGACGCGCTGCGCATGGCGCTCGTTTCGATCCCGGAACAGCGCAGCGATTTTCGTTTCGGCCTTCCCCTCACCCCCGAATCAGGTGGACCGTCGCGCTCCCCGGCTACGCCGTTTGCGCTTGCCGCCCTGTGCGCCCTCCGCCGCCAAGAGCTTTCCAATGCCAAACAAGATGTTGATCGATGCGACCCACCCGGAAGAGACCCGGGTGGTCGTGGTCCGTGGCAACCGAGTTGAAGAATTCGACTTCGAATCTGCGCAACGCAAACAACTTCGCGGAAACATCTATCTCGCCAAGGTCACCCGGGTTGAGCCGTCGCTCCAAGCTGCGTTCATCGAATATGGCGGCAACCGCCACGGCTTTCTCGCCTTCAGCGAAATTCATCCCGACTACTATCAGATCCCGGTCGCCGACCGGCAGGCCCTGATCGAGGCCGACGAACGCGCCCATCGCGAAGCCGAGGAGGAATCGGAGCACCGTTCCTCGCGCCGCCGCTCCCGGCATCGCAGTTCGCGCCGTCGTAACAATGGGGAGCGGGTGCAGAGCGAGGTGATCGAGATCACCGACGGCGAGCATCCTGCGGACGCCTCGCTGTCCAACGATCCCGCTCACGATGACTACCCCGCCGCATCCGCGGATGCGGAGCATCACCTGGTCGCCGATCCTAGTGACGAACATGCCGGCGTGACGCATGGCGATGCCGAGCAGCTTGCGCAGCCGCAGGCCGCCGCCGATGAATCGGCCGCTCAACCCGGGCGGCATGAGGAGCCTTCGGCGGCTCCGACCTGGCAGGACGCTGCTCCCCTCGCTTCGGACGCACCGGCCGAAGCCGCTGCCGTTCCCGCCTCCGAAGGGGATAGCAGCCATGACTATCCAGCGGAGATGGCGTCGGACCAGCCATCGGTCGGGGATGCCGCGTCGGCCGACGCCGCTCAGGCTACCTCGGCTGGGGACAGTGCCGCACACGACCACACGACTGACGAAGCCGACGCGCATCACGACGAAGCCGCCCATGACGAAGCGGCTGACGACGAGAGCGACGAAGACGAGGACGACGGCGAGGATGCCGAAGAGGACGTCGTTGAATCGGTCGGCGGCGACGACGCCCTCGAGGAAATGCCGGAGCGGACCTTCCGCCCGCGCCGCCAATACAAGATCCAGGAAGTCATCAAGCGCCGCCAGGTGATGCTGGTGCAGGTGGTGAAGGAAGAGCGCGGCAACAAAGGCGCGGCGCTGACCACCTATCTGTCACTGGCCGGCCGCTACGCCGTCCTGATGCCCAATACTGCGCGCGGCGGCGGGATCAGCCGGAAGATTACCTCGGCGCAGGATCGGTCGCGGTTGAAGGAAGTGGTGCAGGATCTCGACGTGCCGGAAGGCATGGGCGTCATCCTGCGCACCGCCGGCGCGTCCCGCACCAAACAGGAAATCAAGCGTGATTTCGAATATCTGCTGCGGATGTGGGAAACGGTGCGCGACACCACGCTGCGGTCACAGGCTCCGACGCTGGTCTATGAGGAGGGCTCGCTGATCAAGCGCTCGCTCCGTGACCTCTTCAACAAGGAAATCGACGAGATCCAGGTCGCCGGCGAGACCGGCTACCGCGAAGCGCGTGATTTCATGAAGATGCTGATGCCCTCCAGCGTCCGTCTCGTGAAGCCGTATCGCGATGGGCAGCCGCTGTTCTCCCGCATGGGCGTTGAAAGCCAGCTCGACGTGATGTTCACGCCGATCGTCCAGCTCAAATCGGGCGGCTATCTGGTCATCAACCAGACCGAGGCGCTGGTCTCGATCGACGTCAACTCCGGACGATCGACACGCGAACATCATATCGAGGACACCGCTCTCAAAACCAATCTCGAGGCTGCTGAAGAAGTGGCGCGTCAGCTTCGCCTGCGCGATCTCGCGGGCCTGATCGTCATCGACTTCATCGACATGGACGAGCGCCGCAACAATCGCGCCGTCGAACGCAAGCTCAGCGATTGCTTGCGGCAGGATCGCGCACGCATTCAAGTCGGACGCATATCGCATTTCGGCCTGCTGGAGATGTCGCGCCAGCGCATCCGCGCCAGCGTCCTGGAAAGCTCGACCGAGCCGTGCCCGCATTGCGGCGGCAGCGGACATATCCGCTCCGTGTCGTCGGTGGCCTTGCAGGTGCTGCGCAACCTCGAAGAAATCCTGATGAAGGGCGCGACGCACAATCTGACGGTGCGGACGCGCAGCGACGTCGCCCTCTACGTTCTCAATCACAAGCGCGCGCATCTGCGCGATCTCGAAACCAGCTTCAAGGTGACCCTGTCCGTACTCGCCGATGCCAATCTCGGCGGACAGCAGTCGTTCGTTATCGAACGCGGCGAGCAGGTCCATACCCTCGAAGCCGCGAAAGCACTGTTGGCGGCCCAGGCTGCGGCCGTCCCGCCGATGATCGAAGACGCATTCGACGACGACGATTCGTTTGAAACCGAAGTCGAGGTCGAGACCGAGGAGACCGAGGGTCTGACCGACGAGGCCGGTTCACGCCAGGCTTCGGAACCGGATGATGCGGAGGCCGGCGAAGGACAGCAGCGCCGCCGTCGCCGCCGCCGGCGGCGCGGTCGCGATGCCCGCGAACATGGCAGCACCAATAGCGACGGTGACGTTTCGACAGACGCGGAAGAATCAGACGACGCCGCGTTGGTGCCCGAAATGGTCAGCGACGGCGACGAAGAATCTCCTGAGAATCGCGGCTCCGCGCCGCATGGTGAACACGGCGATGACAGCGAGCGACGGCCGCGCCGTCGGGGTCGCCGCGGCGGCCGACGACGTCGCGGACCGTCCAGCGAAGGTCTCGCGGCCTCCATTGGCGACGACCTGGCGCCTATTCACGCGTCCGAGGCGGCGGAGGCCGTTGCCGATTTCGACGGCACCGACGATCATGGCGCTCCGGCGGCGGCTGCCGATACGAGCCATCAGGAGGAGCGCGCAGCCGCCGAGGCAGTCAGCGAAGCACCCGCTGAACGGCACGACGTGACATCCGCAAATCAGGATGCAGCGCCGGCGCAGGACAACGCCGCTGCCACCGAGATGCCTGCCGATACCGACAAACCGGTCCGGCGCCGCTCGACCGTGCGCGAAAAGGTCAGCTTTGCTCGAAATGACGCGCCGTCCGTTCCGGCTGCAGCCGAGCCTCCCCAACCGGCTTCAACACCGGCCGAGCCGGAAGCTCCTTCCGCACCGAGCGTTGAAGCACCGAGCGTTGAAGCACCGAGCGTTGAAGCGCCCGCGGCAAGCGACCCTGCGGCACCCGCGACGCAGGAGCCAAGCCCACCAGCGCCGCGTCGGGCCGGCTGGTGGTCACGACGCTTCGGTGGTGGCAACTAACATCTGACCAGACATCAAACCGCCCGGCGCATCGCCGGGCGGTTTTCGTTTGATCCTGGCCGAGTGTGCATCTCGGTCTTATGTCAGCCACCGCGTAATCCGCGCGACGGCTTCGTGCATATCCGAGGCTGATTGCGCGTAGCAGAGCCGCAGGAAATTGCGGCCATGAATCGGATCGAAGTCGATGCCGGGGGTTGCCGCGACATGAGCATGCTGCAGCATCCGCTTGGCGAAGTCCAAGCTGTCATCCGTAAACTTAGACACGTCGGCATAGAGATAGAATGCGCCGTCGGCCGGCAGGAAATCGCTAAGACCCGCTTTTGGCAATCCTTCGATCAGGATCCGTCGATTCTCTTCATAGCCGTGCTTGATCGCTTCCATCTCGCCGGCCCCGTCGAACGCGGCTTCAGCGGCAATCTGCGACAGCGTCGGCACCGAGATCGACAGATTCTGCTGCAATCGCTCGATCGGCCTGATCAATCCCTCCGGCACGACCATCCAACCCACACGCCAACCGGTCATGCAGAAGTATTTCGAGAACGAATTGATCACCAGCGCATGGGATGACAGCTCGGCCGCCGTCACCGCCGGAAATGCGTAATCGAGCCCATGATAGATTTCGTCGGAAATGAAACGGATACCGGCGCTTTCAGCCGCGGTGATCAGGCCGGTCAAGGCCTCGCGCGACATCATTGTGCCGGTCGGATTTGCCGGGCTGCCCACCAGCACGCCCTTCAGGGGCGCCTTGCGATGAGCCGCCAACAGCATCTCGCCGGTCAAGGCGTGACGGGTGTCCTCGTGGGTTTCGATCAGGACCGGCTCGCAGCCGAGCGCGTTGAGGATATGCCGGTACGGCGGATAGCCCGGAACCGTCACCGCGACCCGATCGCCCGGCTCGAACATCGCGAGAAAAGCGAGGATGAAAGCGCCCGATGAGCCGGTGGTCACCACGATTCGTGCGGGATCAACGTCACAGCGATAGGTCTCGCGATAATGCCGGGCGATCCGTGCGCGCAGCGAAGGAATGCCCAACGCCGACGTATAATCGATCCGGCCAATCTCCAGCGCGCGCTGCGCCGCCTGCAGCGCCGTCCGGGGAGCGCTGGCGGAGGGCTGCCCGACTTCCATATGGATGACATGACCGCCATCAGCCTCGATGGCGGCAGCCGCGGCCATGACGTCCATTACCATGAATGGCGGCACGTTGCTGCGGCCGGATGCCGCCAGCGCAGCCCCGACCCTGTCGGTTATCATCGTATCTGACATCTGCTATCTGACCTACTTCCTGACGATCGGCCGCCGCGCCAGCCCCCGCGCCGCCGTCTCGCCGTATTCCAAGGTTTGGTAGGGCATACATGGAATCCATATCCCGGCCAATGATGAAACCCGCCATCTTGCCAAGCCGCGTCCCAGGACGACGCGGGTGGCTCTCGCGCATCACCGCGGTCGTGGTTGGTGGAGCCGTGGCACTTGCGCCGGTGGCCGCTCGCGCGCAGGAGGATCAGGGCAACAAGGGACCGCGCCTGCTCCGCGATACCGAGATCGAGCAATTGCTGCGCGACTACACCAAGCCGATCCTGCGCGCCGCCGGTCTCGAAAAGCAGAATATCCAGGTCGCGATCATCAACGATCCGAGCTTCAATGCGTTCGTGGCTGACGGCCGGCGTATCTTCGTCAACTATGGCGCGCTGATGCAATCGAAGACGCCGAACCAGCTCATCGGCGTTCTCGCGCATGAAACCGGACACCTTGCCGGTGGACACCTTTCGAAGCTGCGGACGCAACTCGCACATGCCCAGACCCAGATGATCGTCGCCATGCTGCTCGGCGTCGGTGCCATGGTTGCCGGTGCGGGAAACAACAACGGCGCCAGCAGCGCGGGGATGGCGGCGATGAGCGCGCCGCAGGAAATGATCCGGCGCAATCTGTTGTCGTATCAGCGCCAGCAGGAAGAAAATGCCGATCGTGCCGGTGTCCGTTTCCTCACGGCAACCGGCCAATCGGCAAGAGGCATGTACGAGACCTTCCAGCGCTTCACCGACGAAAGCCTGTTCTCGTCGCGTGGCGCGGACCCCTACCTGCAGTCGCATCCGATGCCGGCCGACCGCGTCGCAGCGCTGGCGGCGCTGGCAAAGAGCAGCCCCTATTGGGACAAGACGGATGATCCGGCGCTGCAGGCCCGTCACGATATGATGCGCGCCAAGACCTCGGGATTCATGGAACGTCCCGAAACGGTCTATCGACGCTATCCGCTGTCCGACACCAGCCTTCCGGCACGCTATGCCCGAGCAATCTCGACCTACCTGCACGGCGATCCGCGCTCCGCTCAGGCGCAAATCGATGCGCTGATCAAGGTTCAGCCCAACAATCCCTACTTTCACGAACTGCGGGGTCAGGCCCTGCTCGAAGGCGGCAAACCCAACGAGGCGATCGCGCCGCTGCGCAAGGCGGTCCAGCTCTCCAACCGCGCCCCGCTCATCGAGATGTTACTGGGCCAGGCGCTGGTTGCCTCCAACAATAAGGCCTATTCTGCGGAGGCGATCACCATTCTGCGGGCGGCTCTGGCGCGCGAGACGGAAGCTCCGCTGGGCTACGCTCAGCTTGCGATGGCGTATGCCCAGAAGGGCGAATATGCCGAGGCCGATCTCGCATCAGCACAGGCTGCTTACTTGCGCGGCGACACCAAGACCGCGCGGGGACTGGCCGCCCGCGCCAAGACCCGATTTGCCGTCGGCTCACCCGGCTGGGTGAAAGCCGATGATATCGTCAGCGCGAAATCAACCGACAAGCGCTAACCTTCTCTGACGCCGATTGCCATAAAGGACCGACCGATGCTGTTCCGCCGCCCCTTCGCTTCCGCCCTGCTCGCGCTTGCCGTCTGCGGCGCCCCGCTCAGCGCATCCGCGCAATCCTTCTCACCCGAGCAGCGCGGCGAGATCGAGACCATCGTGAAGAACTATCTGCTGACGCATCCCGAAATTCTCGAGGATGTCTCGGCGGAACTCAGCAAGCGACAGGCGAAGGCGGAGGCCGAGAAGCACGCGGCCGCCGTCGCAACCAATGGAGAAACCATCTTCAATTCGCCGCGCGGCGTCGTGCTCGGCAATCGGAAGGGCGACGTGAACCTCGTCGAGTTCTTCGACTACAATTGCGGCTACTGCAAACACGCGATGAACGACATGCTCGCCCTGCTCAAGGCGGATCCGAAGCTCCGGATCGTGCTGAAGGAGTTTCCGGTGCTGGGTCAGGGCTCCGTCGAGGCCGCGCAGGTCGCGGTGGCGGTGCGGATGCAGGATCCCGATGGCAAGAAGTATCTCGAATTCCACCAGAAGCTGCTTGGCGGACGCGGACAGGCCGACAAGGCCCGGGCACTGGCCGCCGCCAAGGAGGCCGGGCTCGACATGGCTCGCATCGAGAAGGACATGGTCAGCCCGGAGGTTCGCGCCACACTCGAGGAAAACTTCAAACTGGCGGAGTCCATGGGCATGAATGGCACTCCCAGCTATGTCATCGGCAAGCAGGTGGTGGTCGGCGCGGTCGGCCTGGACGCTCTCAAGGAGAAGGTCGCAATGGCCCGCTGCGGCAAGGCAACCTGCTAAGCGCGACAATGCGGCTGGCGGCGGACGGCTTCGATCCGCCGCCGGACCTCACATGGGCGCCTCAGAACGTGTGGAACTGCCGCGCGAAGCCATCCATTAACCATCCCTCGCAGCCGGCAGGGACGTTTTTCCTCAAACGAATGAAGCATTTGAGTGGATGTCGGGCAGCTTCACCCTTTTCCTCTCGGCCCGGGTTACCTATAAACAGCCCGGAAAGACGGTGCATCGCCGCCTTCGGACTGGCATGGATCAGGGATGGCAAGAACAGTTTACGTGCTCAACGGCCCGAACCTCAATCTGCTCGGGACCCGTGAACCGGAGACCTACGGCCATGCCCGGCTTGCCGACGTCGAACGGCTGTGCAGCGAAACCGCTGCGCATTACGGCCTCCATGCCGACTGCCGGCAATCCAATTCCGAAGGTGAACTGATCGACTACATTCACGAGGCTCATGGCAAGCAGGCGGTCGGTCTGGTGCTGAACGCCGGAGGATATTCTCATACGTCGATTGCGCTTCACGACGCCCTGATGGCCGTCAAGATTCCCACCGTAGAGGTCCATATCAGCAATATTTACGCTCGCGAGGATTTCCGCCATCACTCGTTCATTGCCAAGGCCGCGTTCGCAACGCTGTGCGGCTTTGGTATCGACGGTTACCGGCTCGCCATCACTGGCCTCGCGGCCAAGATCGGCGCGACAGCCTCGACGTGACGGCATCCTCTTCCACCCAGCAAGAAAGTTTCGGAACCCAGCATGGCCCGTCAGCCTGAAGACTCATCCGCTTCGACCCCAACCGTCTCCAGCGACAGCACGCTGATCCGCGAGCTCGCGACGTTGCTTGACGAGACGAACCTCACCGAGATCGAGATCGAACGTGCCGGACTGCGGCTGCGCGTGGCGCGCAACGTCAGTATCGCCGCGGCCGTTCCCGCAGTTGCCGCTCCGGCGACAGCCGCTGCAGCCGCTACTCCCGCCGCCGCCGGTGGTGACGCCGCCAAGCATCCCGGCGTTGTCCCTTCGCCGATGGTCGGCACTGCTTACTGGGCGCCGGAGCCCGGCGCACGCCCCTTCGTCGAAGTCGGCTCGAAGGTGAAGGTCGGCGATACGCTGATGATCATCGAGGCCATGAAGACGATGAATCAGATTCCGTCGCCGCGCGCCGGCACGGTCACGCAAATCCTCGTCGAGGATGGTCAGCCGGTCGAGTTCGGCGAACCTCTCGTCGTGATCGAATAGTGATCGGCGCGATCCGCGCCACGATGCCTGACTTGGACTTCTGTTCACCCTTCTGCTTGGGTGCTCACTGATTAGGACGCCATGTTCGATAAGATCCTGATTGCCAATCGCGGTGAGATCGCCCTGCGCGTGCTGCGCGCCTGCAAGGAACTCGGCATTGCGACCGTGGCGGTGCATTCCACCGCCGACGCCGAAGCGATGCACGTTCGGCTGGCCGACGAAAGCGTCTGCATCGGCCCGCCGCCTTCGAAGGAAAGCTATCTCAACATTCCGAACCTCCTGGCGGCGTGCGAGATCACCGGCGCAGACGCGGTCCATCCCGGTTACGGCTTTCTCTCGGAAAACGCGCGCTTCGCCGAAATTCTGGCCGAACACAACCTCGGCTTTATCGGCCCCAAGGCCGAGCACATCCGCCTGATGGGCGACAAGATTGAAGCGAAGCGAACGGCCAAACGCCTGGGCATCCCGGTCGTGCCGGGGTCGGAGGGCGCCATCACCGCCAGCGACGATGCGATGGCCATCGCAAAAGAGATCGGTTTTCCGGTCCTGGTGAAAGCGGCGGCAGGCGGAGGCGGACGCGGCATGAAAGTCGCGCATACGGCCGGCGACCTGGCGCTTGCCATCTCCACTGCAGGCAACGAAGCCAAGTCGGCATTCGGCGACGCGTCGGTCTACCTCGAGAAGTATCTGCAGAAGCCTCGTCACATCGAGATTCAGGTGCTCGGCGACGGCCGCGGCGGCGCGATCCACCTCGGCGAGCGCGACTGCTCGCTGCAGCGGCGCCATCAAAAGATCTGGGAAGAAGGTCCCTCACCCGTTCTGACCGCGGCGGCTCGCGCCAAGATCGGCGAAACCGTCGCCAAAGCGATGCGGGAGATGCAGTATCTCGGTGTCGGCACCGTCGAGTTTCTATACGAAGATGGCGAGTTTTATTTCATTGAGATGAATACCCGCATTCAGGTCGAGCATCCGGTCACCGAGATGATCACCGGGATCGACCTCGTGCTGGAACAAATCCGCGTCGCTAACGGCGGCGACCTGCCGACGGTGCAGGACCAGGTGTCGATCAACGGCCATGCCATCGAATGCCGGATCAATGCCGAAAATCCGGAAACCTTCCGTCCCTCGCCCGGCACGATCCAGCGCTACCATCCTCCCGGCGGACTCGGCGTCCGTATCGATTCCGCCGTCTATCAGGGCTACACCATTCCGCCCTATTATGACTCTCTGGTTGGCAAGCTGATCGTCCACGGCAAGACCCGCGCCGAGTGCCTGATGCGGTTGCGTCGTGCATTGGACGAAATCGTCGTCGACGGAATTGAGACAACCCTGCCGTTATTCCGGGCGCTCGTCAGGGATCACGACATCATCGACGGCGACTACCACATCCACTGGCTGGAGCAGTATCTTTCCGGCGGCGACCGAACGCGCTGATGCAAACGCCTGGACAGAGCAATATTCGTTTGCATGAAACCAACGTCCTCGGAAGGTCTTTTAGGTAGCAGGTAAGGCGGCATGCGGTGGGCCTGGGCAATAATTTCCTCGAACGGCTTCGATTTCTCCAGCATAGCGAGACCTGAGTGACCGCGAACGCTCGGCGTCGACGCAGCTTGATGCAGGCGCTGCTGCTGGCGGCGGGCCTTCTCGTGCTGATCGCAATCAACGCCGCCTCGATCTATTTTGTGGACCGCGCGCGCGACGAGAGCGCGCTTGTTGTCCATACCGTGGAAGTCGAGAACCAGATCGCCGCGGTCCTCCTGGAAATCCGCAGAGCGGAAAGCGCGGCGCGCGGATATCTGTTGAGCCCGGAAGAACGCTTTCTGGCGCAGCACGAGAACGCGATGGCCAATGTTCAGGCAAGCCTCGAAAAGCTGCGCGGTCTGACTACGGATAATCCGGTTCAGGTCGGCAACAGCACGGCATTGAGCGAAGCCATTGATGTCCGCCTGACTCAGCTTCGCGACCTCATCGCGCACGCCAAGCAAAACGACACTGCTGGCGCCCTCGCCATAGTCCGCGCTTCGGAAACCGACGCCAGTACTCAACGTATTGCCGAGACCAGCGGCGCGATGCGACGCGAAGAGGAACGGTTGTTCGCCGCGCGGACCATTTCGGCCGACCATAGTCAGAAACTCGCATCGATCATCACGATCACCGGTTCCGGACTGGTCGTTGCACTGGCGGCGCTGTCGATCTTCCTCGTGCGGCGCTCCTCGCGCGCGCGGGACGATGCCGAGGCGCAACTTCGCGACAGCAACCTGAATCTCGAGGAGACAATCGCGGAGCGCACAACCGATCTGCGGGAAGCCAACGAGGAAATTCAGCGCTTCGCCTATATCGTCAGTCACGATCTTCGATCGCCGCTTGTCAATATCATGGGCTTCACGAGCGAGCTTGAAGAACTGCGCGACGATATCTTCAGACGCATTGCATCACTGAGCCATTCGGGAGAGCCGGGTTCAAGCGATGCAGCGATGACCGAGCCGGAGCTCGATGGCCCGGATGCGAAACTGTCGGCGGATTTCAACGAAGCACTCGGTTTCATCAAGTCGTCGATCGGCAAGATGGATCGCCTGATCTCGGCCATTCTCCAACTGACCCGTGAAGGCCGGCGCGAATTTCAGCCCGTCACCATCGATCTGCGGGAACTCATCGAGACGATTGCGACCACCGTCGCGCATCAGGCCGCGGAAGCGGATGCGCAGATCCGCGTGCAGCCGCTGCCGACCATCGTCAGTGACCGGCTGGCACTGGAACAGATTTTTTCGAACCTGATCGACAACGCGCTCAAGTATCTTCGCGACGGCGTGTCCGGTGACATTCTCATCAGCGGGCGCACCAAGCTCGGATTCGCCATCATCGAGGTCAGTGATAACGGCCGCGGCATCGACGCCAAGGACCATCAGCGCATTTTCGAACTGTTCCGGCGCGCCGGTCCACAGGACCGACCGGGTCAAGGCATCGGTCTGGCTCACGTTCGCGCGCTGGTGCGACGCCTCGGAGGCACGATGTCCGTCACCTCCGCACTAGGCGAAGGCAGCACATTCACCGTCATGCTACCCATCAAATGGACGCTCGGGAAAGAAGGTAAACAAGTATGAGTCAGCCCGTTACCATCATCATGATCGAGGACGACGAAGGTCATGCCCGTCTGATCGAACGGAACATCCGGCGCTCCGGCGTGAACAACGAAATCAAGCCGTTCACCAACGGTACAGACGCCGTCAATTATCTGTTCGGACCCGACGGTTCCGGCGTGATCCATAAGGATGAAGCACTGCTGGTTTTGCTTGATCTCAATCTGCCGGATATGTCCGGCATCGATATTCTGCGCCGTGTGAAGGAGAATACGTATTTGAAGTGTGCGCCGGTCGTGGTCCTGACCACCACCGACGACGCGCACGAGATCAAGCGCTGCTATGAACTCGGCTGCAATGTTTACATCACCAAGCCGGTCAACTACGAGAATTTTGCAAACGCAATCCGGCAACTCGGATTGTTTTTCTCCGTGATCCAGGTTCCGCAAGCCGCAACATGAGTGCCGAGACGCCCTGCCTTCTCTACATCGATGACGACGCTGGTCTTGCCCGTCTGGTCGCGCGCGGTTTGACGCGCCAGGGGTTTACTGTCGTCCATGCCGAGAGCGGGCTTGCCGGGATCGAACGGATTCGGGAGGGCGATATCGACGTCGTCGCGCTCGACCAATACATGCCCGGCCTCGATGGCCTGGAAACGCTGGAGCGCATTCTCGCCCTCCCCAATCCTCCGCCGGTTGTTTTCGTCACCGCCTCGCAGGACAGCAAGATCGCTGTCACCGCACTCAAGGCCGGCGCCGACGATTATCTTGTCAAGGATTTGCAGGGCGAGTTCGTTCCACTGCTGCATGTGGCCGTGGAAAGCGCGCTCCGGCAGGCCCGCATCCGGAAGGCCCGCGACGATGCGGAAGCGGAAGTTCATGCCTCGCGCGATCGTTATGCCGCGCTTGCGGCCGAGCGCGAGGTGCTGCTGCGGGAGGTGAACCATCGCGTCGGCAACAGCTTGCAGATCATCGCCTCCCTGCTGCATCTGCAAGCCAATTCGAGCGATGATGACGATGTGAAAGCCGCGCTCAGCAACGCGATGGGGCGCGTTGCCGCCGTCGCGCAGGTTCATCGGCGGCTCTATACGTCGCACGACCTGAAGAGCGTGGTACTCAACCAGTATCTCGAAGCTCTTTTGGAGGACTTGCGTCGTTCGGCGGAAGGCAACCGGATGTCGCGGCTCACCTTGAAGGCAGAGCCGATCGAGATCGATCCGGACCGCGCGGTGGCCATTGGCATCATCGTCAACGAACTGGTCATGAACGCGGTCAAATATGCTTATCCCGATGGCCCCGGACCCATCCACATCCAGTTGGCGAGCAAAGGCGACATGCTGGAGTTGTCCGTCACCGATGACGGTGTCGGACTGAATGCCAAGGCCGACCCACGCTCGACCGGCATGGGCCAGCGCATCGTCAATGCCATGGCCAGCAAACTCAATGCCGGCGTCGAACGCGATCCCGACCACGCCGGCACGCGCATCGTCCTCCAGTTCCTGCGCAGCGGAGCAGCCAGCAACACCGCGGCGCAGACGGCCGGTTAGGTTTTCGCTCTCGTTCTGCTAATCTCTCCGGATGGCAACGCGCGACTCCACATCCTCCGAGATCACACCCGACGTTCTGTTGCGCGCCTATGCCTGCGGCATCTTTCCGATGGCCGAGAGCGCAGATGATCCGTCACTGTTCTGGGTCGAGCCGGAGATGCGCGGCATCATCCCGCTGGAGGGATTTCATGTCTCCTCGCGCCTCGCCCGCACTGTGCGCGGCGATACCTTCACGGTGACGGCAGATCGCGCGTTCAAGGCGGTGATCGCGGGTTGCGCCGAACCGCAGCCGCAGCGCGACAACACCTGGATCAATTGCCGCATTCGTGAGCTCTACACCGCGCTTCATGAACGCGGACATTGCCACAGTATCGAGGTCTGGGACGGCGACGATCTTGTCGGCGGCCTGTACGGCGTCAGCCTTGGCGGCGCATTTTTCGGCGAGAGCATGTTTCATCGTGCCCGCGACGCGTCGAAGGTGGCGCTGGTCCACCTTGTCGCCCGGCTGATCGCGGGTGGATTCGCACTCCTCGATACGCAATTCGTGACATCGCACTTGCAGACGTTCGGCGCGATCGAAGTGCCCCGGGAGAGCTATCGCGCTCGGCTCGACGACGCCCTGATGCGCACCGCCGATTTCACCCGCCTCACGATGGCACGGCCGGTCAGCGGCGCGGAAGCGCTGGCCCTCATCGCCAAGAATAAGTCTGTCCGGCGCGGCTGACCGGCCCTGCCCTATTGCTGCTGGAACGGCGGAAGCGGCGCCGGCTGAGGCGGCGGACGCCGTCGCTGCTCGCGCGGTGGCGGCGCGCGCTTCTGCTGGGTCACCGGCTTCGGCGCGGCTTCGGGCTGCGAGGCGACAACCGTATTTTCCGGGCCTTTGCAGTCCGTCAGCCAGATATCGTAGATCGGGTGCTCGACACCGTGCAGGCCGGGACTGGCTGCAAACATCCAGCCGGAGAAAATCCGCTTCACCTCGCCCTGCAGCGTGATCTCGTCGACCTCGACAAACGCATCCGTATTGGCCGCTTCCGTCGCCGGCCGCGTATAGCAAGCGTCGGTTTTCACCCGCAGCGCGCCGAACTGAACGGTTTCGCCGATATCCGCGTCGAAACTGATGATCCGCCCGGTGATCTTGTCGAGGCCGGCAAACACCGCTTTCTTGTTGACGATCTTTTGCGCCGGAGGCTCGGTAACGACCTCGTCGCCGGGCTGCAAAGTGGCAGGCGCCGGGGGCGCAGCCCCGGTGCGCGCCGGCTTCTGGCCGGCAGCCGGTGCGTCCGGCGCATTCGGCGCGGCCGAGGGCGGCGCGACGGCAACACCCGGCTGCTGCTGCCCTGGCGGTGGAGCGGCACTGCTGCCCGGCGGCGGCTGCAACGGCTGCGACTGCACGCGGCCCGGGGGCGGCACGCCCTGGCCCGGCGGCAGCTGATTGGGTGTCGGCAGCAGCCGTCCCTGTGGCAAATCAGGAACCTCTTCGTCGTCATCGGACGGATAAGCGCCTTGCGGGACGTTGCCCGGCGGTCTCGGCGCCGGATCGGAAAAGATATTTCCAAGCTGCGCCCTAGCCGGCGGCGTTGGCGCGACCCATAGGGCGGCAGCAAAGACTGCCAGGCTTGCTATGCTCGTGGTGCGAAACATCTTTTGCGGCTTCAGTGGGCGAATCGGGCTCGCGACATTCTATCGATATTCCGCCGCTCGCAGGGCTTCCGGTTAACACGTTGAATAAGGCGGGGAAAGGGCGGACGGGCGGCGCCGCATATGCGGCATGGTGCTGGCACGGTGCGGATAAAGCTGAGATAGTTTGTCGAACCGGCCGGCGTTCAGGGCCGGTCCAAACACGACCGGATTGAGCCGGCGTCAAACGGGAGTGAACAGCACGGATGGCCGACGACACGCGTTTGGACGGAAAGATCGCATTGATCACCGGCGCGGCCGGTGAGATCGGAACTGCGACCATGCAGCTCCTGGCCAGCCGGGGCGCACGGATCGTCGCGGTCGACCAGAACGAGCCCCAGTTGAAGCGGGCGGTCGCAAGCCTGCCATCGCAGGCGCAGGCGATCGCGCTTGTCGCTGATGTCCGCCGCGAAGAGGACGTTGCCGCCTATGTCGCGCGCACTGCGGAGATCGCCGGTACGATCGATATCTTCTTCAACAATGCCGGCATCGAGGGTGACATCGCGCCCGTTCAGGACTACGCGCTCGAGAGCTTCCGGCGTGTGCTGGACGTCAACGTCGTCGGCGTCTTCCTCGGTCTCAAGCATGTGCTGCCGATCATGCTGAAGGCCAATGCCGGCAGCATCGTCAATACCGCCTCGATCGCCGGGCTGATGGGATCCCCTCATATTGCCGTCTATAGCGCCAGCAAGCATGCGGTGATCGGCCTGACCAAAAGCGTTGCGATGGAGTGCGCGACGACCCGCGTGCGGGTGAACTGTGTCTGCCCCGGGCTCATTCGCAGCCGGATGTTGTCGTCGATCATCGAGGGACGCAATCCCGCCGCCCGCGCCGATTCGGATCGGGTGGTCGAGCGCATCCCGGCGCGCCGGCTTGGCGATGCCGCCGAGGTTGCGCAGGTCGTGGCGTTTCTCGCCTCCGATGCCGCAAGCTATGTCAGCGGCTCGGCTTACACCGTCGACGGCGGCCGCACAGCCGGTTGAGCCGCCGTGCTGCTCGCTTTTTCGCTTTTCCCTGCTCGAACAAGGATCATCTCATTATGCCCGTGACGCTCGATCCGGATGCCGCCGCCGTCTTGAAGGCCTTTCGCGACGCCGGCCGCCCGCCCTATGAAACGCTGACGCCGCCGGAGGCGCGCGACCTGTATCTGAAGGGCTGCGAGGCCGCGCGTCCCGAGACACCTGAACTGGCATCGGTGCGGCCACTCGATGCCGCCGGACCTGCCGGCGCCATTCCCCTCCGGGTCTATCGGCCGATCACCTTGCGCGAAACCAACGGCCGCTCGCCGTGCCTTGTCTTCTTTCATGGCGGCGGTTGGGTGATCGGGGATCTCGAATCCCATGATGCGGTCTGCCGTATCCTGGCGCATGAAGGTCAGATTCTCGTAATCGCGGTCGATTATCGTCTCAGCCCCGAACACAAGTTTCCCGCCGCCGTGGAGGACGCCCTTGCCGCGACAAACTGGATTGCGGCCAACGCGGACAGCCTCGGCATCGATCCCGCTCGCCTGATGGTGGGGGGCGACAGCGCGGGCGGCAATCTCGCCGCGGTGGTGTCACAGCACGCGCGGGAATCCGGCCCTAAAATCGCCGCTCAGGTCCTGATCTATCCCGCCACCGACTTCCGGATGTCGCATCCCTCACATAGCGAGCCGGAGACGAGTTGCCTGCTCACCCATTCGGTGATCCGCTGGTTTCGCGACCACTACCTCACCAGTCTCGCGGACGGCGAGACCTTGCACGCCTCGCCCGCGCGCGCAGAATCCCTCGCAGATCTGCCGCCGGCCTACGTTCTCACCGCAGGCGCCGATCCGCTCCGCGACGAAGGTGACGAGTACGCCGTTCGATTGCGCAAGGCCGGTGTCGCGGTCAAGCACGTCACCTTTCCAGGCCAGTTTCATGGCTTCATCACCATGGGAAAATTACTGCCGAAAGCCGGCATAGCTCTCGCGGATATCGGGGCATGGTTGCGTGACCTGAAATGAGATCACGCGGCGCGGGCCGCCCGCCGCAATGCCTGCGGCGGCTGTCCGAAAGCGCGGATGAAAGCGCGACGCATACGTTCAGGATCGCCGAATCCGGTTGATCGCGCCACCTGCTCGATCGCGTCGCTGCCCGACTGCACGGCCTGCCGCGCAACCTCGATCCGCAGCCGCTCGATCGCCTTCGACGGCGTCATGCCGGTCTCGGCCACGAAAGCTCGTGCGAAATGCCGCGCACTCATTCCGGCCTTGCCGGCCAATTGCTCGACGGTCAGCGGCTGATCGAGATGTCCGCGTGCCCAACCGAGCAATTCGGCGAAGCGGCCCGTCGGCGCCTTCAGTTCGAGCAGCGATGAAAACTGCGACTGCCCGCCGGCGCGACGATGATAGACCACCAGTTGCCGGGCCGTTGCCCGCGCGATCTCGTCACCGAAATCCTCCGCTACCAGCGCCAAGGCCAGATCGATACCGGCGGAAATGCCCGCCGAGCTCCAGATCCGCTCGTCCTGAACGAAGATGCGGTCCGGCTCCAGTTTCACATTGGGGTAGCAAGAACGAAAGTGAGCGGTGCGACGCCAATGCGTCGTGGCCCTGCGGCCCTCAAGCAATCCCGCCTCGGCGAGGACATAGGCGCCCGAGCAGACGCTGGCGATCCGGCAGCCGCGGCGGGCGGCCGCGCGCACGAACGATAGCGTCGGTTTATCCTTGATCGCACGATCGACGCCGACGCCCCCAGCGATCAGCAGGGTTTGCGCATCCGAAGCAGCCTTGAGACCTCGCGCCAGCAGCGCCACTCCGGATGAGCTTTTCACTTCTCCCGGCGTCGCGCTCACGACCTTGATCGGCATGCGCACGCGCGCGATCCGCGCGGCATTCTCGAATACCGAGATTGGACCCGCCGCATCGAGCAACTGAAAATCCGCAAAAACCAGGATGCCGATCATTCCGACCTCATGTCCGCAAACGAGGGAAATATGCCATTTTGGACTTGGGCTGCCTATGACAATCTGTCCCCACCGGCATCAGGAGGACACCATGACAAAACCGATCAACATCGGATTTCTGCTATTCCCAAAAGTCACTCAGCTCGACTTCACGGGCCCGCTGCAGGTGCTGTCGCGGTTGCCCCATGCGCAGATCCATCTGGTCTGGAAACGGCTGGAGCCGCTTCCAAGCGACACCGTGCTGACACTCCAACCGACCACGACATTTGCCGATTGCCCGCAGCTCGACGTCATCTGCGTGCCCGGCGGGTTCGGCACCGACGAACTCGTCCATGATCAGGAAACGCTCGACTTCCTGCGCCGGCAAGCTGAAGGCGCGCAGTATGTCACATCGGTTTGCACCGGCGCGCTGGTGCTGGGCGCCGCTGGGCTGCTGCAAGGCTATCGCGCGACCACCTACTGGGCCGCGATCGACCACTTGGCTGCCTTCGGCGCGATCCCGACCAAAACGCGCGTCTGCATCGACCGCAATCGCATCACCGGCGGCGGCGTCACGGCCGGGATCGATTTCGGCCTGACGGTCGCTTCGGTCCTGACCGACCAGAAAACCGCCGAATCGATTCAGCTTGTGCTGGAATACAATCCGAAGCCGCCGTTCAACGCCGGTTCGCCCGATACGGCGCCCGCCGAGGTTCTCGCGATGCTGAAGGAAAGAATGGCCCCATCGGTCCAGCGCCGCTGGGAATCCTCGCAGCGGGCCGCCGCGCGTCTTGGCGCGAAATCCGAAACAATGTCAGCGGAATAACCCGCGACGATGACAAACCGGATGAATTATTGCCCGGGCGTCCAGGCCTGATAGTCGCCGGTGGCCTTGGGCCGGCGACCGCTCGCCAGCGTTGATCCCGACGGCCGGTACGCAAACGGGGTACCGGTCAGATTGGGCTGATGAGGCTTCTGCCACTCGCGCGGCGTATAACTCTCCTGCGTGGGCGGAACGTCGATCGTATGATGCAGCCAGCCGTGCCACTCCGGCGGCACGCGCGAGGCCTCGGCATAGCCGTTGTAGATCACCCAGCGCCGCTCGAAGCCAAGCGTCGGATCGATTTTGCCGCCGCGCGTGCGGTAATAGCGATTCCCGCCGGCGTCCTCGCCGACCAGTTCGCCGAACCGCCAGGTCCAGAGCTGGGTCCCGAAGGTCTGCCCGTTCCACCAGGTAAAGAGCTTCAGAAAAAACTGCTTCATTGCCGGCATCATCCGTCTCGATTGCACCGCTTGATGCCATCTGGCCGTCGGAATGTCCAGTTCGCCAACGGCGCAGTCACCTTTCGGAGAGCGATCGCGATATCGCGAATTCGGCATAATTCGTTCATCCCACGTACATGACCCTCCGCGCAGTCTCGGCGGATGGGAAGTTGGAACTTGTCCAGACGCTTCCGGTTATTTGATCAAGCAAACATGGAGAGCGTTATGAAGTGGAAGATCTTTGGCGCGGTCGCAGCCCTTGCAGTGGCGATGCCGCTTGCGACGGCGACGCCGAGCGCCGCACAACGCTATGGCGGCGGTGGCGGTGGCGGTGGCGTTCACATGGGAGGTGGAGGCGGCGGCGGTGTGGCCCGCGGCTTCCATGGTCCTGGCTTTAGTGGCGGCGGCGCTGCACGCGGCTTCCATGGTGCCGGCTTCGGCGGAGCCCGCCACTTTGGCGGCATGGGGACCGGTGGCTTCCGGCCCGTCGCCAGCGCCGGCTGGCGCGGCCATGGCGGATGGCATGGTCACCGTGGATGGCATGGTCATCGCGGATGGCGTGGCCGCGGCTTCTATCCGGGCTTCGCGGCGGGTGCGCT
Organism: Xanthobacteraceae bacterium; assembly: GCA_035565575.1. GTDB lineage: Bacteria > Pseudomonadota > Alphaproteobacteria > Rhizobiales > Xanthobacteraceae > 62-47. Next base: position 20,627 of record DATMSE010000101.1, read on the forward strand.
GATTGGCAGCGCGTTTGCTGCGCCTTATGCCTTCGGATACGGCTACGGCGCGCCCTACTACTACGATGACGACTATTATCTCGATGCGCCCGTTGCAGTCGCCCCGTCGGTCGGCGGTTCGGTGGCTTACTGCCAGCAGCGCTTCAAGTCGTATGACGTGCGGACCGGCACCTATCTCGGCTATGACGGCCGGCGTCATCCCTGTCCGTAGCAGCTGAGCCGGGCATAACGATAGCGAAGCGC
>DATMSE010000102.1:0-16936 GCA_035565575.1 Xanthobacteraceae bacterium
GCAGGATAGTGCGCAGTTCCGCCATCGCTGAGCGATCATCGGCCATCGGCCGCAGGTCGCCCTGGCGACGAACCCGCGCCATGTGTTCCTCGGGCTCGGCTTTGAGCCAGATCGTATAGAACGACGACAGGATGAGATCGAATGTCAGCGGTTCGGAAACGATGCCGCCGCCGGTGGCAAGCACCATCAGCTCGTTGCGCGCCAGCAGCTTGCCGAGCGCCGATTGCTCCATCCGGCGAAAGCCTTCCTGGCCGTAGAGCGCGATGATCTCGGCGATCGACAGGCCGTTTTCCTGCTCGATCTCTTTGTTGAGTTCGACAAAGCTCCAGCCGATCTGTTTTGCCAGCATGCGGCCCAGCGTCGATTTGCCGGCACCGCGCAGTCCGATCAGCGCAATTCCCGCAAACGGCGTCTGGCGATGGGCTGCGGCGTCGTTGGGACCCTGGCCCGACAGGATCGCTTTCGCCTGGATAATCTGATGCGGCGAGGCCTGGCGCATCAATTCGCGGATGACGGGCCAGTCCGGCGAAGGTTCGCTGGAGGGAATGAGATCCTCCAGATGCGCGCCCATCGCGTTGGATACCCGGCGCAGCAGTACGATCGACACGTTGCCTTTGCCGCTTTCCAATTGGGCGATGTAACGCTCGGAAATTCCGGAGACTTTCGCCAGCACCTTGCGCGACATTCCGCGCAGGCCGCGCATGGTTCGCACGCGGCGGCCGAGTTCTTCGAGGAAGCTGTCTTCGGGGCTGGAGGGCTCGGTCATGCGGGTGATTGAACTTCCAATCCGGACATGATGGGAAACATAGTGCCGGAAGTGATTGACAGCAAGCGCGTCGGGTGGCTCTATATGAAATATAATTCAGAATAATTCGAAGGCGGGAGGACGCTTGGTGAGCATGCGCTATTCAAACAGCCGGTTGATTAGGGGCACGGCATGACCGCCTCGACGAACTCGTACAATGCTGTGACGTGGCTGCTGGATCGCAATGTGGAAGCCGGGCGAAGCAGCAAGCTGGCCTTTACCGACACCGTCAATGAACTGACCTACGGCCAATTGCAATCGCAAACGCGCCGCCTCGCCAACCTGCTGCGCCGTCTCGGGGTGCGGCGCGAGGAACGCGTCGCGATGATCATGCTCGACACGGTGGATTTTCCCATCGTGTTCCTCGGCGCGATCCGCGCCGGCGTGGTGCCGGTGCCGCTCAACACGCTGCTGACCGCCGAGCAGTATGCTTACATTCTCGCCGACTGCCGCGCGCGCGTGCTGTTCGTCTCGGAAGCGTTATGGCCGGGCTTGCGCGACGTCGCGGGCCGGATGCCAGATCTCGAACATGTCGTCGTCGCCGGCACGAATGCCGACGGGCAATTGAAGCTCGCCGATGAGATCGCCAGAGAATCCGACCAGTTCACCACCGCCGCCACCCATGCGGATGAGCCGGCGTTCTGGCTCTACTCGTCGGGATCCACGGGAATGCCGAAAGGTGTACGGCATCTGCATGCATCGCTCGCCGCAACCGCCGACACCTATGCCAAGCAGGTGCTGGGTATTCGCGAGGACGATGTCGGGCTGTCGGCAGCGAAGCTGTTCTTCGCTTACGGCCTCGGCAATGCGTTGACGTTTCCGATGTCGGTCGGCGCGACGACGGTGCTCAATGCGGAGCGGCCGACGCCGGCGCGGATGTTCGAACTGATGCAAACCTACAATCCCAGCATCTTCTTCGGCGTGCCGACATTGTTCGCGGCGATGCTGAACGACGAGACGCTCAAGAGCGCGACCGGCGGCTCGCGCCTGCGCGTCTGTACGTCGGCCGGCGAAGCGTTGCCGGAATCCGTCGGCAGTCACTGGCGTGAGCGGTTCGGCGTCGACATCCTCGACGGCGTCGGCTCGACCGAACTGCTGCACATCTTCCTGTCGAATGCGCCCGGTGACGTGAAGTACGGCACCTCCGGACGGCCGGTGCCGGGCTATCGCGTGCGGCTGGTGGACGACAGCGGCGCGGACGTGGCCGACGGCGAGGTTGGCGAACTGCTCGTCGATGCGCCGTCCGCCGGCGAAGGCTACTGGAATCAGCGCCTCAAATCGCGGCGGACCTTCGAGGGAAGCTGGACCCGCACCGGCGACAAATATGTTCGCGATGCCGAGGGCCGCTACACCTACTGCGGCCGCGCCGACGACATGTTCAAGGTGTCGGGCATCTGGGTGTCGCCGTTCGAAGTGGAGAGCGCGCTGATCACGCATCCGGCGATCGCGGAGGCAGCGGTGGTGCCGCAGGAGGATGGCGAAGGCCTGCTGAAGCCGAAAGCCTTCGTGGTGCTCAAGCCCGGCGTCGCCGCCGATGGCCTGCACGAGTCGTTGAAGGAGCACGTCAAGCAGACGGTGGGACCATGGAAGTATCCGCGCTGGATCGAGGTGGTTGATGCCTTGCCGAAGACGGCGACCGGAAAGATCCAGCGATTCAAACTGCGCGAGGGATGAAGGGTGCGGTCGTGACGGTGAATGAGAGTGATGCGTTCAGAGCGCACGAGCCGCGTCGTTGTTCCCCTCTTGTGGTTGGATTAGGGAGCGCTGTGAGCTGCGGACTCTGCGCTCGTCGCTACCTTCCTCTCCACCTCTTCCCCGTAAGAGGAAAGAGAGCAGGCCGCGTTCCGCGGAGAGGGGAGCATGCATCATGACAACATTGCCCTCTCAGGGAATACTCGCCATCGACGGCGCGCAGATCGAGTATCGCATGACCGGGCCGATGCCGGACGTCGCGCCGACATTGGTGATGCTGCATGAAGGGCTTGGCTGCGCGGCGCTGTGGGGCGACTTTCAGCAGCGGCTTGCGGATGCGACCGGCTGTGGGGTCTTCGCCTATTCGCGCGCGGGCTATGGCGCATCGAGCCCGGCGCCATTGCCGCGCGATCCGGGCTATATGCATGTCGAAGCACTCGCGGTGCTGCCGCGCGTGCTTGATGCGATCGGTTTTCGGCGCGGCCTGTTGATCGGCCATTCCGACGGCGCGTCGATCGCAGCGATCTATGCCGGCGGCGTTCAGGACCATCGCGTGCGCGGCATCGCGCTGATGGCGCCGCACTTCATCGTCGAGGACATTTCGATCACGTCGATCGCGCAAGCCAAGGCTGCTTACGAATCCGGTGATCTCAAGCCGAAGCTGGCGCGCTGGCACCGGAACGTCGACAATGCCTTCTACGGCTGGAACGGCGCCTGGCTCGATCCGCGCTTTCGCGACTGGGATATCTCCGATGCGCTCGCTTACATTCGTGTGCCGGTGCTGATCATTCAGGGTGAGAATGATCAATACGGCACTATGCGGCAGATCGAAATCGCGCAGGAGGAATGCTATTGCCCGGTTGACGTCGCGCTGTTGCCCGGCGTCGGTCATTCGCCTTATCGCGAAGCGCCGGATCAGACGCTCGCCGCGCTCGGCGACTTCGCCGATCGCATTCTGCGTGTTCACGAGAATGCCGCCGATCGCGCCGCGTGAGTCATGAGACGAAAGCCATGACACGAAAGCCATGACACGACAGCCATGGGACGAAAGCCGTGGGACGTGAACGTGCGCAATGCATGAGCGATCCGTCGTCGCGGCTCACTTTGTTTCCGATGCCGGTCTGGGCGCATGTGCCGGGCCAGACCCGCAGCGCGGATCATGCGCGCCTTGCCGCGGTGATCGCGCTGGTGCCGGAGCGTTTTGCGCGCGTCGTGCCGGCGGATGATCCGGCGCTGCGTTACGGTCTTGCGCTGAACGATGCCGGGTTCTTCTGGGAGTGCCACGACATTCTCGAGGCGGTGTGGATGGCGGCGCCGCAGCGCGGCCGCGACCGCATTCTGCTGCGCGCCTGCATCCAGGTCGCGAACGCCAATCTCAAATCGAAGATGCAGCGCCATGGCGCAGCGCTGAGACTCGATGCCGAGGCGAGGGCGGGCCTCGACGAATTGCGGCGGCGCGGCCCGGCCGAGGACGCCGACAGTTTCGCGGCCCGTTTCGATGCCGCGGCGCTCGCGGGATTCTTGCGGCCATCCGATGGCCGTATCCCGGCAGCAATGCGGCGGCCGGTTTTGCTGGGCTCGTTTCTTGCGATATGAAACAAAATGCATGTTTCGCGGCTGGACAGGTCGAGTGACATGCATTATGATGCATATTAACCGATAACACGCGACAGACAGGGTAGGCATATGGCCGGTGACACGCGGGCGCTTGCCAATGGCGGCAAGTACATCGACTTCCAGACCGATCCGAGCCGCTACCGGCACTGGACAATCGACGTCGATGGCGAGGTCGCCACCCTGACCATGGACGTCGACGAGAACGGCGGCCTGTTCGAAGGCTATCAGCTCAAGCTCAACTCCTACGATCTCGGCGTCGACATCGAACTCGCGGACGCGGTGCAGCGGCTGCGCTTCGAGCATCCCGAGGTGAAGGTGGTGGTGATGCGCTCCGGCAAGAACCGCGTGTTCTGTGCCGGCGCCAATATCAGGATGCTGGCGGGCTCCACCCATGCGCACAAGGTCAACTTCTGCAAGTTCACCAACGAGACTCGCAACGGCCTGGAAGACTCCAGCGAGAACTCCGGCCAGAAGTTCATCTGCGTCGTCAACGGCACCGCGGCCGGCGGCGGCTACGAACTGGCGCTCGCCACCGATCACATCATCATGGCGGACGACGGTGCGGCGGCGGTGGCGCTGCCGGAAGTGCCGCTGCTCGCGGTGCTGCCGGGCACCGGCGGGCTGACCCGCGTGGTAGACAAGCGCAAGGTGCGCCGCGACCATGCCGATTACTTCTGCACCATCGAGGAAGGCATCAAGGGCAAGCGCGCGGTGCAGTGGCGCCTCGTCGACGAGATCGCGCCCAACAGCAAGCTCGAAGCCAGGATCAGCGAGCGGGCCAAGGCCTTGGCGGCGACCTCGCCCCGCAAGGGTGACGGCAAAGGCATCACGCTGACGCCGCTTCATCGCAGCATTGATGACAACGGCCTGCATTACGGTTTCGTCGATGTCGAGATCGACCGCACCCAGCGCATCGCCACCATCACCATCAAGGCGCCGGAGGGCGCGCCGCCGGCCGATATCGCCGGCGTGATCGCGCAAGGAGCCGACTTCTGGTCGCTGCAGGTGGCGCGCGAACTCGACGACGCCATCCTGCATCTGCGCCTCAACGAACTCGAGATCGCGATGCTGGTGTTCAAGTCGCATGGCGAGAGCGCCAACGTGCTGGCCTATGATGAAGTCCTCGAGGCCAACAAGGAGCACTGGCTGATCAATGAAATCCGTCATTACTGGAAGCGCGTCCTGAAACGCATCGACGTCACCTCGCGCACGCTGGTAACGCTGGTGGAGCCGGGCTCGTGCTTTGTCGGCACGCTGGCCGAACTCGTGTTCGCGGCGGATCGCTCCTACATGCTGGTGGGTCAGCGCGACGGCGACAACCGTGCGCCGCCGGCGATCGTGCTCAACGCCATGAATTTCGGCCCTTACCCGATGAGTCATGGCCTGACGCGCCTGCAGTCGCGCTTTCAGGCCGATCCGGCCGATGTCGAGGCGGCGCAGGCGAAGATCGGCGAGGCGCTCGATGCCGAGACCGCCGAGGAGTTGGGCCTCGTCACCTTCGCGCTCGACGATATCGATTGGGACGACGAGGTGCGCGTGTTCATGGAGGAGCGCACCAGCTTCTCGCCGGACTCGCTGACCGGCATGGAAGCCAACCTGCGCTTCGTCGGGCCGGAGACGATGGAATCGAAAATTTTCGCGCGGCTCACCGCGTGGCAGAACTGGATTTTCCAGCGCCCCAACGCGGTCGGCGAAAACGGCGCCCTGCGCCGCTACGGCACCGGCGAGCGCGCGCAGTTCGATATGACGCGGGTTTGAGTTGTTACTTCGTCATCGCCGGGGCTTGTCCCGGCCATCCACGTCCTTCTCGCGAGATCAAAGGAAGACGTGGATGCGCGGGTCAAGCCCGGCATGACGAGAAGCTGAGAGTTGAGGAACTTAAGTCGTCGTCATTGCGAGCACTCGGATCAGCGCTTCGCGCTGTCCGAGCACAGGCTCCGCGAAGCAATCTAGTCTTTTTTCGAGGATTGGATTGCTTCGTCGCTTCGCTCCTCGCAATGACGGATCAGGAGATGCAGGGAGTACGCCATGAACATCATGAACGTCGACTACACCACGAAAATTCCGAACAACGTCGATCTCGCCTCCGATCGTCAGGTGCTCAAGGCGCTGGAGGGCTGGCATCCCGGCTATCTCGACTGGTGGAACGACATGGGGCCGGACGGCTTCCAGGAATCGCTGGTGTATCTGCGCACCGCGGTGAGCGTCGATCCGAAAGGCTGGGCCAAGTTCGATTACGTCAAGATGCCGGACTATCGCTGGGGCGTGCTGCTGGCGCCGCAGGATGAAAACCGCCAGGTCAATTTCGGCCAGCACAAGGGCGAGAAGGCGTGGCAGGAAGTGCCCGGCGAATATCGCGCCATGCTGCGCCGCCTCGTGGTGATTCAGGGCGACACCGAGCCGGCGTCGGTCGAGCAGCAGCGCCACCTCGGCAAGACCGCGCCCTCGCTCTACGACATGCGGAACCTGTTCCAGGTCAATGTCGAGGAAGGCCGCCATCTGTGGGCGATGGTCTATCTGCTGCAAAAATATTTCGGCCGCGACGGCCGCGAGGAAGCCGACGATCTGCTGCGCCGCCGCTCCGGCGACGAGGATGCGCCGCGCATGCTGGGCGCCTTCAATGAGGCGACGCCGGACTGGCTGTCATTCTTCATGTTCACCTTCTTCACCGATCGCGACGGCAAGATGCAGCTCGAGTCGCTCGCGCAATCCGGCTTCGATCCGCTGTCGCGTACCTGCCGCTTCATGCTGACGGAAGAAGCGCATCACATGTTCGTCGGCGAGACCGGCGTCGGCCGCGTGTTGCAGCGGACCTGCGAGGCGATGAAGGCGGCGGGTATCGAGGATCCGAACGAGATCGACAAGGTCCGCGCGCTCGGCGTCATCGATCTGCCGACGATCCAGAAGAAGATGAACCTGCACTATTCGCTGTCGCTCGACCTGTTCGGCTCGGAAGTCTCCACCAACGCCGCGAATTTCTACAATGCGGGGCTGAAGGGCCGCTTCCAGGAAACCAAGATCGACGACGATCACCGCCTCACCAACGATACCTATCCGGTGGCGAAGCTGGTGAACGGCGCGATCACCATGGTGGACGAGCCGGCGCTCACCGCGCTCAACATGCGGCTGCGCGATGACTACACGCAGGATTGCGCCAAGGGCGTCGAGCGCTGGAACAAGATCATCGAGAAGGCCGGCGTCAACTTCCGCCTCGAACTGCCGCACACCGCGTTCCATCGCGACATCGGCGAGTTCAAGGACATCAACGCCACGCCGAAGGGCGTGCTGCTCGGCGACGCCGAATGGGCCAAGGTGCGCGACGACTACCTGCCCTCGAAGGCGGACGGCGACTTCATCGAGTCCCTGATGAAGCCGGTCAGCGAGCCCGGCCAGTTCGCAAACTGGATCGCGCCGCCGAAGGTCGGCATCGACAACAAGCCGGGCGACTTCGAATATGTGAAGATCGCGGCTTAATGTGTTGCCACCTCTCCCCGTGTGCGGGGAGAGGTCGGATTGCGAAGCAATCCGGGTGAGGGGGCTTTGCGGTAGGACGAGGCGTCTCGTTCGGCATCTGCCCCTCACCCCGACCCTCTCCCCGCAAGCGGGGAGAGGGAGTAGGACATTCGACCATGAACGCTCCCCTCAAAAAGCAGCACCTGATCGATCCGGAGATCTGCATCCGGTGCAACACCTGCGAGGAAACCTGCCCGATCGATGCGGTGACGCATGACGACAACAATTATGTGGTGAACGTCGACATCTGTAACTACTGCATGGATTGCATTTCGCCGTGCCCGACCGGCGCCATCGACAACTGGCGCGTGGTGGCGCAGCCCTATTCGCTGGAGGATCAGTTCTCCTGGGATGAACTGCCGCCGCAGCAGGAGATCGTCAGCGAGGAGACCGGCGGCACCATCGAGGCGCTGGAGGACGAGATCGGCGCGCTGCTCGAGGAAGCGCGCAAGGGGCTGGGCGGCAAGGCGGTGGCGCCGCATTCCGCCAGCAAGCCGACGGTCAATCTCTACAATCGCGGCAAGCCGGCGGTGGCGACGGTGACCGGCAACTTCCGTCTCACCGAGCCGGATGCCGATTCCGACGTGCGCCACATCATTCTCGATTTCGGCGAGCAGCCGTTTCCGGTGCTGGAAGGCCAGAGCATCGGCATCGTCGCGCCGGGCACGGACGCCGAGGGCAAGCCGCATCTGGTGCGGCTCTATTCGGTGGCGAGCTCACGCGACGGCGAGCGGCCGAACACCAACAATCTGGCGCTGACGGTGAAGCGCGAGCCGCAGGGCGTGTGTTCGAACTATCTGTGCGACCTGCCGCGCGGCGCGAAAGTGGAGGTGACCGGGCCGTTCGGCGCGACCTTCCTGCATCCGAACGATCCGGCGGCGAACATCATCATGATCTGCACCGGCACCGGCTCGGCGCCGTTCCGCGGCTTCACCGAGCGGCGCCGCCGCGCCATGCCGGACGCAAGCGGGCGGTTGCTGTTGTTCTTCGGCGCGCGCCGGCCCGAGGAACTGCCGTATTTCGGCCCGCTGCAGAAGGTGCCGGAGAAACTGCTCGGCAAGTACTTCTGCTATTCGCGCGTGCCGAACGAGCCGCGCGTCTATGTGCAGGATCGCATTCGCGCCGAAGCCGCGCAGATCGCCGCGCTGCTCGGGCAGGGCACGACCCACGTCTATATCTGCGGCCTCAAGGGCATGGAGACCGGCGTGGACGAGGCCTTCGCCGACGTCTGCCGTGGCGCCGCGCTCAACTGGGCGACGCTGAAGGCCGAGATGCGCGACAGCGGCCGCTATCACGTCGAAACCTATTGAAGAGTACGCTCGTCGCGCGGCCGGATGCGCGCAGTTGCGGCGGCAGACTAGAACCTGCCGCGGAGCTCGCCATCAAAAAGTCCCGCCATCTCTGGCGGGACTTCTGCAGCAGTCAGTACATCCGTGATCTGCCGCATCGCTCATCAAATGAGCGACAGATTCTCCGCGCTGGTCTTGCCGCGCATCTTGTCGGTCTTGGCTTCGAACGACACCTTCTGTCCTTCGCCGAGCCCGCCGAGGCCGGCCCGCTCGACGGCGCTGATGTGCACGAACACGTCGCTGCCGCCTTCATCGGGTTGAATGAAGCCGAAGCCCTTGGTTGCGTTGAACCACTTCACCGTACCTGTCGTCATAGCACTTCTCCTTGAACGCGCATGCGTATCGTCCCGTACGACCGCCGCACGGGTTTGATCCAATTTCAGCGATGTCCAAGAAAAGAGCCCGAAGGCGCGCTTACAAGGCAACTGCGCAAATCGAATAGCGACAGGCTACAGGTATTCCCGGGAATAGCAAGGGATCAATTGTGTTCAGTTCGGGGCCAGTGGTCGCATGGCATTTCGAAACGGCGTTCCTATATCAACCCCATGGACACGAAATCACGCTCGCCGCGCTCGCTCGCTCTTCAGGAACGCAAACGGCTGGCTGCCGAGGAAGGCGCAAAGGCGATGGCCGAATATGCGGCGGATGCGATCGCCGCGCGCAAGAACATGGCACGGCTGCGTGCGCTGCGCCTGGCGCAAGAATCCGAAAGTGCCGCGGCCGCAAGAGCGCCGCTCGCCGGCAAGCCGCGCAAACAAGCGAAGCGCGCGCGATAAGCGCAATCTAGAAACCGCCGAACACGCGATGCCTTTGTGGCGTCGCTTGCGCGCGCATGGCCGTGCGATGGCTCGGCGCGGCGATCACATCTCCCTTGGTGCAGGAAAGAGGTGACATGTCGAAATCCGCAAATCGTCTTCCTTATGTCGTCGGCTGGGGAATCATTCTGGCGTTCCTTTGCGGTGTCCTTGTCTGGAAGGTCGCCGTGTGAGCGGCCTCACCGCGGCATCCGTCATCCTGCCTGGCTCGGCGATCGGAAGATGTCGCCGCGGGCCGGAGCGATGCGACACGCGCCATCCGGCGGTGAGCGTTGCGCGATCGCTGCGCCGGCAAAGCACGGCCGATCTGAGAGGCGCGGCGTCACGCCGCGCCTTCGCGGATGAGACCGGAGAATGAAGATGCGAGATGATCAGGCCGCGAGCGGTTCGTTCAAATCGATGACGACGGGGGCGGGGGACCGCGGCGCCGCCGCGGCCGAGGCGTGGTCGCCGGACGCCAGCGGCTGTACCGGCGTTGCGAGAGGTTGATGGTCGGCCGGTGTTTCGCGCGGAAGAAGATCGCTCCACAGGAAGATGGTGCGATTCCAGGTTTCGAATGCGGCGGCGGCGATCACGAACGGAGCGAAGATAAACATTGGCAACCCTCCCTTTTTGCTATCGCTGATATGCCCTGCCGATCACGTCCGAACGTTGAGGAAGGTCAAGCTGAACCTTGAAGGGGCGCGTGGCGGCCGACCCATTCAAATACGATCCACGCCGCGCCTCAAGACAAATCGCACGCTGGCCCGCGTTGCCACGCAGAATCCCGCTCCGGTTGCATTCGGAACATTCGGAGCGGGATTGCTTTGTCCCGTTGGTGAAGCAGCGAGGACCCGCATCATGAAAAAGCGAGAACCGTTTCCCAAGGAAGTGCTGGATCGTGAGCAGCGCGCTAGCGAAGCGCTCGAGGCGGCGCACAAGCTGCCGAGCGGCCCCATGCGGATCGACGCCTTGAAGAAGGCGGCAAAACTACGCGACGACGCAGAAGATCAAATGAAGGCGGCCCGCTCGGCGGATTGAGCCTCTTCGGGTTGCGCGCTTCGGACGGAAAAAAATATGTGCCGCGCGGCCGCGGGTCCGCGCCGCAAAGGCCAGTGCGCGCGCCGGTGTCAGCGCCGCGTCGGCTCATGCGAACGTCAAGTCCTCGAGCGAATTGCGGAAGCGTCCAAGGCGAACCGGCCAAGATGCCGACAGGCGTTCACGTCCTCAATTCGCGCTCCCTTGAACGACTGAAACGACAAGCGCGGCGTCCGGATGTTTGTTCCTGTCGCTGTCGGCCAATGGACTGCGCGAGCCGCGCGCCGCCATCTGCCGCAGGAGAGCGGTGTTGAAGTCCGACCGGCCGACATCGCGCCTCGGCGCCTCGAACGTCGGCGCAAGGGCGCTGAGCAGGCCGAAGAGAAGAATCGAAGTGATCACTGATACCGTAACGATGTGCATGACCTCGGCCCCGGACATTTTTCCAAGCTGCTAATTGCCGGCATGGCGCTTTGTTCCTCGCGGGCGCTGCTTTGCGCCTCGGCGCAGGCGCAAATATCGGCCCAGCCGATGTGAGGGGTGCATCGGCGCCTGTGCCGATCCGGGACCGTCGTATCCCGGTGGCCGCTGCGCGCAGAGACGTATTGCGTCAGCGCAAAACACCTTTCGTGAATCCGGGTTAGTCTTGCTCGCTCGCCGGCAGGAAAGCCCGGCAGCGCGTCCGCGTCGGCCGTGATGCGGGTCACTCGATGATGACAGGAGGTGGGCAAATGGCGTTCTCGTTGGATCGGTCGCGTTTGAAGGATTGGCTGCCGGGTACGATCGGCGTCGTCGTGCTGTTCGCGCTGGCCGGCTACGCCGGCATTTCGCAAGGTCACCGCGATGCGTCGCCGGCCCAGGCGTCCGCCCCTGCCGCGACCGCAACGTCCGAACAGCCGCCGGCCGCGCCGGCCAAGACGACGGCCAATGCTGACAGGCCGGCCGCGACGTCCGCTCCGGCAGAGACGAAAGCTCCGCCACCCAAGGCCGCGCAGGCGTCGACGAAAGCTCCGCCGCCCAAGGCCGCGCAGGCGGCTTCGCCGTCTCCGGCGGCAAGCCCTGCGGTGTCCCCGTCAGCCGCGCCCGCAGCCGCGCCCAAAACAACCACAGCGGCACCCGCCGCGCCGGCGCACATGCACGGCCATGACATGACGACGATGGCGCAGGCGCCCGGTGCTGCGCGGACTGCTGCCGGCGCGTCGGCGGCCACCGGCATTCCGGGCGATGTCGCGCATGGTCGGCAGGTCTTCAAGAAGTGCCAGGCCTGTCATTCGATGCAGCCCGGCAAGAACATGCTGGGGCCGAGCCTGGCCAATATCGTCGGCACCAAGGCGGGCGAGGTGCCGAACTACAGCTTCTCGCAGGCGATGAAGCAGAGCGGGATCACCTGGACGCCAGAGAAACTCGACGCCTATCTCCAGGATCCGCAGAAGGTGGTGCCCGGCAACAAGATGCCGTTCCCCGGGCTGAAGACCGACGCGGACCGGACCGACGTGATCGCATTCCTCGCGGCGCCGAGCGGCGATGCCGCGGCCGCCGGTGCTGCGCCGGCCGCCGCCCCTGCCGCGCCCGCGCCCGCCGCGACGCCGCCGGCGGCCTCACCTGCGGCGCGCCAGGTCACCGCCTATCTGTCGGACGCCAAATACACCTTGCGGTCGGGCATCGCGGAGGGACGAATGGTGTTTCTCGGCGTCGGCGGCACCATCGACGGCAAGGTCAACCCGATCCTCACCGCGGTGGAGGGACAGGTCGTGCAGGTGACCCTGATCAACGGCGAAGGCACCGAGCACGATATCGTCTTCCCGGATCAGGATGCGCGCTCGCCGCGCGTCGTCAGCAAGGGCGCCAGCACCAGCATCGTCTTCCGCGCCGGCAAGGCCGGCGACTTCCTCTATTACTGCGACGTGCCGGGCCATCGTCTGGCGGGCATGGAGGGCCAGTTCCTCGTGACCGCGACGCCGGCCGCGCCGGCCGTGGTGGAGGCCGACATCTCACGGCCGCCCACCGATCTGCCGCCGCCGATCGGCAAGCGCGATCCGAAAACCGTGCGCGTCGATCTGCTCACCGTCGAAATGGAAGGCCGCCTCGCCGAGGGCACGACGTTCGGGTATTGGACCTTCAACGGCAAGGTGCCCGGGCCATTTGTGCGTGTGCGCGTCGGCGACACCGTCGAGGTGCATCTGAAGAATTCGGCCGACAGCAACATGATCCATTCGGTCGATTTCCATGCCGCCACCGGCCCCGGCGGCGGCGCGGCGGCGCTGCAGGTCGATCCCGGCAAGGAGAAGTCGATGAGCTTCAAGGCGCTGAAGCCGGGGCTCTACGTCTATCACTGCGCCACGCCAATGGTGGCCGAGCACATCGCCAACGGCATGTACGGCCTCATTCTGGTGGAGCCGGATGAACCGCTGCCGCCGGTCGATCACGAGTTCTACGTGATGCAGGGCGAGATCTACACCGACGCGGCTTTCGGTCAGCGCGGCAGCCAGGAGTTCAGCGTCGAGAAGTTGCTTGCCGAGAAGCCGGAATATTTCGTCTTCAACGGCTCGGTCGGCGCAATCACCAAGCTGCATCCGCTGCATGCCAAGGTCGGCGAAACGGTGCGGCTCTATTTCGGGGTCGGCGGTCCGAACTTCACCTCCTCGTTCCATGTCATCGGCGAGATCTTCGATAAGGTCTACAATCTCGGCGGCGTCGGCAGCCCGCCGCTGCAGGATATCCAGACCGTGACGGTTCCGCCGGGCGGCGCGGTGATCACCGAGTTCAAGCTCGACGTTCCCGGCGGCTATACGCTGGTCGATCACGCGCTGTCGCGCGCCGAGCGGGGCCTTGCCGGCATGCTGGTGGTGGAGGGTGAACCGAACCCGGACATCTTCCACGGCGTGGTCGAGCCGGGCATGGGGCACTGAACGAGGCGCGCCGCGTTGCGAGGCACGCTGGCGAAATTCATCGCCAGCGTGCATGCACAGACAACGTGATCATGGCCAACGTGACCGGGACGGCGCAGACCGTCCTTCGAAGCGTGAGCTTGATTTTCGAGGGAAACTCACTAGCCTCGGCTTATCGTCAACAACGAAAGGAGGTGGTCCAGTGTCTCATTCCAAACGCTGTCACCTCGCTGAGGTCGCCCGCTAAGCTTGCGAGCTTCGGACAGGGCGGTCCTCCGCCTGGTTCAGCGAGTCGAAGAAGGGCGCGGGAGCATGCTTCCGCGCCCTTTGACATTATCGCTCCGCGTGCGCGCGCGATTTTTTCGCCCGTTTCACGCCGCGCTTGCGCGCAAAGGGCGGCTTCGCCTCTTTCGGCGGCTCGGAGCCCCTGACGCTCTTCTTCAGCGCGTCGCGCAGATCGATCGGCACATTATGTTTCTTCAGGAGATCGGCGAACGCCTCGTCCACCAGTTCCTGAAAGGTCGCCATGCGGCGGCGCCCGAGATCGTTGAGTTTCCAGAGCGTCTCGTCGTCAACCTGGATTCGCTTGCCGGGCATCGCTAGGCCGACTTGCGCTTGCGCGCCGCCGTGGGCTTCGCCGGGGCCTTTGCCGTTTCTTTGGCCGTTTCTTTGGCCGCCGCGCCCTTGCCCGCGATCGGCAGCAGCATTTCCTTCTGACCGGGGATCGCCTTCTTCCCGCGCTTTGTTTTGGCCTTGCTCGGCGCCGCTGCCTCGGCGCGGCCGCCGGAAAGACTCTTCTTGAGCGCGTCCATGAGATCGATGATGTTCTCGCCGCGCGGCCGCTCCTTGGCTTTGATGGTCTTTCCGGCGCGCTTGGCATTGATCAGATCGGTGAGGGCGGTCTCATAGCGATCCTCGAACTTCTCGGGATCGAACGCGCCGGATTTCTGGTCGACGATATGCTTGGCGAGGTCGAGCATCTCCTTGGTGACTTTCACATCCTGAATGTCGTCGAAGTATTCGTCCTCGTTGCGGACTTCGTAGGGGTAGCGCAGCAAAAGGCCCATGAGGCCCTTTTTCATCGGCTCGAGGGCGATGATGTGCTCACGGCTGGTGAGCACGAGCCGGCCGATCGCCACCTTGTCCATCGCGCGGATGGTTTCGCGGATCACCGCATAGGCATCGTGGCCGATCTTGCCGTCGGGCACGAGATAATACGGCCGCACCACGTAGCGTTGATCGATCTCGGCGCGATCGACGAACTCGTCGATCTCGATGTTGCGTGAGGATTCGATTTCGATCTTCTCCAGCTCTTCGGGCTCGATGGTGATGTAGCTGTCGGTGTCGACCTTGTAGCCTTTGACGATGTCGGCGGACTCGACTTCCTCGCCGGTGTCGGCGTCCACCTTCAGATATCTGATCCGGTGTCCGGTCTTCCTGTTGATCTGGTTGAAACTGATTTTTTCGGAATCGGAGGTCGCCGGGTAGAGCGCCACGGGGCAGGTCACGAGCGAAAGGCGCAGGAAGCCTTTCCAGTTGGCGCGCGGGGCCATGGGATACTCCGGAACTCGACGCAACAGGACCCCGATTCAAACCCGCAGGGGGCGGTTGGTTCCCCGGTCGGATCGCTGGTCAGTCCGGATCGTTTTTTCGCGCGGCCTTGGCGGGCCGCCGATATGGCGTCCAGTCGCGGAAGCCGTCAGCGCATCGGTTGCGGCGCAGCTCGGGTCTCGCGCGCAACATTTCATGTTTACGGCCAGGGCCGGCGCCGTTGCAGGCTGAAGCCGGCAGATCGACAGGACGAGTCAGAACAAAACCCGCCTCCTGGGGGAATCCGGAGACGGGTTGAGCAGTCTTGGAAGGTGACCGTCAGAACGGCGGCCCACGGGACAATGTGAAAATACGCTGGCGCTAAAACCTCAGCCCGATTGCGACATCCTGCCACAGGCCGCGTGCCGGCGCATCCCCCAAATGGGTGGCCTTTTGCTACTCCGGGGAAAATCTGGCCGGAAAGAGCCGCCTCGCCACGGGGCATCGCACCGCATCACGCGACGCCGGCCGGCGCGACCAGACGTGCCGGCGATCGGACCGGCCGTCCGGATGCGCCCGGACGCCGCGTCGCCACGCGGTCGGCGCCGGCGGCGCTGGCTTATTCCCCCGATACCGGCACGCTGAGATGTGCGTAGACGATGCCGCCATCGACCGCGATGGCGTTACCGACGACGTAGTCACCGGCGCGCGAGGCGAGATAGATGGCGATGCCGGCCATGTCCTCGTCGGTGCCGATGCGCTTTGCCGGAATCGCCTTGGCCACCGCGTCCGCCTGATCGCGCGCCGCGCGGTTCATGTCTGAAGCGAACGCGCCGGGGCAGACCGCGGTGACGACGATGTTGTCGTGAATCAGCCGGGCCGCCATGCGCCGCGTCAGGTGGATCACCGCCGCCTTGCTGGCCTGATAGGAATAGGTCTCCATCGGATTGACGGAGAGGCCGTCGATCGAGGCGATGTTGATGACCTTGCCGGGCTTCTCTGCCGTCGCCGCGGCGCGCAGCGGCTTCGCTAGCGCCTTGGTCAGGAAGAACAGCGACTTGACGTTGAGATTCATCACCTTGTCCCAGCCGCTCTCCGGAAACTCGTCGAAGGTGGAGCCCCACGCCGCGCCGGCGTTGTTGACGAGGATGTCGAGCTTCTCCTCGCGCTTCATGAACTCCTCGGCGAGCTTGTTGCAGCCTTCGACGGTGGACATGTCGATCGGCAGCGCGATGCACTCGCCGTCATAGGCGGCGGAGAGTTCTTTTGCCGTTTCCTCGCAGGGGCCCGCCTTGCGCGCGGTGATGTAGACTTTGGAGGCGCCATAGGCGAGAAAGCCGGAGGCGATCATCTTGCCGATGCCGCGCGAGCCGCCGGTCACCAATGCAACGCGGCCCTTCAGCGAAAACAGATCCTTGAACATGGTATCTCCCATCTATGCCGGGCGATTTAGTCCCCCGCGCCGGGGAGCAAGTCAAGACGAGCGGATCGCCGTCCTGCGCCGGCGGGGTAACGGTATCGGAGAGCGGCCGATCAGGCGATATCGACGCGGCGGAAACGATTCCACAGCGCGGTGGCGGTGCCGGAGGTCAGCACCGGCAGGAAGCGCTCGTCCTGATAATTGCCGTTGAGCGAGATGCGCGGCAGCGCCGTCAGGTGCGCGGCGTTCTCGGCGAAGATCATGCCGGGCCGGGTCGTCACCGCGGTGTC
>DATMSE010000103.1:0-4917 GCA_035565575.1 Xanthobacteraceae bacterium
TTGCCGGGGAGAGCACGAAGCAAGCCGGAAGCCCACCGCGTGCGGAACGCCGGATGTCTCCGGTGCTTTCGTGGTGACTAACTCGTGCGCTTTTCACTTTGCGCATGAGGCTGCGGACGCACCGTGCGTCCGGCGTTCCGCACGCCCTCTTCTCAAGCGAGGGCGATGACGCGAACCAGAACTCGGGCGCATCGCGCCGCGAGATTGCGCGCGCATGCGATCTCGCCGGAGGAATGGCGAAGCGCTTGTTGGGATTCAACGCGCTCGTGACGGCCGCTGTTTGACAGATCGAATCGAGACGACCCGCAACGCGCCGGACGCGCAGCTCACATCGCGCAGCTCACATCGCGCCTCCGACGGCAGCCCACGACATTGCACCTGTGGCATCGCGGATAGCGCAGCCTCGGCGCGTCGCAATATCGCACGCGCAGCCCTGTTCGCCCGGCGTTCATCTCGGGTTCATCCACATCCGCCAAAAGTGCGCACGGGAACGTGAATGCGGCGTTCCCCATCATCAAGGAGACATCGCGTGAAGAAAATCGCCTTTGGATTTGCCGCCGCCGTCGCTCTCGGGCTGGCTTCGTATGCAGCCCCCGCCTCGGCGCTCCCCGCTGCTCCCGGCATTGCCGCGCATTCCCCTTCCGACGTGACGACGGTGCAGTATCGTCATCGCCATCGCCCGCACTGCACGATGAAAACCATCGTCAAGCGCGGCCACCACGGCCACCGCGTCGTCAAACGCGTGCGCGTCTGCCGCTAAGCGGTTCGACGGCGACATCGGCGGCGGCCCCTGCGGCCGCCGCTTTCGTTTTGCGCAAGGGGTTTTGCGCAAGGCTCACTTCGGATCGGCGTTGCGGCTCAGCTCCGGCGGCGGCGAATTATCCAGCGCGTCGCCTTTGGCGCCGGCGAGCAGCGTGAGCTGATAGGTCTCGATCGGCAGCGGGCCACGGCGTCGCGTCGCCTCGCCGACCTTCTCGACCCGCGCGAACCGTTCCATCAGCATCGCCTGCAGCTCGGGCTTGTCTTCGTCGACCAGCAGCAGCTTGCCGCCGAGTTGCGCGGCGCTCGGCGCCGGCGCGTTCACCCAGCGAATCCGCTCGTTGTATTGCAGCACGCAGGTGCCCTTCGGCAGATAGAACATCAGCCAGCCGGTGGTGCCGTAGTCGTTGGCGAGCACGCAGGCCGCGCCGCTCTGCGCCCGCGCCGCTTCGATCTGCCGCGCCACTTCGCGCCAGCCGACGCCGATGCTGCGCACCGTCGCGTCGCGGCGGTAGCCGCTGAGCAGCCCGGTATTCGCCTGGATCACCAGCAGCACGAACAGCGCGATGCCCACCGGCGCGGCCCAGCGCAGCGAGACGCGCGCCAGCCGCCGCGGCCGCTCCGGCCATGCCACCTGATGCGCGGCGACGGCGGCGGCGATGGCGAAGGCCGGATAGATCAGTCCCAGCCAGTTGCCTTCGACGCGGCTGTGCAGCGAATGCCAGACGAAATACAGCGTGATGATCCAGATGACGGCATTGAGCAGCGCGCGCGCGGCAAAGGCTCCGCCCCGCCGCGTCGCCATAGCGTATAGCCCCATCGCGCCGAGCACGAACACCGGCGGCGATGCGAACATGATCTGCGTCGGCAGGATCTCGGCGACGTAACGCAGCGTGAGGTGGTCGACCCGCGCGCGGCCGAACTGCTTGAGGAACGACACCCAATGGTGCTCGGCATTCCAGAGGATCACAGGCGCGAACACCGCGAAAGCGACGATGCCGCCGACATAGGGCCATGGCGAGAGCAGCCAGCGCCGCAGCTTCGGCACCACCACAAGCCAGAGCAGGATCACCGGCCCGAAGAACAGCGCGGTGTATTTCGACAGCAGCGCCGCCCCCACCGCGAGACCGACGGCGAGCCACCATATGCCGCGGCCGGTGACGAGCACTTTCGCCAGCGCGTAGAGCACGAAGCTCGATGCCACCATCAGCGGCGCGTCCGGCGTCACGATCATGGTGCCGACCGCCATCATCAGCGTGACGTTGAGGAGCACCGCCGAGGTCGCCGCGACGCGGCGGCCGCCAAACAGCATCGCGGCGGTCTCGTACACCGCCCAGCTCATCGGCAGCGCCAGCAGCACGGAGACGAGACGCACGCCGAGCTGGGTATCGCCGGCGATCAGTGTGCCGAGCCGGATCACCAGCGCCACCATCGGCGGGTGATCGTAGTAGCCGCCGGCCAGATGCTTCGACCAGGTCCAGTAATAGGCTTCGTCGAAGCTCAGCGGCGTCACCGCCGCCGCCACCAGGCGCAGCACCACCAGCGCGGCGACGGCAAGCCAGGTCTGACGCAGCAGTCGCGCCTCGCCGGCGTTCATGGCGCGCTCACCGCTTGCGCCACACGAACAGGCCGGACATGGCGTAATTCCAGACCACGCCCATCAGGGCGCCGGCGGCGCCGGCCAGCCACCAGATCGGCTGCTGGCCATAGACGGAGAACGCCACGCCGACATTGGCAAGCAGCCCGACGCTGCACACGATATAGAATGCCAGCAGACCGCGCAGGATCGCCCATCCCTTCAGGCGCTGATCGCGATAGGTCAGGAAGTTGTTGAGGAGGAAATTGCTGGTCATGGCGGCGACCGCGCCGATCAACTGGGATTCCGCAAACGACTGACCGAACAGATTGAAGGCAAGGTCGAGCGACGCCAGATGCACGACCAGACCGATCGATCCCACCAGGGCGAACAGCAGGAAACGCAGCGATACGGCATCGCCCGTCATTTTCGCCAGCAACAGGCCGAGGAAATCGAGCGCCACCATCGAATCCAGCTTGCTCTCGCCGTGCAGGCGCGAGCCGAACGCGTAAGGAATTTCGACGACGCGCAGCTTGCCCTGCGCGGTGGCGACGATATCGAGCAGGATCTTGAAACCCTGCACCGAAAGCTTCGGCGCCAATTGCTCGAAGCGCTCGCGGCGGATCATGAAGAACCCGCTCATCGGATCGGCGATCTCGACGCGCAGCAGTTTCTTCGCCAGCGTGGTGGCGAACTCGCTGGCGCCGCGGCGCTGACGATTGAAGCTGTCGGCATTGCCGCCGGCGATGTAGCGGCTGCCGACCACCAGTTCGGCCTCCCCGCTCTGCAGCAGAGTCAGCATCTTCGGCAGCTGGGTCTCGTCGTGCTGCAGATCGGCGTCCATCACCGCGACATTCGGCGCGCTGGATGCCAGGATGCCCTCGATGCAGGCGCCCGAGAGGCCGCGCCGGCCGACGCGGCGCACGCAGCGCACCCGCGCGTCGCGCTGCGCCATCTCCTGCACCACGCGCCAGGTCTCGTCCGGCGAATTGTCATCGACGTAAATGACTTCCCACGAGATTCCCTTAAGGGTCTCCGACAGCCGCTCGAACAGCACGCGCACATTGTCACGTTCATTGAAGGTGGGAACGATGACGGAGAGTTGGCGCGCGACAGCCACCCGCGGGGATTCGGAAATGGTGTCGATCTGCATGCTGTGCTGGGGCGCCGGCCCGATCGCGTGAGTCATGGCGCCAGCATATATCTGCGGCTTACCGCGCTGCCAAGGCAACCGCAGGATCGTCAGATATTCGGGTCCGCATGCCAGCGCCTGAAATGCCAACGGCCACGAACGGCATGGTCCGCGTACATCCGGCGTGACCGTGCTATGTTGTGGCCGTCTCGGCAACGGAGCCGAAAAGCTTCGACGTCGCCGCTGTTTGTTAGATAAGGACGCCGCCTACGTTCCGCAAGGGGAGCCAAATGGCCAAAAAATCAGGAAAAATCCGTCTCGGCATCGGAGGGTGGACGTTTGCGCCGTGGCGCGGCGTATTTTACCCGGAGAAGCTGCCCCATGCGAAGGAACTTGCCTACGCCGCAAGCCGGCTGACCTCGATCGAGATCAACGGGACGTTTTACGGCACGCAGAAGCCGGAGAGCTATCGCAAATGGGCGAAGGAGGTTCCTGAGGGGTTTGTGTTCTCGCTGAAGGGGCCCCGCTTCGCCACCAATCGCCGCGTGCTGGCGGAAGCCGGCGATTCGATCAAACGTTTTTATGATTCAGGTGTGCTCGAACTAGGCGATCGTCTCGGTCCGGTCCTTTGGCAATTCGCACCGACCAAGAAATTCGACGAAGCCGATTTCGGCGCTTTTCTCGAATTGCTGCCGAAAAAGCTCGACGGCCGTGATCTGCGTCATGTCGTCGAAGTGCGTCACGATAGTTTCTGCGTTCCGGGGTTCATCACGCTGCTGCGCAGGTTCAGCATTCCGGTGGTGTTCTCCGAACACGCGACCTACCCGGCGATTGCCGATATCACCGGCGACTTCGTCTATGCGCGGCTGCAGAAAGGCCGCGACGACATCAAGACAGGCTATCCGCCCAAGGCTCTCGACGCCTGGGCGGAACGGCTTCAGTTGTGGGCCAGCGGCGGCGAGCCGGACGATCTCCCCCGAATCGATGGTGCGGCGCCGACGAAGCAGCCGCGCGACGTGTTCGCGTACGTCATCCATGAAGGCAAGGTGCGTGCACCGGCGGCCGCCGTGGCCTTGATCGAGCGGGTCGGCTAAGCCGCCTGCTATTCGAAGCGCGAGAGGCTCGGGCCGTAAATTTTTACTTAAGTCCCGCAATCGTTCCGGTTGTGACGCTGGACGACCGAACAACCTGACGTTAATTCGATCAGTAGTTGTACGTACCGGTGGCGTTCAGGCGTGGGTGGGATGCGGGCAACGGGGGTATCGGCACAGCTCTGCCGTATAGCAGTCGTGCTCGCCTGCGGCGCCACGATAGCCGCCGCGCAACCGCTTTCGCTCGACCCTCCATCTTCCGACGAGTTGATCGGCGGCGCAGCTCCGGAGCACTTTCTGTTCTTCAGCGGCTTCGATCTCTGGAGGTTCGGCTACGGCGGTTATGCCGGCCTGCAATG
>DATMSE010000104.1:0-12418 GCA_035565575.1 Xanthobacteraceae bacterium
CCACCTCGCCGCCGAGCGACATCAGCGACTCGGGATGAAACTGCACGCCGCCGACCGGCAGCGTCTTGTGCTCCAGGGCCATCGGAACGCCGTCGTCCGTCGAAGCCGTCACCTGCAACACCTCCGGCATGCTGTCCTGCTCGACATAGAGCGAATGATAGCGGCCGATGGTGATCTCGTTCGGCAGCCCGTGCATCAGGGTGCCGCCGCGCACCGCAACCCGCGACGGCCGGCCGTGCGCGGGCTGCGTCAACTGCCCGAGTTGGCCGCCAAAATATTCACCGATCGCCTGGACGCCGAGGCAGACGCCGAACACCGGCAGCTTCTTCGCGAGCGCGGTGTCGATGGTCTGCCTGATGCCGAAATCTTCCGGGCGGCCCGGCCCCGGCGACAGCACCAGCAAATCATACTGGCCGCAGTTCAGCTTCGTCTGGGCGTGCTTATAGCGCGTGACGCTGACTTCGGCGCCGACCTGCCGGAAATAATCCGCCAGCATGTGCACGAAGCTGTCGTCGTGATCGATCAGCAGCACGCGCTTGCCCGAGCCGGTGGCGTCCGGCGCAACGCTCGAAAGCGGCTTCGGCGGATCGCCGCGCAGCGCCTGGAATAGCGCCGCCGCCTTGGTCTGGCACTCGCGGTCTTCCGCCGCCGGATCGCTGTCGAACAGGCACGTGGCGCCGACGCGCACTTCGGCGAGACCGTCTTTCATGCGAATGGTGCGGATGGTGAGGCCGGTGTTGATCGAGCCGTCGAAGCCGACCACGCCGAACGCGCCGGCGTACCAGCGCCGCGACGAGCGCTCGTGGTCCTCGACGAACTGCATCGCCCATTTCTTCGGCGCGCCGGTCACCGTCACCGCCCAGGCGTGAGTGAGGAACGCATCGAGCGCGTCGAAGCCGGGGCGCAGAATGCCTTCGACGTGATCGACGGTGTGAAACAGTTTCGAGTAGGTCTCGATCTGCCGCCGCGCCAGCACCTTGATCGTGCCGGGCATGCAGATGCGCGCCTTGTCGTTGCGATCGACATCAGTGCACATGTTGAGTTCGAATTCGTCCTTCTGCGAATTCAGCAACTCGCGGATCTTCTCGGCATCGCCAATGGCATCGGCGCCGCGCGCGATGGTGCCGGAGATCGGGCAGGTCTCGATGCGGCGGCCGTCGGAGCGCACGAACATCTCCGGCGACGCCGAGACGAGAAACTCGCCGTCCCCGAGATTGACCAGCCCGCCATAGGGCGACGGATTGATGCGGCACAGCCGCTGAAACACTTCCGCCGGCGTGCGTTCGCACGGCTCGGCGAACAATTGCCCGGGCACCGCCTCGAACAGATCGCCGCGCGCGAACGCGGCGCGCGCGGTTTCCACAGTGGCCTGATATTCGCCGGGAGCGTGATCGGTGAAGCCCTGGCGGCCCGTCCGGGTGTAGACGCTTTCGCCGGTATTGGTGGGCAAGCCGTCGGTGGATCGGCCGTCGTAAGCGAACTCGAAATTCAGCGTGACGCCGCGGCCGGTGGCGCGGTCATAGGCCAGCAAACGATCCGGAATGAACAGCACGATGTCGCGCTGATCGGCCTCGCGCGCGCGCCGCTGCACGAGGTCTTCCATCTGGAACACGAGATCGTAGGCGAACGCGCCGTAAAGCCCGAGCAGCGGATCGACCGGCGAGGCCAGCGCCGCAACGATGGCGCGCACCAGCGACATGGCGCTGGCGCGACGGGTGCGCTGGTCCTCGTCGACCGGCGCGTCGCCGCGAAAGATGGTGCCGGCGAGGTGTGTGGCGGAGGTCTCGCTGATGGCGAACGCGGGATCGCGCAGCGTCGCGCCGAGAAACGCGACCAGGACCTCGCCACGCCGGTTCAGCGCGCGGATGTCGAACCGCGTCCCCACCGTCTCCAGCACCAGCGGCGGATCGGCGAAGCCCATGTCGAAGCTCTCGTAACGTCCCGGCACCGTGGTGCCGGAGGAGAGCACCACGCCACGGCGGCGGTCGAGTAGATCGATCAGGCGGTCGAGCGCGGCGCCGCCGGTGAAGTGCGCCACCGTGCGCGAAACCTCGAGGCCGGCGGCGGTGCGATAGCTCGCCTGCGCGGGAAGCAGAAAGACGGTCCGGTTCATGGCATCCTCTTACGAAACTTGCCGAAGGAGCGCCACACAGGACAGGGATGCCGGATCATGAGCAAAGGCCGCCGTACTGCGAGGCGACCTTGACGATTGGGAAACAGAAAATCGCACCGGCCACCTTCAGGAGGTGCGCCACCACAGACGGCTCTGGGACAGGGTGCTCATGGGCGGCAAGACACCACGGCAACGGACCCGCGTCAAGGGCGGCGTCGCGCGGCACCGGGAACCAAGCGCCGCGACCATTGTTGATGTGATCCCGACGACAGCCGGCACTGACAGCCGGCCCCCGCACACCTCATGACTTCAATCGGCCATCCAATCCAAGGAGTTGACCCTGTGAAGAACAACAGACGAATGATCTGGATCGCTGCTGCGGCTCTGGCGCTGGCCAGCACCGGGACCATCGCCTCCGCCGCCCCGGCCACTGCGCCGCTCGCGGCAGACTCCGCGCTGATCCAGGTCAAGGGCGGTCACGGACACGGCCACGGCGGCTTCCATGGCCACCACGGCCGTCGCCACGGTGATCGCGGCCTGCATCGTGGCTGGTATATCGGCCGCCATCGCGGCTGGGGGCACTCCCGCCATCGCCATCACCGCTGGTAATTACAGCAACCAAGGCACATGCAGAAGGCGAAGCTTCCGTTCCCGGAGGCTTCGCCTTCGTGTTTCTGAATGAAGTGCGCCGGCCAGTCAGCGTCGGCTTGGCTTGATCAGGGCGCATCCCGCACAAACACCGTCATCGACAGCGGGCCGACGCCCTCCTCCACCACGCGCCAGCCGATGTCCTCATACAGCGAGCGCCGCGAGGGACGCGACGTCAGATAAACGCGCGGCGCGCCGGATCTCAGCGCGTGATCGGCCGCGTGCTGGATGATCTGCCGGCCGATGCGGCGCGAGCGGAAGGCCGGTTCGATCCATACCGCCGCCACCCATGGCGTGTATTGCGGCCGCTCGTCGAGGTCGGAGGCGATCACCGATGCGGTGCCGGCGAAGGTGTCGCCGGTATGGGCGACGAACGCCTTGGGGACCGCGGCGGACGCGAGCCCCTCCTTCATCCGCGCGACGATGTAGTCAAGCGGCACGCCGTGCGGCTGCCACCATGCCCGCCAGATCCGGTCGGCGACCTGATCGAAGAACTCCGGGCGGTCACTCAGGCGCGAGATCGTGACGCTCGGAGGCAGCTCATCCAAGATGCTTCCGGAAGAAATCGGTGGCGCGGCCCCAGGCCAGCTCCGCCGCCTCGCGGTCGTGCACCGCGGCGCGCTGCTCGTTGACGAAGGCGTGGTCGGCGTCATAGCGGAAGAATTCCGCGGTCTTGCCCGCGGCCTTGAGGCCCTGCTCGAAGGCGTCCACCACCTGCGGCGTGCACCAGTCGTCGCGATTGGCGAAGTGCCCCTGCAGCGGCACGCGGATATCGGAAGGCTTGGCCGCCTGCTCCGGGGGAATGCCGTAGAACGCCACCGCAGCGCTCAGCTCCGGCAGCTTCGCCGCGCCGATGATGGTCACCGCGCCGCCGAGGCAGAATCCGGTGAGGCCGACCTTCGCGCCGTTGCGCGCCAGATATTGCGCCGCGCCGCGCACGGTCTGCGTGGTGGCGTCGATGAAATCGAGCGAGCCCATTTCCTTGTTGGCGGCTTCGGTATCGTGATAGGGCACGACCACGCCATTGTAGAGATCGGGCGCCAGCGCATCGAAGCCGGCCAGCGCGAAGCGATCGGTGAGTGCCTTGATATTTTCCGACAGGCCCCACCATTCCTGAATCACCACAACGCCCGGCGCGTTGCCCCGCGCAGCATTGGCCAGATAGCCCTTCGCTTCCTTGCCGTCCGGTCGTTTGAACGTGATGCTGCTTCCCATAATGTCCTCCGTGGTCTCGGGCGTCTGACGTGAACCCATTGTGTCCGCTCCGCCGGGACAAGGCAATGGATGCGAAGCCGTTGCCGAGCGATCATCGTCGTTCGGAGACATCCTCGATCGCCTAACAAAAAGCCCCCGCGATGCGGGGGCTTTTCGTTGTCTCGAGCGTCGCGATCAGTGCGCGTTGGCCCACACCTTCTTCTTGGTGAAGTACAGCAGGCCCGCGAAGATGATCAGGAAGATCATCACCTGCATGCCGAGGCGCTTGCGCGCTTCGAGATGCGGTTCGGCCGCCCACATCAGGAAGGTGGTCACGTCACGCGCATACTGCGCCACGGTCTGCGGTGAGCCGTCGTCATACGTCACCTGATCGTCCGACAGCGGCTTCGGCATCTTGATGGCGTGTCCGGGGAAGTACTTGTTGTAGTGCGATCCCTCCGGGATGGTCACGCCGGCCGGCGGATTTTCCGAATAACCCTGCAGCAGCGCGTCGATGTAGTTCGGGCCCTGCTCCTGGAACTGGGTGAAGAAGTCGAAGATGAATTGCGGGAAGCCGCGCGGATAAGACCGCGCCTTGGCGATCAGCGACAGGTCCGGCGGCAGCGCGCCTCCGTTCGACGCACGCGCCGCGTTCTCGTTCGGGAACGGGGCCGGGAATTTGTCGGCGACCCGGCCCGGACGCTCGAACATTTCGCCGGCGTCGTTCGGCCCGTCCTGCACCTTGTACTCGGCTGCAATAGTCGCCGCCTGCGCCGCGGTGAAGCCGGGGCCACCCGGATCGGCAAGGTTGCGGAAGTGCACCAGGTTCATCGAGTGACAGGTGGAGCAGACTTCCTTGTAGACCTTGTAGCCACGCTGCAGCGCGCCGCGGTCGAACTTGCCGAACGGACCGGCGAACGACCACGACAGCGACGGCGGGGTCTCGGCGTTTTCGGCGGCCTTGGCTTCATGGCTGCCGCCAACCACCAGCGAGCCGATGGCGAGCAGCGCGACCATCGCGGATGCCACGGTCGAGCGGCCCTTCGACTTCGCCAGCACGTCGTCGGCGATCGAGTTCGGCACCGCGCGCGGCGTCTCGATACGGCTGAGGACCGGCAGCACGATCAGGAAGTAGGCGAAGTAGCAGAAGGTCAGGATACGACCGACGGTGACGTAGATGCCTTCGGCCGGCTTGCCGCCGAGCCAGCCCAGCAGCAGGCAGACCACGACGAAGATCCAGAAGAACTGCTTGGCCAGCGGGCGATAGCGCAGCGAGCGGGTCTTGGCACTGTCCAGCCACGGCAGGAAGGCCAGGACCAGGATGGCGCTGAACATCGCGATCACGCCGCCGAGCTTGCTCGGGATCGAACGCAGGATCGCGTAGAACGGCAGGTAGTACCATTCGGGCACGATGTGCGCCGGGGTCACGCCCGGATTCGCCTGGACGTAGTTCTCCGCATCGCCGAGATAGTTCGGCATGTAGAAGATGAACCAGGAGAAGAAGATCAGGAAGCAGACCATGCCGAACGCGTCCTTGACGGTCGCATACGGCGTGAAGGGCACGGTGTCCTTCTCAGTCTTCGGCTCAACGCCGGCGGGATTGTTCTGACCCGCGACGTGCAGCGCCCAGACGTGCAGCACCACGACGCCGGCGATGACGAACGGCAGCAGGTAGTGCAGCGAGAAGAAGCGGTTCAGCGTCGGATTGCCGACCGAATAGCCGCCCCACAGCCAGGTGACGATGGGCTCGCCCACCAGCGGAATGGCCGAGAACAGGTTGGTGATGACGGTGGCGCCCCAGAAGCTCATCTGGCCCCAGGGCAGCACGTAGCCCATGAAACCGGTGGCCATCATCAGAAGATAGATGATGACGCCGAGGATCCAGAGCACTTCGCGCGGCGCCTTGTACGACCCGTAATAGAGACCGCGGAACATGTGGATGTAGACCGCGATGAAGAACATCGACGCGCCGGCGGCGTGCATGTTGCGCAGCAGCCAGCCGTAATTCACATCACGGACGATCCCTTCAACCGAATTGAAGGCGAGATCGACATGCGGCGTGTAGTGCATCACCAGGATCACGCCGGTGACGATCTGCAGTGCCAGCATCATCGAGAGGATGCCGCCGAACGTCCACCAGTAGTTCAGATTGCGCGGAGTCGGGTAGGCAACGAAGGAGGAATGAATGAGGCCGCCGATGGGCAGGCGTTGTTCCAGCCATTTCAGGAAGCCATTTTGTGGCTGGTAGGTCGAGGGTCCGCTCATGATGCGATCCTAGGAATTATGCGGCAGCGCTGGTGAAGAAGGCTTGGGTCGGAGTGCCGAAGCCACCGTCAGCCAATCTGAATCTTGGTGTCGGAAACGAACTTGTAGGGAGGCACAGGCAGGTTGGCCGGCGCGGGTCCCTGCCGGATACGGCCGGAGCTGTCGTACTGCGAGCCGTGGCAGGGGCAGAAGAAGCCGTCATAATTGCCTTCGTGGGCGAGCGGGACGCAGCCGAGATGCGTACAAATGCCGATCACCACCAGCCAGTTGTCGTGACCTTCCTTGACGCGCGCCTGGTCGGACTCGGGATCGGGCAGGCTGGAGATCTGAACCGCCCTCGCCTCGTCGATCTGCTTCTTGGTGCGGTTCATGATGTAGATCGGCTTGCCGCGCCAGAACACCTTGATGTCCTGACCGGTCGCGATCGGGGACAGGTCAACCTCAATCGGCGCGCCGGCCGCGATGGTCGAAGCATCCGGATTCATTTGTGAAATCAGCGGCCACGCGAAAGCTGCCGCGCCCACCGCTGCGACGGAGCCGGTGGCTACGTAGAGGAAATCACGGCGTGTGTGCCCCGCCGAAGACGCTGTCGTCACGGTTTCAAACCCTTTCTCTCCTGCATCCCGCCAGGACCGCCCCCGAGCTGACCGGAACGGACTGCCGGCACCGCGACCCCCGCGGCGGCAGAATGACCGTTCGTCCCGCCCGAATGGGCAGACCTGACAGTCCAGAATCGTTCTATTGGCACCCTTGCCGATGGAGCGCAAGCCCGCTATCGGCTGAGCCGCGTGCAATGCACGAAAACCGCTCAATCCGGCCAATATTTCAGCGCTTTCAGCGCTCCCAAAGGACCGCGCTCCCATGCAGCTCGCGCTCTATCAGCCCGACATTCCGCAGAACACCGGAACGATTCTGCGGCTGTGCGCCTGCCTCGGGGTGGCCGCCCACATCATCGAGCCTGCCGGCTTCCCGGTTTCGGACCGCCACTTCCGCCGGTCGGGCATGGATTATCTCGACCGCGTCAGCATCACCCGGCACGACTCCTGGACGAAATTCGAGGAGTGGCGCGCCTCTACCGGCGCCCGGCTGCTGCTGTTTACCACCAGGGGCAGCCGGTCGTATCTTGATCAGCACTATGCGCCGACCGATATCCTGCTCTTCGGACGGGAAAGCGCCGGCGTTCCGGATGCCGTTGCCGCCGCGGCCGACGCCCGGCTGCTGATCCCGATCGCCCCGGGCCTGCGCTCGCTCAACGTTGCCATGGCGGCGGCCATGGCCGTGGGCGAGGCCCTGCGACAGACCACCGCAACCACGCTGGAGCCGCCTCGGTGAGCTACGCCGTCAAGGAAATTTTCCTCACTTTGCAAGGCGAAGGCGCCCATGCCGGGCGCGCGGCCGTGTTCTGCCGCTTTGCCGGATGCAATCTGTGGAGCGGCCGCGAGGAGGATCGCGCGGAAGCGGTCTGCACGTTCTGCGATACCGATTTCGTCGGCATGGACGGCACCCTCGGGGGCCGCTACGGCACTGCGGACGATCTGGCCGAGACCATCGCCGCCCAGTGGGCCGGAGCCGATCAGCGTTTCGTCGTCCTCACCGGCGGCGAGCCGCTGCTGCAGGTCGACGGCGCGCTGGTGGCGGCGCTGCACGCCCGCGGCTTCGCCATCGCCGTCGAGACCAACGGCACCGTCGATCCGCCGGAAGGCATCGACTGGGTCTGCGTCAGCCCGAAAGCCGCCGCGAATTTGCGTATTCGCAAAGGTCACGAATTGAAATTGGTTTATCCGCAGGCGCAGAACCGGCCGGAGGACTTTGCCGGGCTCGCCTTTGAGCGCTTCTCGTTGCAGCCGATGGACGGTCCGGATATCGCTGAGAACACCGCCCGGGCCATCGACTACTGCCTGCGCCATCCGCAGTGGCGGCTGAGCGTGCAGACACACAAGACACTGGGGATCAGGTAGGAATGCGTGATGGCACAGCGGCAATTTCACCTCTCCCCGCTTGCGAGGAGAGGTCGACCGGTGAAGCGCAGCGATACCGGTCGGGTGAGGGGGCGCCGCGGCATATCGTGCGCGATCTGAAGGGCCCCTCACCCCAACCCTCTCCCCGCAAGCGGGGAGAGGGAGCAGGCACCGGTCGCTGAAATGCACGCCAATCCAATGGCGATCAGTGGATTGGAAAATGAGTTCAGGAGTAAGTTTCTCAGATGTGGGAGTTGACCAAATCGTTCTACTTCGAGGCTGCGCATGCGCTGCCGGGAACGACGCTGGGCGAGGCCAGCCAGGAAATCCATGGCCACTCCTTCCGCGCCGAGGTGGCGATCCGCGGCACGCCCGATCCCGCCACCGGCATGGTGACGGATCTCGGGCTGCTGGAGCGCGCGCTCGGCGATATCCGTAAAGCGCTCGACCACAAGTTTCTCAACAACATCGAGGCGCTGGGCGCGCCGACGCTGGAGAACATCACGCGCTTCATCTGGGAACGCGTGCAGCATGCCGGGACTGTCACCCGCGTCAGCGTCTATCGCGACAGTTGTCAGGAATCCTGCACTTACTTCGGGCCGCAACAACCCAAGTAGTCGTACTGAAAAAATGTGACGCGCAACAGCAGCCAACGTCGTCATGCCCGGCCTTGTGCCGGGCATCCACGTCCTTTCTGAAATCCAACGGGAGGCGACGTGGATGGCCGGGACAAGCCCGGCCATGACGGAAATTGGCGTTTTCCACTTACGATCACGCATAAAGACCAGGAGCCGCGCATGGACGTTTCCCTCATCGACCAGCACAAGTCCGATGCCCGAAGCTGGTTCGAGTCCCTGCGCGATCAGATCTGTGCGGCCTTCGAGCAGCTCGAGGACGATGCGCCCGCATCCCTCTATCCAGGCGCGGCGGGACGTTTCCTACGCACGCCATGGGATCGGACCGATCACACCGGCCAGCCGGGCGGCGGCGGCGTGATGTCGATGATGCATGGCCGGCTGTTCGAGAAGGTCGGCGTGCATTGCTCGACGGTGCACGGCGAATTCGCGCCGGAGTTTCGCACGCAAATTCCGGGCGCTAGCGACGACCCGCGCTTCTGGGCGTCCGGCATTTCGCTGATCGCGCATATGCGCAATCCCAACGTGCCGGCGGTGCATATGAATACCCGCTTCGTGGTCACCACGCGGGCGTGGTTCGGCGGCGGCGCCGATCTGACACCGGTGCTGGATCGCCGGCGTACGCAGGAAGATCCCGACACGCAGGCCTTTCATGCCGCGATGAAGGAGGCGTGCGACGCGCATGCCAAGATCGCGCCCTACGACAAGTACAAGACGTGGTGCGACGAGTATTTCTACCTGCCGCATCGCAAGGAAGCGCGCGGCATCGGTGGCATCTTCTATGACTGGCACGACAGCGGCGACTGGGACGCCGACTTTGCGTTCACGCAGGATGTCGGGCGCGCCTTCCTGAAAGTCTATCCCGAACTGGTGCGCCGCAATTTCAATGCCGCGTGGACGCCGGCGGACCGCGAGGAGCAACTCATCCGCCGCGGCCGCTATGTCGAATTCAACCTGCTCTATGACCGCGGCACCATCTTCGGCCTCAAGACTGGCGGCAATGTCGATTCGATTCTGTCCTCGATGCC
Source organism: Xanthobacteraceae bacterium (assembly GCA_035565575.1). Classification (GTDB taxonomy): domain Bacteria; phylum Pseudomonadota; class Alphaproteobacteria; order Rhizobiales; family Xanthobacteraceae; genus 62-47. The sequence goes on from DATMSE010000104.1 coordinate 9,842, forward strand.
GCCCGAGGTGAAGTGGCCGTAATTCACGAGCGTGATGAGTTGGTGTTAGATCAAGAGCCGTCACCCCGAGGGCGCGCTCTTGCGCGCCTCGAAAGGCGACGGCGATCCTCCGAGGCTCACTTACGCTCGCACCTGAGGATGACGCCCTCACGCCAAACTATTCAATACGCCTCGACGTTACAGTTTGTGATCGCGCGCGAACCGTGCAGCCGTCTGTTCGGCGATGCTCTCCAGCGCGGCCGGATCGTTCGGGAAGCCCGCCGCGAGCCAGGCGTCCTCCGCCAGCGACAATAGATGGCCGAGCGCCGGCCCTTCGGCAAAGCCGCGCGCGATGAAGTCCGCCGCCTTGAGCGGAAAGACCGGAATCGGCCAGCGATCCGGCAAGGTCAGGAGATGCGACCAGTACGCAACGTCCGCCCCCTGCCCGGCCCGCGCCCAGGCCAGCATGACCCGGTCGCGAAACCGCGCCGCGCCGAGCCGGTACAGCCGCCGCTGCGCGGTGGCCTCGTCCATTCCGGCGAGCCGCCACCAGCGATGTCCCATCGAATCCAGCGTCTTGATTTCGCCATTCGATAGCCGCAGCTTTGCCCCAAGACGCCTCGCGTCTTCGGTGACCGCCACAGCCAGCGCGCCGAGGCGCACCATCGCATCCGGCGCCAGCCCGCGCATGCGCTCGATCTCGATCATCGCCGCCAGCGTTGCCGGATAGGCCACGCCCACGAAGATCCGCAGCAACAGGCCGCCGTCGCGCATCGCCACCACCGCCGGCAGCACGTTCTCCGCGACCAGCAGCTTGCGCATTTCCATGCCGATACGTTCGGCTGATAGCTGCGCCAGCCCCGCACGGCCGCGAATGCAGGCAAGATAGCCGTCGCGATCCAACTCGCCGCGACCGTAAGCGGCGGAAAAGCGGAAGAAGCGCAGGATGCGCAGATAGTCCTCGGCGATGCGGCGATCCGGATCGCCGATGAAACGCACACGCCGTTGCGCAAGGTCGGCTAGGCCGCCGACGTGATCGTGCACGAGACCGGAAGCATCGACGGAAAGTCCGTTGATGGTGAAGTCGCGGCGCTCCGCATCGACGCGCCAGTCGCGTCCGAAGGCGACCGTCGCCTTGCGGCCGAACGTCTCGACATCCTCGCGCAGCGTCGTTACTTCGATAGGCTGACCGTCGACCACAAGCGTCACCGTGCCGTGCTCGATGCCGGTCGGCACGCTCTTGATTCTCGCCGCGGCGGCGCGACGCACCACTTCATCGGGAACGGCCGTCGTTGCAATGTCGATGTCGCCCGGCGGCAGTCCCAGCAGCGCGTTACGCACGGCGCCGCCGACCACGCGCGCTTCCTCGCCGTTGCCGTCAAGCAGCGCCAGCACGCGTGCAACGGCACCGAAAGTCAGCCACGATGCGTCGGGAAGCCTCGTCGTCGCGCTCATTTCCCTGTCCCAGGAATCAGCTTGCCGTTCTCAACATGCGCAGGAACGTAGGTCGAATGCGGAGATGAGCCGGAAAAATGTGCGAGCAGGATCAGGCTGACGATGGTCAGCAGAAACGCGCCGATCGCCAGCTTGACAACGACATGCAGAGGCCAGGACGTCTGCGCGAACAAGCCGGCCCGTGTCGCGAGAAGGTAGGCCGCATAGATCGCGAACGGGATCAGAAAAATTCCGATCTCAGTCAGTACCGGACGGATCATGACAGATAAATTCGCTCATACAGGACTCGAAGGATTCCCGCAGTCGCGCCCCAGATATAACGTTCGGCGAAGGGCATCGCGTAGAACGAGCGCTCCATGCCGCGAAATTCCTTGCTGTGAACCTGATGGTTTTCCGGGTTCATCAGAAACGCCAGCGGCACTTCAAAGGCATCGTCGACCTCGGCAGCATTGATGTGCAGATCGAAGCCGGGCTTGACCCGCGCCAGCGTCGGCAGGATGCGAAATCCCAGTCCGGTCGCATAGAGATCGAGATAGCCGATCGGCTCGATGAAATTGCGCTCCAGCCCCACTTCCTCATGCGCCTCGCGCAAGGCCGCATCGAGCGGCGAGCGATCCGTCGGATCGATCTTGCCGCCGGGAAACGAAATCTGTCCCGCGTGGCTGGAAAGATGCGGCGAGCGCTGGGTCAGGAGCACGGTCGGCTCGTCGCGTTCGACAACCGGAATCAACACCGCCGCCGGGCGCACCGGCTGCTCCTCGGCGATGATCTTCCACATGCGATCAGTTCCCTGATCGCCACTCGCGGGCACGATATTGGGATCGGTGAGACCGGCGGGCACGTTGAAATTCAGCCGTTGCTGGGCGCGATGAAAAAACTCATCCGATCCCAATGTCACCATGGTCGGCTGCGCCGCCACTATCGGTTTAGTCAAAGGCCGCCCTCACCTCGTCCGCATCCGCCATTTTGAAGAACTTGCCGGCGGAGACAACCCCAAACATCAATCGGCCATCGACGAGCCTTTCCTCGCCAAGTTCGACCAGATCGTAATAGAGGGCGCGCGTCACCTTGGCCCAGAGATCGGCGCGCACGTGGAGATAGGGCATCAGGCCGCCGTCGGGCGCGCGCTCGAAGCGGAGCGGA
>DATMSE010000105.1:0-10233 GCA_035565575.1 Xanthobacteraceae bacterium
GGCGCGTAGGCGTGATACTCCGGCCCGCGCGGCTCGTTGCCGCCGCGTCCCTGCGGCCGCGTCGCCTCGCCGGGCGTTTCGTCCTCGCCCATCTCCTCGTCGTCGAAGCTGTCGCTGGCGGAGGCCTGCGCGCTCTCCATCGCCGCTTCGGACATGTCCTCGGTGGTCGCCTCGGCCTGCTCGGCGCTCATTTCCTGCGAGGCTTCGCTGTCGGGCGAGCCATCGGCGCCGGACTGATCGTTCTCGCCCTCGCCGTTATCGTCCTGGTTGTCGTCGTCCTCGGCGTCGGCGTCGCGGTCGTCGCCGAGTTCGAGATCATGCAGCAGATCGTGCACCGCGTCGCCGAAGCGGGCCTGATCCTCGGTGAGGCGATCCAGCCGGTCGAGCCGCGCGCCGATCTTGTCTTCCAGCAGCGGCCGCCACAGATCGACCACCTTGCGCGCGGCGTCCGGCGGCGGCAGGCCGGTGAGCCGTTCGCGCACCAGCATCGCCAGCGCATCCGCCAGCGGCGCGTCGGCACGGTCGGTGATCTCGTCGAACTTGCCGCGATGGAAATGATCGTCAAGCATCGCCGTCAGATTCCTGGCGACGCCCGACATGCGGCGCGCGCCGATCGCCTCGACCCGCGCCTGCTCCATCGCCTCGAACACGCTGCGCGCCTGCGGATTGCCCGGCATCAGCCTGCGATGCACCTTCGGGTCGTGACAGGCCAGCTTGAGCGCGATGGAATCGGCGTGGCCGCGCACGATGGCGGCGTCACGCTTCGACAGCTTGCGCGCCGGCTCCGGCAGCCGCGCCTTGCCGGGCGCGAGGCCGGGCCGCTCGGCGGCGAAGGTCACGTCGAGCTCGGGGGCCTTGGCCAGCGCACGCAGGCAGGAGGCCACCGCGCGCTTGAACGGCTCGGCGGGCGCCTCTTTCGGACCGGTCCGGAATTTGTTGCTCGGGGGTGTGCTCATCGCAGTCTTTCCGCAGGTCGTCCCCGCCTTCCCGGGGACGACGAAAACAAAAGCCCTCACCCGTCTTCGCTTCGCGAAGCCATCCTCTCCCGCAAGGGGAGAGGGGTAGAAATCAGCTCAGCGCGACGTTGAGCGAGGATTCCGACAGCTCCACGTTGAAGCAGCGCTGATAGAACTCGGCCACCAGCGGGCGCTCCAGTTCGTCGCACTTGTTGAGGAAGGTGACCCGGAATGCGAATGCCTGGTCGCCGAAGATCTCCGAGTTCTCGGCCCAGGTGATCACCGTGCGCGGGCTCATCACCGTCGAGAGATCGCCGTTGGCAAAGGCATTACGGGTCAGGTCCGCGAGCCGCACCATCTTGTTGACGGTGTCGCGGCCTTCCGGCGTGCGGTAATGCTTGGCCTTGGCCAGCACGATCTCGACCTCGTTGTCATGCGGCAGGTAATTCAGCGTGGTGACGATCGACCAGCGGTCCATCTGGCCCTGGTTGATCTGCTGGGTGCCGTGATAGAGGCCCGAGGTGTCGCCGAGACCGACGGTGTTGGCGGTGGCGAACAGCCGGAACGAGGGATGCGGCCGGATCACCTTGTTCTGGTCCAGCAGGGTCAGGCGGCCGGAGACCTCCAGCACGCGCTGGATCACGAACATCACGTCGGGACGGCCGGCGTCGTATTCGTCGAACACCAGCGCGACATTGTGCTGCAGCGCCCATGGCAGGATGCCGTCGCGGAATTCGGTGACCTGCTTGCCTTCCTTGACCACGATCGCGTCCTTGCCGACCAGGTCGATCCGGCTGATGTGGCTGTCGAGGTTGACGCGCACGCAGGGCCAGTTCAGCCGCGCCGCCACCTGCTCGATGTGGGTCGATTTGCCGGTGCCGTGATAGCCGGTCACCATGACGCGGCGGTTATGCGCGAAGCCCGCGAGGATGGCCATCGTGGTCTGGCGATCGAAACGATAATCGGGATCGACATCCGGCACGTGCGGATCGGTTTCGGAAAACGCCGGCACTTCGAGATCGCTGTCGATGCCGAAGACCTGCCGGACCGACACCTTCATGTCGGGAATTCCGGTGGGCGCAGGCCCGGATTGTTGCGCTTTGGTGATGGCGGCGGTCATCGGTCCTCCGTGGTTACGGGCACTCCCGAAACCAGATGTATGCATTGGCTGCGGTTGGATATGATCCGGAACCTATCAGAGTGCCGCAGCCGGCAGAAGCCCGCAGGACAATCAAAGTTCCACTGTGCAATCATCAAGATAGGCCCTCACGGCGGTTTTTGAAAGGCTGCCCTGCGTTGAACTGGATGCTGAGCCGCGATTTTGGGCACCTCGAGCATTTTCGAGTTGGATTGAATCGCCCCCGGACGATGCATCACCTCTCCCCGTCAGGAGGTCGGAACCGAAGGCTCCGGGTGAGGCGGATCGAGCGCTAAAGATGCCGTAACCCCTTCACCCCAACCCTCTCCCAACGGGAGAGGGAGCGCGCATCGTTCCTTGCTGGCGTTTCCATCAAAATCGAAAACTTTCTCGCATCCCGCGGGATGGGCGCCCCAAAACGAAAATGCCGCAGCGGCGGACCGCTGCGGCATTCCACGTCGAAAGGTGCGTTTCATATCTGGACGGAAACGTCATTGCCGGGCTGACCCGGTAATCCATCCTCTTTTCCAGAAGATGGATGCGCGGATCAAGTCCGCGCATGACGGCGGATGATTCCGTCAAAGACAGAAGCGCTCCAAACGCCGCCGTCTCAGTGGCGAGCGGCCAGGTCGAACCGGTCCGCGTTCATCACCTTGGTCCACGCCGCCACGAAGTCCGTGACGAACTTCTCCTTGGAGTCGGAGCAGGCATAGACCTCGGCAAAGGCGCGAAGCTGCGAATGCGAGCCGAAGATCAGGTCGACGCGAGTCGCCGTCCACTTCGGCTGCTTGGTTTTGCGATCCCGCCCCTCATAGAGGTTGTCGCCGGTCGGCTGCCACTCGGTATCCATGGTCAGCAGGTTGACGAAGAAGTCGTTGGTCAGCTTGCCGACCTGCTGGGTGAAGACGCCATGCTTGGAATCGCCGGCATTGGCGCCGAGCACGCGCAGGCCGCCGATCAGCACCGTCATTTCGGGAGCCGTCAGATTCAGGAGCTGCGCACGATCCACCATGGCCTCTTCCGGGCCCATGAACTGGTGCTTCTTGCTGTTGATGTAGTTGCGGAACGCGTCGGCCCGCGGCTCCAGCGGAGCGAAGGAATCGACGTCGGTCTGCTCCTGCGTCGCATCCATGCGGCCCGGCGTGAACGGCACCTTGACGTCGATGCCGGCCTCCTTGGCGGCCTTCTCGACCGCGGCGGCCCCGGCTAATACGATCAGGTCGGCGAGCGAGATTTTCTTACCGCCGGTAGCCGAACCGTTGAAGTCCTTCTGGATGGCTTCCAGCTTGCCCAGCACGGTGGCGAGTTGCTTCGGCTGGTTGACCTCCCAGTCCTTCTGCGGGGCCAGGCGAATGCGGGCGCCGTTGGCGCCGCCGCGCTTGTCGGAGCCGCGGAACGTCGAGGCCGAAGCCCAGGCGGTCGAGACCAGCTGCGGCACCGTGAGACCGGTGGCGAGAATCTTCGCCTTCAGGTCCGCGATGTCCTTGTCGTCGACCAGCTTGTGATCGACCGCCGGAATCGGGTCCTGCCAGATCAGCACTTCGCTCGGGACCCACGGGCCGAGATAGCGCTCGCGCGGTCCCATGTCGCGATGGGTGAGCTTGAACCAGGCGCGCGCAAAGGCGTCGGCGAACTGGTCCGGATTCTCCAGGAAGCGGCGCGAGATCTTCTCGTAGATGGGATCGAACCGCAGCGACAGGTCGGTGGTCAGCATGGTCGGCACATGCATCTTCGACTTGTCGTGAGCGTCCGGCGTAATCGCGGGGGCGTTCTTCGCGCGCCACTGGTTGGCGCCGGCCGGGCTCTTCTCCAGCTCCCATTCGTACTTGAACAGGGTCTCGAAGAAGTTGTTGTCCCACTTGGTCGGGGTCTGGGTCCAGGTCACCTCTAAGCCGCTGCCGATGGCGTCGCCGCCCTTGCCGGTGCCGTACTTGCTCTTCCAGCCGAGGCCCTGATCCTCGATCGCCGCGCCATCGGGCGCCGGGCCGACCAGCGACGCATCGCCGGCGCCGTGGGTCTTGCCGAAGGTGTGACCGCCGGCGATCAGCGCCACGGTTTCCTCGTCGTTCATCGCCATGCGGAAGAAGGTCTCGCGGATGTCCTTCGCCGCCGCGACCGGGTCCGGGTTGCCGTTCGGGCCTTCCGGGTTGACGTAGATCAGCCCCATCTGCACCGCCGCCAGCGGCTCCGCGAGCTCACGCTCGCCGCTGTAGCGCTCGTCGCCGAGCCAGGTGCCTTCCGGACCCCAGAACAGCTCCTGCGGCTCCCACTCGTCGGCGCGGCCGCCGGCGAAACCGAAGGTCTTGAAGCCCATCGATTCCAGCGCGGCGTTGCCCGCGAGCACATAGAGGTCGGCCCAGGAAATCTTGCGGCCGTATTTCTGCTTGATCGGCCACAGCAGCCGGCGCGCGCGATCGAGCAGCACGTTATCCGGCCACGAATTCAGCGGCGCGAAACGCTGCTGGCCGCCGCCGGCGCCCCCGCGGCCGTCGGTGATGCGATAGGTGCCCGCGCTGTGCCAGGCCATGCGGATCATCAGGCCGCCGTAGTGACCGAAGTCGGCCGGCCACCAGTCCTGCGAGTCGGTCATCAGCGCCTTCAAATCGGCCATGACGGCGTTGAGATCGAGCGTCTTGAACTCAGCGGCGTAATCGAACGCCTCGCCCATCGGGTCCGACAGGCTGGAATTGCGATGGAGGACCTGCAGGTCGAGCAGGTTCGGCCACCAGTCGCGGTTGGTGCGTCCACGGGTCCCGCCCGTGAACGGGCATTTGCCGGCGCCCTTGTCGTCAGTCTTTGCGTCCATGGTGTTCTCCAGTTGCTTTGGATGGTTGTTCTGGTTGAGCGATATAGAACGATTGCAAAATCAGAATGGTGTCGCCGGACACATTCGCGTGGGTGTTCTTGGTCGCGGCATCGATTTCGGGATGCGGGCCGTGACGAGAGCGAAGATCAGGGCGCCCGATGCGCAGCGGGCAACCCGTCGCAAATCATGACACCGCAGATTTGGGGTCTCCGCATTCCACGCGTCACAGCCACGGTCGTCATCGCCATCGTGTCTGCTTCGCTCATGCCTCACCTAGCGGCGGTCTTTGGATCATCTTTGGCCGGATCATCTTTGGCCGCCATTTCATGCAGCTTAGGTCGCATTGCCCATCAGGTCTAATCGTATTAAGAATAGCTATCGATAAGAAAAACTGATTGAAATTCGCGGGTCCTGATGCTGTCGCTGAAACAACTGCGTTATTTCGATGCCGTCGCGCGGACGCGTCATTTCGGCCGCGCCGCCGAGCGCTGCGCGGTGACGCAGCCGGCGCTGTCGATGCAGATTCAGGAGTTGGAGAAGACGCTCGGTGTCAAGCTGATCGAGCGCAAACGCGGCGGCGTGATGCTGACCAAGGCCGGCCGCGAGGTCGCGGAGCGGGCGGCGCGCGTGCTCGCCGATACACGCGATATCGTCGACGTCGCCCGCGCGCACGGCGATGCGCTCAGCGGGCCGCTGCGGCTCGGCGTCATTCCCTCGGTCGCGCCTTATGTATTGCCAGCGCTGCTGCCGGAGGTTCGCGACCGCCATCCCGATCTCGATCTGCATCTGCGCGAGACCCAGACTCAGCATCTGGTGCGCGAACTGAGCGAGGGCGGGCTTGATCTCCTGCTGCTGGCGCTGCCGCTAGACGCGCCCGACATCGAGACGCGTCCCCTGTTCGACGATCGCTTCCTGCTGGCGATGCCGAGCTCGCGGCAACTCACACATCGCATCCACGCGACACCGGAATTGCTGGAGCAGGATCGGCTGCTGCTGCTCGAGGAAGGCCATTGTCTGCGCGATCAGGCGCTGGCGTTCTGCAACCTGCGCCGCGTCGACAATATCGACACCTTCGGCGCCTCGAACCTGTCGACCATCGTGCAGATGGTGTCGAACGGCCTCGGCATGACGCTGCTGCCGGAGATGAGCATCAAGCTCGAATGCCGGCGCAGCGACATTCACCTGATGCGCTTCGCCGATCCGCAGCCGAACCGCGTCATCGGCCTCGCCTGGCGGCGCAGTTCACCGCGCGCGCAGCACTTTTCCGAGTTCGGCCAGTTGATCGCGTCGGTGATGGCGGAGCAGATGCGCGAGGCGCAGGCGGCGTAAGCCCTGCGAAGGCAGGGACCCATACGCCGTGTCGTTCATGATGCAGAAAGCGTTCATGACATTTGATAGTCAGTCCGCCGACCACAACCGTCAGGGGTTATGGGCCCCTGCCTGCGCAGGGGCGACGCTTCCCGTGTTGCGCATCGTGCGCGCATGACACACTTCGGCGCCACGCACCGAAGCCTCAGCTCCGCACCACCGTCTTGAGATAATTATACGCCTTGATGATCTCGATCAGGCGGTCTTCGGTCGAGCGGTCGCCGCCATTGGCATCGGGATGATGCTGCTTCACCAGCGCCTTGTACTTGGCCTTCACCACTTCCAGCGTCGCGTCGGCACCGAGCCCCATCACCTGCAGCGCCTTGCGCTCGGCGTTGAACACTTTCCGCGCTTCCGGCTTCGGCTCCGAGGATGCCCCGCCGGGACCGGGCCGCCATTTGCCGCGGCCGTTGAGTTCGCTGAAGACGTGGAACGGATCGGCGGCGCTGTCGAGATCGACCTCGCCGCTCTTGCCTTTGCCCTTGGCGCCGTTGGCGCCCATCTTCCAGGTCGGGCGATGGCCGGTCAGCGCATCCTTCTGATAGCGCGCCACGGCGTCGGCGTTCATGCCCTGAAAGAAATTGTACGACTGGTTGTATTCGCGAACGTGGTTGAGACAGAAGTGAAAGTACTCTTTCTCCTGTCCGCGCCCCTTCGGCGCCCGATGCGAACCGCGATTCTCGCAACCCGCCCACTCGCACGTGACGGCTTCCTCGCGCACCTGACGCTTCGCGCCCGCCGTCTTGGTCGGCTTGATGCGAATGCTGTCAAAGAATTTGGATGAATCGATCGGCATGTTGGTCTTTTGACACCGCAACAGGTCAGGCTTCAAGTCTTGACATCGCGAATGCGCTGACTAGCTGCGCTGTCATCGCCTTTTCGCGTTCGAAATTCGTGTGATCCCTTCTCGCAATTGACCGGCTAGCGCGGCCGGAGTTATGTCACCATCATGACCGTTCAGCAGCAGATCGCGACCAAACTGACCGCGGCTTTCGCGCCCGCCGGTCTCAATGTCATCGATGAATCACATCTGCACGAGGGCCATGCCGGTCATCGCCCCGGCGGGGAAACTCACTTCCGGGTTTATATTGTGTCGCAGGCCTTCGATGGAAAGAGCCGGGTGGAACGCCACCGCATGATTCATCAGGTTCTCGCCGATGAACTCGCCGGCGGGGTCCACGCGCTGGCGCTCAAGGTCCACGCGCCGGCGGAAGTGGCCTGATATCCCATCGGTCGGATGGCAGCCGTCACCTCAGATGCAGGCGCAGCAAGGCCGCGCGGGCGACGGCGATCCGTCGAGGCTTCACGCTGCGCGTGGAGCACTTCAGGATGACGCCATCGCGTCATACATCTAGCGCATCGCGGAGAAGCGATTGTCGAACGCGTTCGGCGTGACGATCGGGGACGCTCCGGTCAGCGTGCCGGCGCTGGCTTCCTTGCGCGCGTTGCCGTTCGGCGTCGATGCAACCTGCCTGGCTTTCGGCGCGGCATGCTTCGGCGCCGCGGTCTGCACCGGACGGGGGCTGGGCTGCTTCGCGGCGATCGCGGCAGACGGCCGCTCGACCGCCGGCGCGGCGGCCGCAACCGCCGGCTCGTCCGGCTCCAGCGCGCGCGGCGGATTGACGTGCGAGGGAATGGTGCCCGGCAGCTTGGCCGAGGCCAGCTCCACGCTCGACGGCGCCGCATCCGACAGTCCGGTCGCGCCGCCCGGAACATGCGCGGCGAAAATCTTGTTCATGCCGCCGTCGATGCCGGTATTCATGCGCGCCACCGGGGTGCCCTTGGCGACCAGTTCGGCCACCTTGGCCTCGTCGGCACGCTCCTTCGCCTTCACCGCGTCGGCCACCGCCGCATCGACGGTATAGGCCGGGCACGCGCCCGCGGGATTGAAGTGGAGCGGCTGGCTCGATCCCGGCAGCGGCACCGCGTCGAACACGTACTTCTTCTCGCAGACGTCGACCTTCGGCTCGCGCCGCGTCACCTCGAAATGATCGTAGCCGACCTTGATCATCTTCCAGAACGGCATGTTCGGATTGTTGCGGTGCTTGGCCATGTTCACCGGCGTCATCCGGAACGGATAGGCCTGCACCTGAAACGCGCGCTGACCGCCGAAGAAGGATTCACGGCCGAGCGCGTAGATGTCGGAAATCTGCTCGTCGGTCATGGCGTAGCAGCCGCGCGACGAACAGTCGCCATGCACCATCAGTTGCGAGCCGGTGCGGCCGAGCGCTTTGTCGAACGCGTTCGGATAGCCCATGTTGAACGACAGGTAGTAGGCCGACTGCGGATTCATCTGCGCCGGCGTGATCGCGTAGAAGCCTTCCGGCGCCTGACGGTCGCCTTCGCGGATCTTCGGTCCCAGATCGCCCGACCAGCGGCAGATCGGATAGGTCTGCAGCAGCGCGAATTCGCCGGAACGGGTCTGCTTCCAGACTTCGAGCTCGGCTTCCTGCTTGAACAGACGGATCAGGATCGGCGACTGCAGATCCATGTCCTTCTTTTCCATCTCGGCGACCAGCTTCGCCGGAACCGGCTTGTTGGCCTTGGCATTGCCGGCGAGCGACACCCCGTCGCTATTGCAGCCGGCCAGCAGCGCGCCTGCGGCAAGCGCCATCGCCGTGACAAGCACGCGACCCAGCGAACGGTTGTTCACAGCCAAGCTCCGCAATGGATGGGCAATTTCGCCCCCGAAATCGACACGTCAGGCCCCCAGCCATTGACTAAAATATTATCGTTAAAAGTCACCCACCCGCAACCAGCGCCGGGTGCCGACGCATGACTGCCTCCGGCTGTGGTGAACAGAGCTTAAACGCCACGGTCGCGGCCGAATTAGGGCCGGATAGAGCGAACCCACCGTCGTCCCTGCGATTTTGAAAAGCCTCGCGGGTCACCCCAGCTTGCGGCCGATATCGAGGAATTTCTGCCGGCGCTGGCGATGCAGCGCCTCGCCGTCGAGGCTGCGCAGATCGTTCATCGCCTGGGCGATGGCGTCGCCGGTGGAAGCGATCATCGCCCGCGGATCGCGGTGCGCGCCGCCGACCGGCTCCTTGATGACGCTGTCGATGACGCCGAACCGCGCCAGGTCCTGCGCGGTGATCTTCATGTTGGTGGCGGCTTCCTGCGCCTTGCTGGAATCGCGCCACAGGATCGAGGACGCCGCCTCCGGCGAGATCACGCTGTAGATGGCGTGCTCCAGCATCAGCACCTTGTTGGCGGTGGCGATGGCGATGGCGCCGCCGGAGCCACCCTCGCCGATGATCACCGCAATGTTCGGAACCCGCAGCGCGAGGCAAGCCTCGGTGGAGCGGGCGATGGCCTCGGCCTGGCCGCGCTCCTCGGCGCCGATGCCGGGATAGGCGCCGGCAGTGTCCACCAGCGACAGCACCGGCAGGCCGAAACGGTTGGCCATCTCCATCAGCCGCACCGCCTTGCGATAGCCTTCCGGCCGCGCCATGCCAAAATTGTGCTTGAGCCGGCTCTCGGTGGTCGCGCCCTTTTCCTGGCCGAGAACGCAGATGCTCTCGCCGCGGAAGCGGCCGAAGCCGCCTACCAGCGCTTCGTCCTCGCCGAACTTGCGGTCGCCCGCGAGTGGCGTGAATTCGGTGATCAAGGCATTGATATAATCCATGCAGTGCGGCCGCTGCGGATGCCGCGCGACCTGCGCCTTCTGCCACGGCGTCAAGGCGCCGTAGAGCTCGCTGAGCGCCTGCCCGGCCCGGTCCTCCACCCGCGCGATCTCGTCGGCGATGTTGCTGCCGCTGGCGGCCAGCGCCCGCAGCTCGTCGATCTTGGCGTCGAGTTCGGCGACGGGCTTTTCGAAATCGAGATAACTGCGCATGCGGTGGATCTTCACATCGGACAAGGGATCAGGGGTCGCGGAAAGCTCCGACTCCGGCGGTGCAGGCTTTTCATGTCAAAAGCCCGGCCAAGTCAAGCGCGGCCGCGTCGCATCGGTGGAAAAAGTC
>DATMSE010000106.1:0-5805 GCA_035565575.1 Xanthobacteraceae bacterium
TCAGATATCGGTCGATCAGATCGGACATGGTCGGCGCATTGCGGTGATCGATGCGGTTGCCGAGCGGATCGTTGCCGGCATCGACTCCCCGCTTGAGCCGCTTCGCTTCCTCGCGCGCGGCGGTCACCGACCAGTCCGGCCAGGAGCCGATGGTGAAATGACGCGCCCGGCCTGCGATCCGGTATCGCAGGACGAACGCGCGTTTGCCCGAGCGATAGACGCAAATCGCGAAGCTCGTCACTTCGTCGTCGTAGACGAGAAGGTCGCGATCGATCTCCGGCACCATCGCCTTGATGGCGCGCTCGGTCAGATGTTGCTTCATGCCTGTCACTGAGGGGTGGTGCTTCGCGGCAGGCAAGATGCTCTTTTCGAGCTGGAGCGCTTAGGCGGAAACAGGCGGAAAGCGGCGAAGCTTCCGATCGCACCGGCGTCTAGGATGATCGGCCAAAAGATCGGCCAGAATGAGCTGACGCGGGTACGAATGAATAGCGGCGCCAGTTACTTACGCCTTGTCACAGATCGGCCAACCCACGCGCGCTCCATTGGGCGTATGACCTTCAGGTTATTTTTCGGATGGGCGCGGCACGGAGCGGAAGGCAAGTTCATCCAACTCGCTGACGCGACGGTCGTTTTTCAACTCCGCAATACCTCGCCCGGCCTAACGGAGTCGTCATCCGTTGGATGCAGTCGGATGCCACTGACTGCGGTTGAATGCGGACAGAAAATTTCGTCCCTGCAAGGGGTTACGGTTTAAGTGCCTGATTTATCGTGCTCTGTTGTTCTCGTTATGTACCCGCTCATAACCTGAAGGTCACAGGTTCAAATCCTGTCCCCGCAACCAGCTTTGAAAACTCTCGTGGCTTGCGCCACGGGAGTTTTTGTTTGTGCGGTGGTGACAAGGGTAGGTGCTGCGACGTCGCTTGACACCTGTGGTCAAGATAGGAGCAGGAGCGCGTGGATCACGTCCGCGGGCGACGCTGCGCGCTGATCCGGCGGCGAGGCGCTAATCACCTTCGCCGAACTTGCTGCTCACCAAATTGGCGATGGCGGTGACCGCAGCGGCCGCTTCTTCGCCGGTCGCCGACACGGTGATGGTGGTGCCGGGCCCGGCGGAGAGCATCATCAGCCCCATGATCGAGGTGCCGCCGACCGTCTCGCCGTTACGGGTGACGCTGACATTCGCGTTGAAGCGCTCGACCAGTTGCACGAATTTCGCCGACGCCCGCGCGTGAAGTCCGCGCTTGTTGGTAATCAGAAGATCGCGAACGACGGTGCCGGATGGCGAGGCTGCGGCGCCGGCGGCTGCGCCGTCATGGGATGGGGAAAGATCGTCAGGCGGCGCGGTCATTTTCCAGCGAGCACGCGGCTGGCGATGGTGACGTATTTGCGGCCCGCCTCCTGCGCGGCGGCGATGGCTTCAGGCAGCGGCAGTTCGTTGCGCACCTTCGCCAGCTTCACCAGCATCGGCAGATTGATGCCGGCGAGCACTTCGACTTTCGGACGGCTCATGCAGGAGATCGCGAGGTTCGACGGGGTGCCGCCGAACATGTCGGTCAGAATCGCAACGCCATTGCCGCTATCGACGCGATTGACGGCTTCAATGATATCGCTTCGACACAGATCAGCGTCGTCTTCCGCGCCGATCGTAATCGCTTCGATTTGCTTTTGCGGACCCATCACGTGTTCGAGCGCTGCCCTGAACTCGTCGGCGAGGCGCCCATGGGTCACAAGAACCAGACCAATCATCGAAAACTCCTCGTGGGTGCTTTTGGTGCACCGCACGAACGGGCCACTTTGACCATCCAGCGCCCCCGCGCAAGGGGGGACCATCACGATTTTCCCTAAATTTCACCACAAGGCGGGGAACCCGGACCGGTCTATTCCGTGGCGACATTGCGGGTTATATGGTTACCAATTCCCTTCAAACAATCGTTGTGGCGGGCGCCTGCGCGGAGGCGTACCGGCGGGTGATCAGCGCCGCAAGCACCAGCGGCAGCGCGGAAAAACCGGATTGCACCGGAATTCGCGGCAGTTGGCGGTCTAAAACCGTCGTAACCAGGCTTTCCTCAGCCGGCAGGCGCGCACCGTCGGTGGCATCAAGGTCGACGACCAGGCCGACCGGCGCCTCGGACACAAAGTCGCAGTGTCGAATGCCGAGGCCGCGGACCTCGATCAAGCCGGCGAGTTGCGGCCCCGGACGGGCCCAGATGCGCGCCTCACGCGCGTCCAGATAGATCCGGTCATCGCCGACCAGGACCGTCGCCGGAATCTGCCCGCTGCGGCCTGCAAGGAGCAGATCGAGCGCCAGCCGCGACTTGCCGGAGCCGGAGGGGCCTCGGATCAGGATGGCCTGACCGGCGACGGCGACGGCGCTGGCATGAATGCTCGGCGTGGCCGGGCGATCCGGAGATGAGCGTTGCGGCGTCATGTCGGCAGCCGTACCACGAAGCGCGCGCCCGCGATGGTCGGGTTGCCATCGGCATCCGGCGGGCCCTTGCGATTCTCCGCCCAGATGCGCCCGCGATGCGCCTCGATGATTTGTTTCGAGATCGACAGCCCAAGGCCGGAATTCTGGCCGAAACCCTGATGCGGACGATCCGTATAGAAGCGCTCGAAAATGCGCTCCAGCGCATCCTCGCGAATGCCGGGACCATCGTCGTCGACGACCACCTCGATCTCGGATTTGGTGCGGCGGCACACCACGCGCACCTTTCCGCCGGGTTTGGAGAAGGATTGCGCGTTGACCACCA
Source organism: Xanthobacteraceae bacterium (assembly GCA_035565575.1). GTDB lineage: Bacteria > Pseudomonadota > Alphaproteobacteria > Rhizobiales > Xanthobacteraceae > 62-47. The sequence continues at coordinate 2,751 of DATMSE010000106.1, forward strand.
GGTTGGAGATCACCTGGCCGAGGCGTGAATCGTGGCCGGGAACGGAGAAGCTGTCCGCCGGGCCGCCCTCGAAACGGGTTTCGACGGCGACGTCATGGCCGAGTCGCGTTTCGTTCGCGACGGACGTCAATGTCGTCAGCAGCCGTCGCAATTCGACCGGCGCGACCTCGTGTCGCTGCAGTTCGGCGTCGAGCCGGCTGGCATCGGAAATATCGGAGATCAGCCGATCGAGCCGGCGGACGTCGTGCTGAATAACTTCGAGCAGGCGGGCGCGGCTGGCGTCGGTCTTGGCGAGGGGGAATGTCTCCACCGCCGAGCGCAGCGACGTGAGCGGATTCTTCAGTTCGTGCGCGACGTCGGCGGCGAACATCTCGATCGCCTCGATCCGATTATAGAGCGCCTCGGTCATGTCGCGCAGCGCGCCTGAGAGGTGGCCGATCTCGTCGCGGCGGCGCGTGAAATCGGGAATCTCCACGCGCGTCTTGATGCGGTGGCGTACGCGTTCGGCGCCGGCGGCAAGCCGGCGCACCGGGCCGGCGATGGTGCTGGCCAACAGCAGTGACAGCACCAGCATCACCACCGCCGCAACGCCGAACACCTTCAGAATGGCGAGCCGTTCCGCGGTCACCATCTGATCGATGTCGTCGCCTTGCGTCGACAGCATCAAGGCACCGTGAATGGCGCGGAAACGCTGCACCGGCACCGCGACCGAGACGATGATCTCGCCGCGATCGTTGATGCGCACCATGCTGGACTTCTCGCCCTTCAGCGAGTCCGCGACTTCCTGATAGCCGTTGCCGTTCTCCGGGCCGAGCTCGCGATAAAGCGGAAGGTCGCCGCGGTTGAGCCAGGTGCGGATCGCGATCATGGTGCGTTCCATGAGGCCCGGCTTTTCATTGGCGGGGGGCGAGAGTTCGAAACGCATCACGTCGCCGCGGCCGTAGAGGCTGCGGCTGTCGAGAATCAGGACGCCGTCGCGATCGTAGATGCGCGCGCGCGTCTTGGTCGGCGAGATCAGACGCCGCAGCACCGGCGCGACGCGCTCCGGATTGATCGGAAAATCGAGACTCGCATATTCGTCAGGTGCGATGTAGCTCTCGCCGGGCTTGAGGTCGAGCAGCCGGTCCGGATCGATCGTGATCGTGTTGGTTTCGACGGTGGCCGATGCGGCGATGGCCCCGGCGATGATCTCGCCCTGCACCAGAAGACTCTGGGCGCGTGCATCGATCAGGCCGGCGCGGAATTGCGACAGATAGAGAATGCTGGCGACGAGGGCGATCAGTCCCGCCAGGTTGAGCGACACGATGCGGCGGGTCAGGCTCGAAAAGCTGACGGCAAAGAAGAACTGTCCGGCCCGCTGCAGCCAGTGGAGCGGTCTGCGCCAGGCCGAAACGGTCGCGCTGGTGGAAGCTCCCGTCGCCGAGACGTCCTCAAGGGTCTCTTGATCAGGCTGTGTTCGATCCAGCAATGGCCCAACTGCCCGGTTGTTCAGTTCCTAGTGTCGGATTCTGACATGCGCAGGAGCACGGTGACGCATGTGAGAACAAGGGACACCAGCAACTTGTGATTTTCTGGTGCGGCTTTCGCTCTGACGATCCTGTGCAGCGAACTGCAGCAGTGGAGGAAACGTCAGGTGGAGGCCACGCCAAGCCCGCAGGGTCTATCATAGACGATGGTTGCAGGCTCGTCAGGTCACAAAGCGTGATGCCGTGCGCGTCCACCGGGCCCACGCATGGCCACTTCCGACGCTTTGATCAGGTTTCCTTGAAGCGATAGCCGACGCCGTACAGCGTTTCGATCATCTCGAAATCGTCGTCCACCACCTTGAACTTCTTGCGCAGACGTTTGATGTGGCTGTCGATGGTGCGGTCGTCGACATAGACCTGATCATCGTAAGCCGCGTCCATCAGCGCATTGCGGCTCTTCACCACGCCGGGCCGCGTCGCCAGTGCCTGAAGGATCAGAAACTCGGTGACCGTAAGCGTGACCGGCTCGCCCTTCCAGGTGCAGGTGTGACGTTCGGGGTCCATCCGCAGTTGGCCGCGATCAAGGGCTTTGGCGTCATTTTCCTTCGGCACGGCGGCCGGATCCTTCGGTGCGGACCGGCGCAGCACCGCCTTGACGCGCTCGACCAAGAGGCGCTGCGAGAACGGCTTCCGGATGAAGTCGTCGGCGCCCATCTTAAGGCCGAATAGCTCGTCGATTTCCTCATCCTTCGATGTGAGGAAAATCACCGGCAGGTCCGACTTCTGCCGCAGGCGACGCAGCGTCTCCATTCCGTCCATGCGCGGCATCTTGATATCGAGCACCGCGAGATCGGGCGGACTGGTGCGGAAGCCGTCCAGCGCCGATGCGCCGTCGGTGTAGGTCATGATGCGATAACCCTCGGCCTCCAATGCGATCGAGACCGAAGTGAGAATATTGCGGTCGTCATCGACCAGAGCAATTGTGGGCATGAGCCTGCTTTCCGAAGCGGAGTGGCTTGAACATCGACCGGATCGATACCCTGCCGTATCAGATGGTCGCGAGAACCCGGCCAACGAGCAATGCAAGCTGGGCTGAAGTGTGGCCGAGTTCCATCAAACGCCCGAAATGCCACCAAGTTCCCGTAGTTACCTTTCCAGCGCTATATAACCGCCCCATCTGTGGAGAAAAGACCCTGCAACCGGGATTTGCGAGATTTAACAATGCGGCCTGATCCCGAATTCGATCCCCGGCGCGTCGCCCGGAGCCTGTTGCGGCGGCGCCGCGAGGGGGCGCTGGCGACCCTGATGGCCGGCACCGGAGCGCCATATTGTTCGCTCGTCAATGTGGCGACGGACGTCGATGGGGCGCCGATTCTGCTGATTTCCCGGCTCGCCGTTCATACCCGCAACATTCTGGCCGATCCGAGGGTCTCGCTGATGCTGGACGAGCGGGCGCCGGGCGACCCGCTTCAGGGTGCCCGGATCATGGTCGCGGGGACCGCCCGGGAGGCGGCCGACACCGATCGTCCGCGCCTGCGCCGCAGGTATCTCAGTGTGCATCCCGATGCGGAAGACTATGCCGATTTCGC
>DATMSE010000107.1:0-4510 GCA_035565575.1 Xanthobacteraceae bacterium
GGAGCACCAGCATGTAGAAATGGCTGACCCAATGCGCGATCGAAATCCCGGTCAGCGTGCGCAGCGCCGAATCCTTCCGATCCGGCGGATTGGCCACTCCATCGACCATGATGCGCGAAAACTCCTTCTGCCGGGCGAACCTATCGGTTTCTTCGGCGGCTTGTCTATCAGGTGACGACGCATGACAGGCCCGCCCGCCGCGTCGTGTCGCTGGGCGGCGCTGCAGCGTTCAGCGATCCGCTACCATGCGCGGGGGGCTGTTGGTCCCTCACGCCCGTACAAGAGGTCTCCTGCCACGACGAGAGAAGCAGATGTCCGATCATGCTCCAACGCCGATCAGTCCCTTAAAGTCAGTCCCTTAAAGGCAGCGCTGCTCGTCGTCGCGATCCGGCTCCGGCGTTGCGATGTCGCCGGCGTCATCCAAACCGTCATCAACGGGCGGCGGTAACTTCCGCTTGTCCGGTTTTGGAGCGTGCTTGCGTTTGTCCGGCTGCTGCAATGTCCCGCACATGCGGCTTGTCCTTCCCGTTGAGCGAATGCCGAGCATTGCCGTCGCATCGCCGCTTGCATCATCATAGCAAAATGGCGGGCGAATCAGAACCATGGTCCGCGGCGGTATTGCGGCAGGGAAGCAGGAACTGCAGCGCGCTCAGCGCGTTATGCTTTGCCGGGTACGCTGGCGAAACCCTTTGTGCCTTCGGCGTGGCCGGTATAAAAGCAGGACATCCGCAACGTACTCGGATTCGCCGCTAACTAGCGTCGCGATGGTCGTTGCCTTTCAGGACATGCCCTTGGCGAATCAGGAAGCGACGCCGTCGAACCGCTGCGTGCGACGGACTCGCCCTACGGAGTGACCATGAAGAAGCCGAAGCTCGAAATCGAAGAACCGCAGCCGCGCAAGATCGTCCGCGCCGACAAAGCTCCGACCGAAGGTTATTCGCTGGTCGTCGATGGCCATTTCAAGTCGCACCATGACACCGTCGAAGCCGCCGAAGAAGCCGGGCTGGCGCTGAAGCATCGCTACCAGATGCTGCAAGTGCAGGTTTACGATGCGGCGACGAAGACCCGTTCGACGATTCAATTGCCGACCACCTGACCATCCTGAGGCCGATCAGATACGGACGTCCCGGCCGTATCGATAGGCACGCACAAGGCGCCGCCATATCGTTAAAGATCGCAGTTGCGCGCGCCGCGACACTATGCTTCTTTCTGCCCGTCATCGGTGCCTCCCGAGGATGATCCAAGGGAGGTGAAACGGGAATGCGGTGCGACGACATCTCTGTTCAGAGATCGACTCAATTCCGCGGCTGCCCCCGCAACTGTAAGCGGTCATCCGATCCACAATGCCACTGGGCCTCGCAGGCAGGTCCGGGAAGGCGGATCCGGATAACGACCGCGAGCCAGGAGACCGGCCGTTGACGCACTTCAACGCGTCCGACGGTGGGTCGGCGAAAGGGGCTACGATGAATCTGCGAAATTTCGCTGCCGGTACGGCAGCTTGTCTTGCGCTGTCTCCAGTTTGCAGCGGCGCGAATGCACAGTCACGTCTCGAACAGCTTCCCGACATCGTGGTGACAGCGGACCGAACGTCGGAGCCGATCGCATCCACTGGCAGCGCCATCAGCGTTATCAGTGGCGAAACGCTGGCAGCCAGCAGCCCGACATCCGTGGTCGACGCGCTTCGTTCGGTGCCGGGCCTGACGATGACGCAAGCGGGCGGCTCCGCCGGCACCACCGGCCTGATGCTGCGCGGCGCCAACACCGGCCAGACGCTGGTGCTGATCGACGGCATCCGTGTCAACGATCCGACCGGAACCGCGACCGACTTCAATTTCGCGCTTCTCGCGCCGGGCATGATCGACCGGATCGAGGTTCTGCGCGGCCCGCAGAGCGCCCTTTATGGGTCCGACGCCATCGGCGGCGTCATTAACATCATCACCAAGAAAGGGACCGGCCCGGCGCAATTCAACGTCCGCACCGAAGCCGGCAGCTATGGCACGATTGCGACGACGGCGTCGGTCGCCGGCACCACCGGGCCGTGGTCTTACGCCTTCACCGGCACCGCCGCCCACGCCGACGGCTTCTCCAACTATGGCTACCGGGTGCCCGCCATCGAGGCCAAATTCCCGCGCCTTGAGAACGATCCGCTCAATCGTGTCGGAGGATCGGCACGGATCGGCTACGACGCCGGCGACGGCGTTCGCCTCGATGCCGGGATCTCGTCCACCTTCACCAGGGCCGGCTACGACGCCGCATTCGGCACGTTCCCGGACACACCCTCGGTCGCGACGCAGCAACTGCGTCAGGTCTGGGCCAAGGCCAGCTTCGACTCGCTCGGCGGCATGCTGACCCAGAGCATCTCCACGTTCGCCACCCAGACGCTACGCTCCTTCAACAGTGTCTCTTATGGCGCGACCCAGCTTCCTAGCGACACCTATCAATCGATCACCGATTACATCGGCAACAGCGTCGGCGCGGAATATCAGGGTACACTGAACCTGGCTAAGGCGGGCACGTTCACCTACGGTGCGCGCACCCAGCATGAAACTGCCGGCATCGCCGCCGCCGACATCTCTCCGTTCCCGAGCCCGCGGATGTCGAGCCTCCAGGCCACGCAGGATACCAACTCGGCCTTCGCACTGTGGAAGCTGCCGATCGGCGACCGGCTCACCGTGTCGCTCGGCGGCCGGGTCGACGACGTCGTCGACGTGGCAACTTTCACAACCTGGCGGACCACGGCGGCCTACAGCATATCCGAGACCGGCACCAAGCTGCGCGCCAGCGTCGGCACAGGCGCCAAGGCGCCATCGCTCTATCAGCTTTATGGCCCGTATGGCGGCAATCCGCTGCTGAAGCCCGAGGAAAGCACCGGCTATGACGCCGGTATCGACCAGACCTTGTTCGATGGTCGCGTGACGCTGTCGCTGACAGGCTTCTACAACAAGTTCAACAACATGATCGACTATGTCTATGATCCGATCAATGTCTATAACGGCAAATACGTCAACGTCGCACGCGCTGAAACCCAAGGCATCGAACTTGCCAGCGACATCAATATCGTGCCGGGCACGCTGCGGCTGAAGACCGCCTACACCTATCTGGAGGCGCATGACCTCTCCACCGGCCTGACGCTGGCGCGACGCCCCGAGCATCTGGCGCGCATCGCGTTCGCCATCACGCCCACCGATCGCTGGCTGATCGAGCCGCGCGTTCTGATGGTCTCGAAGCGCTTCAGCGGCACCAACGAGACAAGTCCGCTTGCCCCCTACACCCGTGTCGATCTCTATACCGAATACAAGATCGACAATAACTGGAAGGTGTTCGCGCGCGGCGAAAACATCTTCAACGAACGCTATCAGGAAGTGCTGAACTACGGCACCACCGGCCCGGCCGTGTATGGAGGTTTCAACGTCACATGGTGACGGATAGCGCGGCAGCCAAACGGCGGACCAGCACCATCATCATCATGATGTTGCTGGTCGTGCTGCTGGCGCTGATCTCGCTCGGCGTCGGGCCGGTGCGGATGTCGCCGCTAGAGGTGCTCGACACCCTGTTCGGCGGCGGTAACGACGTCTATCGCGTCATCGTGCAGGAGATTCGCCTGCCGCGCACGATCCTCGCGGTCGCGATCGGGGCTATTCTCGGCCTCTCCGGCGCGGCGCTGCAAGGGCTGCTGCGCAATCCCCTCGCCTCGCCGTCGCTGTTCGGCGCGCCGCAGGCGGCGGCGTTCGGCGCGGTGCTGGTGATTGCGCTCGGCCTCGCTGACGTGCGTTCCTATGCGCTGCCCGGCGCGGCAGTCGTGACGGCATTCCTGTCGGTCTTCGTGCTGCTGGTGGTAGCGGGACGCAATGCCGGACTGCTGATCCTGATCCTGGCCGGCCTTGCGATCTCCAGTCTCGCCGGCTCCGCCACCGCGCTGGCGATGAACTTGTCCAGCAATCCGTTCGTGGCGCTGGAAATCGCCTTCTGGCTGCTCGGCTCGCTGGAGGATCGCAGCTTCCGCCACGTCATGCTGGCGCTGCCGTTCATCACCATCGGCGCGATCATCCTGATGAGCCAGCGCAACGCGTTGCGCGCGCTGAGCCTCGGCGAAGAAACCGCGCAAAGCCTCGGCGTCCATGTCGGCGCGCTACGGCTGATCGTGATTCTCGGCGTCGCGTTCGGCGTCGGCGGCGCCGTGGCCGTGACCGGCACCATCGGTTTCATCGGCTTGATCGCACCGCATCTGATGCGGCCGCTGGTCGGCTACGATCCGGCGCGGCTGCTCGTGCCGAGCGCGCTGGCGGGCGCGGCGCTGTTGCTCGCCGCCGACATCGCCGTGCGCATCATCCCGTCCACCAGCGACATCAAGGTCGGCGTGCTGACCTCGCTGATCGGCGTGCCGTTCTTCCTTTACCTGATCGTGCGCGAGCGTCGCGCACTGGGAGGTGGTGTCGGATGATGGATGCCTTCCTCACCGCGCACAAACTGAGCGTCATGCTCGCGGGACGCGAGGTGCTGCATGATATCT
>DATMSE010000108.1:0-21688 GCA_035565575.1 Xanthobacteraceae bacterium
CACACCGCGAACTCCTCGTCGAAGCCGCTGGTGAATCCCACCGCGGCCTCCACCGCCGCCGTCATTCCCATGCGCAGACAGTCGTCAATGGTGGCGTGCAGCGACTGCGCCAAAGTTTGGCGGCCGATCGGCGGCACCCGGCGGAAAATCAGTTCGGCGGCGGCTTCGGTAGCGCTGCCGTCGAGGCGGCCATCGGCGCCGCGGCCGAACACGCCGCCCGGCACGTCGGAGATGCCCTCGTCGATGTCGAGCGCGCGCAGCGCCGCTCCGTTGACGATGGCGATGTGGCCGCAGAAGCGGCGGATCAGTACCGGATGATCCGGGATCGCGGCATCGAGTTCGTCGCGGGTCGGATAACGATGCTCGGCAAGATGATTTTCGTCGAACTCGGCGGCGTGCACCCATTCGCCCTTCGGCGTCGTCGCCGCCCGCGCCCTGATGCGGTCGATGACGTCGCCGACCGAGGCCGCATGGGCGGGGCCGAGCGGAACCAGCAGCCGTCCATAGGCGATCGCGAACAGATGGATATGCGCATCGGTGAGGCCGGGCAGCACGGTGGCGCCGTTTAGATCGATGGTGTCGGCGGCGGCGGGCGCCTCGCGCGTCGGCCCGACCCATGCCACCTTGCCGTCCCGCACGACGATAGCCTGCGCCGGGGAGCGATCCTCGGCGAAACGATAGATCCGTCCGTTGATGAGCCGCAGCGAGCCCGCGCGATCGGTCACAAAAAAATCCTGGCGTTCGGTGATGCGTCGTATCGCAGAACAGATACGGGCTCCCGCCGCACCGGCGGGAGCCCACGCGTCTTGAGCGTTACTTGCTGCTCAAGGCCCAGTCCGGCTGCGCCTCGAAGGTCTCGATCTCCTTGTTGATGAGCTTGCCATCAACCTTCTCGACCGTGCGCAGATAGACGTTCTGGCGGATGTGCCGCGTTTCCGGATCGATCGAGACCGGACCGCGCGGGCTGACCCAGCTCATGCCCTTCACCGCCTCGAGCGCCTTGGCCGGATCGCGCTTGCCGTCGGTCGCCTCGATCATCTTGTAGATCAGGCGCGCGCCGTCATAGGCGGCGACCGAGGTCATCGTCATGTCGGTGATCTTGTTGCCGTCCTTCTCGATCTGCGCGATGAACTTCTTGTTCTCCGGCGAGTCATGCGACACCGCGTAGTGATAGGTCGACAGAATGCCGATGCCGGCATCGCCGATGGTCGGCAGATCCGGTTCGGTCACGACGTCGCCGGTCGACATCAGCTTGACCCCGGCGGCTTTCAGGCCGTTGTCGATATAGGCCTTGACGAAACCGAGCGTCGGCGGACCGGCGGGCAGGAACGTATAGATCGTGTCTGCGCCGGAGTCCTTGATGCGCTGCATGATCGGGCCGAAGTCGGTGGTGTTGAGCGGCATGCGGATCGATTCCACCACCTTGCCGCCCTCGGCCTCGAAGGTCTTCTTGAACGCCGCCTCGGTGTCGAGGCCCGGACCGTAATCGCTGACCGCGATGGCCACCTTCTTCGAGCCGTTCTTGATGGCGACCTTCGCCGCCGGCACGGTGTTCTGCCACATCGTGAAGGAGGTGCGCACGATATAGGGGCTCTTCTGCACGATGGCGGAAGTGGCGGCGTTCATCACCACCAGCGGCGTCTTGGATTCCTCCAGCAGCGGCGCGATCGCCATCGCGTCCGGCGTGAAATAGACGCCGGCGAGATACTGCACCTTGTCCTTCACCAGCAGTTCCTGCGCCAGCGCCTTGGACTTCGCCGGATTCGGCGATTCCTCGTCACGGTAGATGAATTCGACGGTGTGATTGCCGACCTTGTTGCCGTGCTCGGCAACCCAGGCGTCGATGCCGATCTTGAAGTTCTTGCCGAACAGCGCATAGGGACCGGACATCGTTCCGATCACGCCGACCTTGATCACGTCGGCCGAGGCGCCGCCGGTCATCAGGCCGATCGCAGCCAGCGCCGTAAGCAAAGTTGCTGATTTCTTCATCGCAGTCCCTCTCTTGGTTTGTTCTGGTTGTTGTGATTGTCATGCGTGTCGGCAGCGTCCCGCCGGCCTCAGAACATCTCGAAATATTCGCGCTGCTCCCATTCCGACACTTCGGCCTGGAAACGCTCGATCTCCGCATTCTTGATAAAGACGTAGTAGTCGACAAGCTCCGCGCCCATCACATTCCGGAAAAACGGATCCTCCTGGAGCGCGAAGACGGCTTCGCGAAGCGACTTCGGCAGCAGGCTGGCCTTGGTCTCGTAAGGCGTGTCGGCACCCGGGCCCGGATCGAGCGCGCGGTCGACGCCGTCGAGCCCCGAGAGAATCTGCGATGCCATGTAGAAATACGGATTCGCCGCCGGCTCGCCGATCCTGTTCTCGAGACGGGTGGCCGGATCGTCGGGCCCGCCCAGCACCCGGATCATGACGCCGCGATTGTCGCGGCCCCAGATCGCCCGGTCCGGCGCCAGCGAATAGGATCGATAGCGCTTGTAGCCGTTGATGGTCGGCGTCGAAAACACCGCCGAGGCCCGCGCATGGGTCAGCAGGCCCGCCATGTAATGCTTGCCGAGTTTCGACAAGCCGTCCGGCTCGCTGGTCATGAACAGGTTCTTGCCGTCGGCACGCGACACCAGCGACTGGTGCAGATGCCATCCGGACGACATCACGTTCGGAATGCGCGGCCGGCACATGAACGTCGCGTGATAGCCGTGACGATTGCAGATCTGTTTGACCGCGGTGCGGAACAGCACCATCGTATCCGCCGGCTCGAGGCCGACCGTCGGCTGAAACACGAATTCGCACTGGCTCGGCCCGTATTCGACTTCGATCGAGCGCAACGGCAGGCCGAGAGCCACGATATTCCTGCGGATGATTTCGAGAGCAGGCTCCATCACGTCGTAGCGCTGCTCGGTGAGATACTGATAGCCCTGCGACAGAAGGCTGACCTCCGGCGGCTCACCCGGTCGTCCGGGATTGCCGGAATCGGTGGTGGCGAGGCGCGGATTCTCGACCTTGAAGATATGGCATTCGACTTCGAGGCCGGCCTTGAAATCGTAGCCGCGCGCGGCGAGCTTTTCGAGCACCGAACGATAGAGTCCGCGAGAGGCGAACGGAACGGGACGCCCATCGGAGAAGTACAGATCGCAAAGGACCCAGCCTGTTCCGGGAGCCCAGGGCAGCACGCGGAACGTGGTGGGATCGGGCACCATCAGGACGTCGCCGCCGCCCTGCATCTCGTCCATCCCGAAACCGCCGCCGGCGGAGAACACCGGAAACACGGTCCGGTGCGAGGTATCCTTCGCGAGCAGCGTGGTGGTGATGGAGCATCCGCTTTCCAGCGAATTCGCCGCTTCGGGCGCCATCAGCGTCTTGCCGCGAAGGATGCCGTGCTGATCCGGAAACGAGAGCCGGATGCTGTGCAGGTTCTGTTCCTTGACCATCCGCCGCAGACGGATGGCGGCCTCCTGCTGCTCGTCGGACCAGAGGCCGTGCTTCCTGACGAAACTCAAGACAATATATCCTTTGCTGAAATCGATTGCCGCCGGCTACTCGGCCGCCGTCAGGTGCGGCGCCTTCCTCGCGATATCGGCCGGCACCGCCGCCGCCCAGGGCGCACCGCGCCGCCGCTTCACGTCGACCTCCATCCAGTACATCTCCCAGCCCTTGCTCGGCCCGATGCCATCCATGGTCGCGGGGCCCTGGATGCTGCGCGCATTGGCTTCGTCGAGGAACATGAACGGCTTTCCGCCGGATGTCACCTTCTCGATTTCCTGCCGCAGCAGCCGGCGATACTGGATGATGGCCTTGTCGGACTGGCCGAGATGCTCCTGGGTGCGATCCTGAATCGCGCCCATCGACTCCACCGCCCACTGGTCGTGCACGTTGATGTCGGTGCCCATGCCGGTATAGGTCGAGGTCGCCTGCTCGTGCGGATCGAAGCCGTAGTCGTTGGACTTGTTCTTGCGCGAGACGTAATCGGGCAGTTCGTACAGTTCGAGGCGCTGGTCGCGCATCTTCTTCTTGTCCACCGGCGCGCCGTAGCTAGTGAAGATGGCGTACCAGTAGCAGTGCTCGTCATCCACCGGCACATGCCACTGCGTGATGGTCATTTCCGTGCTCATCGGAATGACGAAGGCATGCGGGAAGAGCTGATTGGTGACACGGACGTGGGTGCGCTCAGAGTCGATCTCGCGCAGCGCGATCAGGCGCAGCCCGTATTCGGTCTGCTCGACATTGATGATCGGGCGATCGTATTCGCGCAGCACCTTGGTCATCGGCATTTCGCTGTCGGCGGAGGCGCCGCGGAATTGCTTGCCATAGGCGGCGGCCGGGTCCTCGTCCTCGAAGAACCGATGCAGGAAGGAAGCGTGCGCCGGATCGATGCCGACCTCCAGCGCCTGCAGCCAGTTGCATTCGATCAGCCCCTTGAAGGCAAAGGTGTAGGCGTCCGGCGCCGTGAAGCAGTCGATCTCCGGGAAGGCCGGCGGCTCGCCCTCGCCCATATAGGCCCAGAGGATGCCGCCCTTGGCGACCACCGGATAGGCGCGCTGCTTGATGTTCTTGCACAGCACCGAGCCGACCGGCTCCGCCGGCGTCTCCAGACACTGGCCATCGACGTCGAATAGCCAGCCGTGGAAAGAACAACGCACGCCACCGTTCTCCAGACGGCCGAAAGCAAGGTCGGCGCCGCGATGCGGACAGTGCCGGTCCATCAGGCCATAGCGGCCGCTTTCATCGCGAAACAGCACGAGCTTCTCGCCCAGCAGCGTGATGGGCTTGATCGGCCGATCGCCTTCCAGTTCGTCCACCAGGGCCGCGGGCTGCCAATACATCCGCATCAGCTTGCCGCAGGGCGTTCCGCGCCCGGTCCGCGTGATGAGATCGTTCTGCTGTTGGCTCATCATGGTGAAGTCCTCCTCGAGGTTCAGGCCGGCATCGCGGCGGGCATGGCCGACATGGCATGGCGACGGATTGCGATCAGGGCGACAACTTCGGCACCGCCCTGGCGCGCGACGCATCGCACGGTCGCAGGCAGGCCGGCGCCTTCGCTCGTCGCCGGCGCACGGAGCAAATCCAACCGGCTATCGACGACCGGCAGGCCGCCGCCGCTCTTTCGCCACCGCTGATGAATCCGACCCGCCATCCGATTGCCGCGTTTCAGGTGCAAACTTTGTTCGATGTACGAACAAATGTCCGATTTGATTTAGAGTGCCTCCAGATTGAGGCGGACGCAAGCCGATTCTTTCGGCGACCTGTGCGCAAACGCCTTTCGACGCCCTGCCCAGATCTGACGAGGACGTCGGGTAAGGTAAAGCCGTGGGCGGTCCAGCGCTGCCAGAACAGGATCAAAACCGGCTTGATCCGTTCGCACTTCGAACGTACGTTCTTTGCACGAACATTTCCTCGGAGGATTTCGAATGGACCGGATCATCCTCGACCTGCGGCGCGGCGCCTCCGCGCCCATCGCACCGAGCTCTCCACCGTACCATCGATCCTCTCCGTCCCGTCCGGTGGCCGGCCAACGCGCGGAGGTGCGCTCATGAGCGGGCTCGTCGTTATCGGCGGCTCCTATGCCGGTGTGCAGGCCGCGCTTTCGGCGCGCGATGCCGGCTATGCCGAGCCGATCACCATCATCAGCGACGAGGACTACCTGCCCTATCAGCGCCCGCCGCTGTCGAAGGCCTTCCTGCTCGACGCGCAGAGCGAGGACAGTCTCGTGGTGCGCAACGCGGCGTTCTTCGAGAAGAAAACCATCGACCTGCGGCTCGGCGCTCGCGCCGATGCTATCGACCGGCGGGCGCGCACGGTCACGCTGGCCGACGGCAGCACGCTCCGGTTTGACAAGCTGGTGATCGGCACCGGCTCGCATGCGCGCCGGCTTCCGGTAGCGGGCGCCGACCTCGACGGCGTATGCTACCTGCGCAGCATCGCCGATGCGATCACGCTGAAGGCAAGGCTGCGCGAAGCGGCCGAGATCGCGGTGGTCGGCGGCGGCTTCATCGGCCTCGAGGTCGCGGCTTCCGCCAGCAAGCTCGGCAAGAAGGTCACGGTGATCGAGAGCGCGCCGCGACTGCTCGAGCGCGCGGTATCTCCGGTGATTTCCGATTATCTGCTGGCGCTGCACCGCCAGCACGGCGTTACGGTGCTGCTCGGCGAGACCGTCACCATGGTGGGCGGAGACAACGGCAAGGCCGCCTTCGTCAGCTGCGGCAACGGGCAACGCATCGCCGCCGATCTCGTCTTGGTCGGCATCGGCGGCATCGCCAATCATGCCATCGCGCAAACGGCGGAGCTGAACTGCCGCGACGGCATCGTCGTTGACGAGGTCGGGCGCACCAGTGACCCGGACATCTTCGCTGCCGGCGACTGCGCCAATCACTACAACCGGTTCGCGCAGCGCTGGCTGCGGCTGGAATCAGTGCAGAACGCGCAGGATCAGGCCAAGGCCGCCGGCCTTGCCATCGCCGGCCGTACCGAGCCCTATGCCAGCGTGCCGCGGTTCTGGTCCGATCAATACGACGCCAAGCTGCAGATTGTCGGCCTCGCCCACGGCTTCGATCGTCACGTCACGCGCGGTGACGTGGAAGACGGCAAGTTCTCGGTGTTCTACTACAAAGGCGCGCAACTGATCTCGGTCGACAGCATCGGCCGGCCGGGCGACCAGTTGGCGGCGCGGCAAATGATCGCCGACGGCGTCTGGCCGGCGCCGGAGCAGGCCGCCGATCCCGCATTCGATTTCAAGACGCTGATCCGCCGCGCCAACGGCGCAGGTGTATCGCCCCGCGATTCGTGATCTGGTCGCAGCGAACACATCATCGACAAGGATTCATGGCCGCGGCATGCCCAAGCTCAAGCGCACCGAAGAAGAACAGCAGGCCAGGCGCGAGGGGCCTGAATTCATCGAGAGCCTCGACCGCGGCCTGCGGGTGATCCAGTCCTTCGGCGTCGATCGCCGGCCGATGACGCTCAGCGACATCGCCAAGGCCTGCAACCTGCCGCGTGCCACCGCGCGGCGCATTCTGCTGACGCTGGCGAAGGCCGGCTTCGTCGTCGGCGACGAGCGGCTGTTCTCGCTGACGCCGCGCATCCTGACACTGGCTTCGGCCTATCTCGCCTCCAACCAGATCAACAGCGTGATGCAGCCGCTGATGGACGAGGTCTCCAGCAAGGCGCGCGAGGTCTGCTCGCTCGCGGTGATGGACGGCGACGACGCGGTGTTCGTTGCCCGTGCAAGCCCGGCGCGGGTGTTTTCCGCCGGCATCGACATCGGCTATCGGCTGCCCTTGTTCTGCACCTCGGTCGGCCGCGTGCTGCTCGGGCGCCTCTCCGACGAGGATCTGACGCGCACCATCGCGGCGATGACGTTGACGCCGACGACGCCGAACACCGTGACCGACAAGGCCGCCGTGATCGCCACCATCATCGCCGACCGGCGCCAGGGCTATTCGCTGGTGGACCGCGAAGCCGAGCCGGGCTTCCGCTCAGTTTCGGTGCCGATCGCGCGTTATGACGGCGGCATCGTCGCAGCCGCCAATATCGGCGCGCATGTCGACCGCATCACGCCGGAGGAGATGGTGGAACGCTTCGTGCCGCTGTTGCAGGAGATGGCCGTCGCGGCGAAGCCGCTGCTGGTCTAGCCGGCAAATACGATCACCTCCGAGCAACGCGCTCTCAATCCGGGAGCAGCCGTTTCTTATAGGCATCGGGATCCATGTCGCGGATATCGATGCTGATGCTGTGCACCTCCGGCATCATCTCCACGAGGCCCTGGCGCAGCGCGATGCTGAGCCGCTCCTTCTGCTCCGGCGTTCGTCCGGCAAGCAGGTAGAACGAGACGTGGAAGAACGATTTGCGCGCGCCGGCGATCCAGTAGTCGTCGAATGCCTGCGCCCGGCTCTTGAGATCCTCGGCCTTCACAACCCCGGTGGCCGCCGCCGCGCGATGCAGCATCGACAGAACCTCGCGGACCGGCGGCATCTTCTGATCGCGCGCGTAGTGACAGACGATGTGAGGCACAGGCAGAACCTTCCGCAGCTTGTTTCGCGCCATTGAACGCAGACCGGGAGCCGCGTCAATCGCCAAACATGCAGAGTGCGAGCCGCAGTCAGTCCTCAGCCGCGGCGGCGGCGTTCAATTTATTGATGACCGCATCAAGGGTCTTGCGCTCCTCGATGGTCAGATGCTTGAGCAGCGCCACCTGGGCGCGGCGCGCGGCGGGCATGATGCGCTGGTAAAGCTGCAGGCCCTTCTCGGTGATTTCGAGCACGTGTCGCCGTTCATGGGTTTCGTCCAGCCTGCGACGAACGAGCTTGCGTTTCTCGAGCGCCAGCAAGGCCCGGCTCATCTGCCCTTTGTCCATCTTCGATGCGCTACGCAGCGCGCGGGTGGTACCCGGGCCGCAACGTACCACCATCGTCAGCACCCGCCATTCCGGGAGGCTGATCTCGTGCTCCAGCAGATAACGCCGCGTGCTGATGCGCAGCAGCAGCGCGCCGAGATTGATGATCCGCATCGTGAGAAAGTCGTCGACTTCCAGATTGGCTCCATCGACGCCTGGTTTGATCCAGTTCTTGACATTCGACTTGACCAAAGCGATTTCCCCAGCCGCTCCGAATTCCCGCGTCTCTTGTCAGACGGACGCGGAATCGGCCGGAACTGTAACTCCAAAAATGTTGAGGACACAGCACTATTGGCCTCGCTCACTGGGGATCGTCCGGTGCGCGGCACAATGCGCGCCTTCACCTGCGCGGCCCGGCCCCAAGCCCGAGACGGGCTTCACGGCCGGCGCTATCAGTTCTCTGGACTGGAGGGGCTGCGCGTCTCCCGCAGCCTGGCCTCTCTGTCAGCCTGATTGCTGGGCGCGGCCGACCGGCGCCTCGATATCGAGATTGGCCAATTCATAGCCGCGTCTGAAATCGACGATATGCTTGTCCATCCACGATCGCGCGTCAGTGACATCCCGCCGGCTGAGAGCCTGCAGGATTCGTTCGTGGGCAAAAACCAGGCGCTCGCCGGCATTCAGCCGCGAAAACACGTTGAAGAAGGCCGGATAGAAGAGCTGGCTCATCGGCTCACGGCTGAGCTGCAGCGCGCGGTTGCGTGAGGCGCGCGCGATGATCTGATGAAATTCGATATCGAGTTCGACGAGGCTGCGCTTGTCCTCGAACGCGGCCTTGGTCTTCTCGACGTTGGCCCGCAGCGCCTCGAGGGCTTCGTCGTCGATCCGCTTGGCGGCGCATTCCGCGAGCATCGGCTCGAGGCACCGCATGCTTTCCCAGAGTTCAAAGAAACTGATTTCGTGCAGGACGATGGCCGCCGTCACCTTCTGCGAGATATCGGCCTCGCGCGGCGCGGTGACATACAGCAGCTTGCCGCCGTCGTGGCGACGGACAAGGCCGTTTTGCTCGAGGACCCGAATGGCCTCCCGCACTGTGGACCGGTGGACGCCGTAGTCGGTCGCCAGGGTCGTCTCCGCGGGCACCCGGTCCCCCACGGCCCATTGGCCCGACATGATCTTGGCCTCGATACTGCGCACCACGACACGATAGGCCGGCTCGTGACGCGTCTGCAGCTCCACAGCAGTGGGGTCAATTACAGGCATTTTTGGTCCGACAATATTTGAGCCAGTGACCGAGCAACTTTCGGGGAAAGACAGCAACTCGAGGTTTTACAGTGCTTCATCGGACTCCGATTGTCCATTCGTTTGACAAAATTGCGCTTCCCTCCCATTATTGTCGGACAATAAAATTCCGGAGGACTTCATGAGATACCTTCTGGCAGCCGGGCTCGCGGCTGCCTTCCATTTTGCGACGCCCGCCTTGTCCCAAGTATCCGACGACGTGGTGAAGATCGGCGTCCTGAACGATCAGTCGGGACTTTATGCCGACCTCAGCGGCCCCGGATCAACCATCGCGGCGAAAATGGCTGTCGAGGATTTCGGCGGCACCGTTCTCGGAAAACCGATTGAAGTCATTTCGGCGGATCATCAGAACAAGCCCGACGTCGGCAGCACCATTGCAAGGCGCTGGATCGATACCGAAAAGGTCGACACCATCGTCGACGTCCCTCATTCCGCCACCGCGCTGGCCGTGCTCAGCGTGACGCGGGAGAAGAAGCGCACGCTTCTGCTGTCGGGCCCGGCCTATGTCGAGTTCACCGGCAAGGAATGCACACCGACCACGGTGCACTGGACCTACGACAGCTACGCGATGGCGAATGGCACGGCGCGCGCGGTGGTCCAGCAGGGCGGTGACAGCTGGTTCTTTCTCACCGGCGATAATGCCGGAAGCCACTCCCAGGAACGCGACGCCATGGCTTTCGTGCAAAAGGCCGGTGGCAAGGTGGTCGGCAGCGTCCGCCACCCGCTGAACACGTCGGATTTCTCGTCGTATCTTCTGCAGGCGCAGCAATCCAGAGCCAAGGTGATCGGACTTGCGAACGCGGGCGGCGACACCGTCAATGCCATCAAGCAGGCGAACGAGTTCGGCTTGGTGCAGGGCAACCAGAAACTCGCGGGCCTTCTGATGTTCATCACCGACGTCAAGGCGGTCGGTCTCGATCAGGCCCAGGGCCTGATCATCACAGACTCGTTCTACTGGGACGCCGACGAGCGGACGCGAACCTGGTCGCGCCGTTTCATGAAGCTGCACAACGGCCGTGCGCCGACCTCGGTCCAGGCCGGCGTCTACAGCGCGGTCCTGCACTACCTCAAGGCGGTCCAGGCGGCCGGCACCGACGAAAGCGTCACGGTGACGGCGAAGATGAAGGAGTTGCCGGTCAATGACTTCTTCAGCGATAACTACAGCATCCGGCAGGACGGGCGCCTGGTGCGGGACATGTATCTTCTGCAGGTCAAGGCCCCGTCGGACTCCCGGGAGCCATGGGACGTATTCAAGATACTGGCGCGGATTCCCGGCAACGAGGCCTACCGGCCGATGAGCGAAGGCAATTGCCCGCTGGTGAAGTGACGTTGTGAAGCCGCTGGGCGCACAAACAACATGGCGCGCGTGCCTTCATCGGCACGCGCGCCATCATGTTCCTCATCCGTAGTTCGAAGGAGACCTCAACTTGAACGATCTCGACTTTACCGGAAAGTCTGTCCTCGTGGTCGGAGGGTCCAGCGGCATCGGAAACGCGATCGCGCAATCGTTTCGCGCACGCGGCGCGGAGGTGCACGTGTGGGGCACGCGCGCCAGCTCATCCGACTACAGCGCGGACGAAGGCTCCGATCTGGCCGGACTGCACTACACCCAGATGGACGCCAGCAATCTTGCGGCCATCGAGGCGTTCGAACCGGCATTCAAACAGCTCGACATCCTGGTGCTGTCGCAGGGCATCGTGCTGTACGGCCGACGCGAGTTCGAGATGAAGGGCTTCCAGCACATCATTGACGTCAATCTGAACAGCCTGATGGCGTGCAGCCTGAAATTCCACGACATGCTGAAAGCGCGGCGCGGCGCGCTGATCATCCTCAGTTCGATGGCCGGCTTCCGCTCGACCAAGGGCAACCCCGCCTACAATGCCTCGAAGGCCGGCGCGATCGGCCTGACGCGAACGCTGGGCGAGGCCTGGGCCGAAGACGGCATCAGGGTCAACGGCATCGCGCCGGGCCTGATCGCCACCAAGCTGACGAAGGTCACGACCGATCATCCGAAGCGGCGCGAGGCGACCGAACAGCGGGTGCCGCTGAACCGGCTCGGCCAGCCCTACGACATTGCCGGAACGGCGCTTTTCCTCGCCTCGCCGCTGGCGGCCTACATCATCGGACAGACCATCGTCGTCGACGGGGGCCTGACGCTGGCCTGACTTTCGGCGTCAGCGCGCCGGCGCGCTGCGCGCGAATTCGCGATCGCGCAGCTCCCGACGACGGATCTTGCCGGTGATCGTCATCGGCAGCTCCGCGATGTATTCGATCGCACGCGGATACTTGTACGGCGCCGTCACCGACTTGACGTGATCCTGCAATTCGCGGGTCAGTTCGGGCGTTTGCGCAACGTCCTTGCGCAGCACGACAAACGCCTTGACGATCTCGCCGCGCTCGGGATCGGGACTTGCCACCACCGCGCAGAGCTGCACCGCCGGATGTTCGGCGAGCGCGTTTTCCACCTCGATGGGACCGATGCGGTAGCCGGCGGAGTTGATCACGTCATCCGAGCGCCCGCGATACCAGAAATAACCCTCGGAATCCTTTTCCGCGCGGTCGCTGGTCAGATACCACCGGCCATCGGGACCGTCGACGAAGCAAGCATTGGTCCGGTCCGGGTCTTTCCAGTAACCCAGCATCAACTGCGGATTGGGGACCTTCACCGCGAGATCGCCTTCCTGCCCCGGCGGCAGGCGATTGCCGCCGGCGTCGATCACGTCGATGTCGGAGCCGGGCGACGGCCGTCCCATCGAACCATAACGCACCGGCTCGCCCGGATAGTTCAATGCCACCATCAAGGCTTCGGTCTGTCCGTAAGCCTCGTCGATGCGGATGCCCGTTGCGGCTTCCCATCGCTCGGCGACGACGGGATTCATCGCCTCGCCCGCCGTTACAACGCGGCGCAATCGGCCGAGATCGCTCCGCGACTGCACCTCGTTCACGACCCGCGAGAGTTCAGTACCCGGCGCGCAATAGACCGTTACCTGATGCTTGCGCAGAAGCGCGAGCCGGTCCTTGGGCACGAAGGGCCCATCGAAGAAGAACGAGCACGCGCCGCAGCTCAGCGGCCCGAAGATGATGCTGGTCCCGGCCTTGCTCCAGCCGGTATCCGCCGTGCACCAGATCACTTCGCCGGGACGCAAGTCCAGCCAATAGATCGCCGAGACCCGCCATGCATAGATCGCGCGCGCCGCATGAACGACCGCCTTGGGATGGCCGGTCGAGCCCGAGGTGTAATACATGATCGCCGGCTCTTCCGCACCGACGACCGCCGGCTCCAGCGCATCCGAGGCGCCTGCCAGTTCACTCGTCCAATCGAGCCAGCCGGCCACGTCACCGAGCGCGATCCGAACGGGAATCCGATCTTTCACCGCCGCGAACTTCGCCGTTTGATCAGGGCGACAGATCGCGGCCTTGGCCTCCGCATTGACGACGCGATAGTCGATGTCACGCGCGGTGAGCATCTCGATGCAGGGAATGGGAACGGCGCCGATCTTCATGGTGGCGATGAGGGCAACAAACCATTCGGGCACCCGCGGCAACATGACGATGACGCGGTCGCCCTTCTGCACGCCGCGTGCTCGCAGCACGTTCGCCAGCTTGTTCGACAACCGCGACAGATCGGAATAGGTGTAGGTGCGCGCGTCGCCCGCAGCGTTTTCCCAGATCAGCGCCGGGCCGTCCTGCTCGCGGGCGCGCCGGTCGATGACATCGGCGCCGAAATTGAAGGCCGGCGGCACCTGCCAGCGAAAATCAGCACACAGAGCGTCGTAGGTCTCCGTTGGAGAACCCTGGCTGGGTGACCAGACATCGCGCATCGTTTCCTCCCGTTCCGCGTTTCTTGAGCTGAGGCTGTTCCTGGAAACGCCCCGGCGCCTTATCTTCCAGAGCCCTGCGTCAGAATGCGGCGACCGATCGCCCAGCGATGCACTTCCGACGGACCATCGTAAATCCGGAAGGCCCGCACGTCGCGATAGAACCGCTCGACCACGGTGTCGCGCGTCGTTCCGAGGCCGCCCAGAATCTGCAGCGAGCGATCGGCCACCCGCGCGACGGCTTCCGAGCAGATGACCTTGGCCATCGAGCTTTCCGTCGAAGCCCGCTCGCCTTTGTCGAGCAGCCAGGCGGTGTGCCAGATGGTCAATTGGGCCATGTGGATGTCCATGGCATTGTCGGCCAGCATGAAGGAGACGCCTTCGTGCTCGCCAAGCGTCTTTCCGAATGCCGTCCGCCGCCGGGCGAATTCGGTTGCAATGTCCTGCGCGCGGATCGCCGAGCCGAGCCAGCGCATGCAATGGGTGAGGCGTGCGGGCGCGAGACGAACCTGGGCATGGCGGAAGCCATGCCCGATCTCTCCCAGCACGGCATCGGACGGCACACGCAGGCCGTTAAAGCGCACCACGGCGTGTCCCCCGACGAAACTTGAATCGATAGTGTCGAGGGTGCGTTCGATCGTGATGGCAGGATCCGACATGTCGGCGAAGAACATCGTCGCCGCGCCGTTCGCTCCGTCGCCGCTCGTCTTCGCCATGATGATGGCAAAGGCCGCGCCTTCCGCGCCGGTGATCAGCCACTTCTCGCCGTCGATCACCCAGCCGTCGCCGTCGCGGCGTGCGGTGGTCTGCAGTTGGCTGGGATCGGATCCGGCGCCGGGCGGCGGCTCCGTCATGCAGAAGCAGGAGCGGACAGCGCCGGTCGCCAGCGGCTTGAGATAGCGTTCGCGCTGATCCGGCCGCGCCACCACATCGAGCAGATGAATGTTGCCTTCATCGGGCGCCGCGCAATGCAGCGCGACCGGCCCGAGCATGGAATAGCCGGCGGCCGTGAAAACCGCCGCCCGTCCGATGTGGGACAGATGCTGGCCGCCATACTCCTCCGGCGCATGCGGCGCCAGCACGCCGGCTCGGCGCGCCAGCGCGTTGAGTTCGCGGCGAAGCTCATCGGTGGGTCCGTGAGATGTCCAGCGCGGGTCCTTTTCGAACGGGATCACCTCATCGCGCACGAACGCCTTCACGCGCTCCGCGAGTTCGGTGACATGGGCCGGCAACGAAAAATCCATATCGAGTTCGGGCATCATCAGTCTCCCCGTTGAGCTCCGGTTGCGATGTCGCGCGCAACCAAAAGAATGTCTTCGCCAACGCTGGCAAAATCGGCGTAGCGGCTGTCCTTCACGGCACCGTTGACCCATTGCCGATGCAGTTGCAGGAAAACGATTCCGAGCTTGAACAGCGCAAGAACGCGCATGGCCGGCAGATCGTCGATATCTCGCCCAGTCAGAGCGGCGTAACGCCGGGCCACCTCGGCTCGCCGCCAGAATCCTGGATGCGCGGTTGGCATCTGTCGCAGGCGATGCAGGGCCGGCGGATCGCCGGGTTCGGTCCAGTAGCTCAGCAGCGTTGCAAGATCGAACAGCGGATCGCCGCGCGTGCCCATGTCCCAGTCGACCAGCGCGACCGGCGACATCGTCCGGGGATTCAAGATCAGATTATCGAGCTTGAAGTCGCAGTGCAGAATCGTCGGCGCTCGGTTGCGGAAAGTTTGCCGCGCCAGCCAATCCGAAATGTCCCGCAGCAGTGCCTGTGCGGCGGCGCCTTCCAGGACCAGCGCGCCCCGCTTCGACCAGCCTGCGATCGCCCGCCCGACGAACCCATCCGGACGGCCGAGATCCTCGAGACCGACATCGCGCGCATCGACGCTGTGCAGCGCAGCCAGCGTGGTGACCAGCATCTCGGACAGGACCTGCGGCGCATCGGCGCGGTCCTGCAATGGCGACAACTCCGCACCGCGGACCACAATGCCGTCGCGATACTCGATCAGCTGAAACGGAACGCCGATCACGCTGCGGTCGTCACAATAATGCAGGCCCTTCGCGATGAACGGCAGCGCATGCGTAAGCCGTGACAGAATGCGATGCTCACGCGCCATGTCATGGGCGCCCGGCGGCAACGCGCCGTCCGGCGGCCGACGCAGGACGGTCGGCGCGCCGTTCACCACCAGGAGATAGTTGCGGTTGGCGAGACCGCCGGCGAATTGCCGGATCGGTTGCGTGCGGTCGAGCTTAAGATCATGCGCGTCCAGATAGCGCGCAAGGCTGTCCCATTGAGCCTCCGCGCCGGTTGCTGCCGACAACAGCTCCGGGCCTCCCGGCATCGATGCGGCGTTCGAAGGTGTCTCCACACCCGGCTCCAAAATCCAATTATTGTCGGACAATATCTAGATGTCAAAAAACGCCGCCGGCGTCAATTATCGCCTGAAGCCCATTTCTGTTTACGGCCGCTTTGATCGAGTGATAGTTTTGACCGACAATATTTCACAGGAAATGCTGATCCTCCGGAAACCGGCAGGATCGGACCGGAGATCTGGCATGACGTCGCTTTCGACCAATCATCATGGCTCGGCTGCCGCCGCGATGTCCTTCGGTTCGCTCGCCATGTTGCGCCAGCCGCTGGTGTATTACGGCGCCCGTGCCCCGGATGTCATCGGGCAGCTTGCCCAAAATCGCGGCGCCGCCCGCGTTCTGCCGATCGTCACCTCGTCGCTGCTGGCCGACCCTACCGTCGAAGCCGCGCTCGACACGCTCGGTGCATCGGCCCTCCCTGTTTTCCACGACCTGAAGCCCCACACGCCGTTCGACACCGTGCTGGCCCTGATCGCAACGATCGAGCGCACACGTCCTGACCTCGTTCTGGTTTTTGGCGGAGGCAGCGCCATCGACGCCGCGAAGATCGGCTGCCTCGCGGCATCCGCCGGGATTCGCGACCGCGAGGGTCTGCTGGGACTGCGTTCGGTGCCCGACAGTCAGGGCGTGTCCCAACCGTCTCCCGGCCTGCGCAGCCTGCCGATCGTCGCCGTGCCGACCACGCTGTCCGCCGCCGAATTCGGCGTCATCGGCGGTGCGACCGATACGGAGACCGGGATCAAGCATCTCTTCAAATCCGACACGCTTGCGCCCGATGTCATCGTCTATGATCCGTGGCTCGGCGCCCGGACCCCGCTCGATCTCTGGCTGTCCACGGGAATACGTTCGGTCGATCATGGCATCGAAACCGTCCTGTCGCGGGACGCCAATCCATTCACGGACGCCCTCGCGTTTCGCGGGCTTTCGTTCTTGCGCGCGGGATTGAGCGCGGCCCATGCCGATCCGTCCAGCATCGACGCACGCCATCGCTGCCAGCTCGGTGTCTGGCTGGCGGGCAGCAGCATCGGACGCGTTCGCTATGGCGCCAGCCACGGGCTCGGCCATCAGCTTGGCGCGATCGCCGGCGTGCCCCACGGCATGACATCATGCGTGCTGCTGCCGGCCGTTCTTGCTTTCAACGCCCCGGTATCCGGCCCGCAGCAGGCGGAGCTTGCCGCGGTTTTTGGGGGAAAGGGCGACTCGGCGGCAGAAGCGGTTCGAAACTTCATCGCGTCACTTGGCCTGCCCACGCGATTATCTCAACTCGGCGTCGATGAAACCACTTTGCCCCGTGTTGCGGAAACCGGATTGGGCAACGCCTTCGTCAAAGCCAACCTGCGGCCGATTCAATCGGCGGAGGAGCTCATGACCATCCTCCGCGCGGCCTGTTAACGCGCTGCAAGCCGCGTTCGCCAGCTCTCTCGTCAGTGAGGCTTCTTGGGGCCCGACTTTGTGAGCACGTCCATCAGGCCATGCACCGATGCCGGGGCGGCCCCTGCCTCAATTTCCGCAATGTGACCGTAGGAGTCGGCCATGCGGTTCAAGCGGGCACGAATCCGGGGATCCTCTTCGTGATCGGCCTGCTCGCGCAGATCGTGCGCCTGACGAATGGCATCCTTCACATCGACCATGGTGCACCTCACCTGTTCCCACGCGGCTCAACGGCGGAACAGCGCCGGAGTTGCCTGCAAACGCGGATTTGATGCGGTGCGTCCGCGACGGGAACGCTCGGGCCAAGGCGAACTTTCAGCGCCGGCCGGAAAGGCCCAAGGGCCGCCGGATCAAGGAGCGGATATGAAAATGCGCGCCGGGCTATCGGCGCGCACCGGTAGGCTCCGAAGAACGAGGCCGTCCAGCGACGGATCGATAGCTAGATCGGCTGAGCGTCGAGCTTCTGCTTGAGTTGATCGATGATATCTTGATCACTGGTGACGATGCGCAGATACCCATGCCAGGTGATCGGCCCGCATTTGGTATGTTCGCTCGTCAGCTGATTTTTCAGCGATGAGAATTGTCCCCTATGGCGAGGCGGAATTAAAAGTTCCATGTCGCATCTCCACGGATGAAGGGTTGAAAGAGCGATCGGCGAGATCGCGTGCGCCGATCGGGCGAGCCGTCCAGCGACGGCGGTGAACAGCGAAGTCCACCAAGACGATGGCGTCGGCACCGCATCAATGAGTCCCAGCGGACGCGGTGTCGAACGGCGGTCAGCTGGCGACCGCCATCCGCTTCTCGATGCCGTTCGGAATTTCGATATCGACTTCCAGCGTGGACACGGCCTTGCCCCTGTCCATCCGAACGATCACCTTCTCCGGGTCCAGAACGACGTGACGCGAGACCACGGCGAGAATTTCCTCGCGCAATACGCCGAGCAGATCCGGCTGGCTGCGCAGCCCGCGCTCGTGCGCAAGGAGAATTTGCAGCCTTTCACGGGCCACCGGCGCCGAGGCCGGCCGGCGGCGCAGCAGGTTCAAAAGGTTCATGCTCATGCCGCCCTCCTTCCCAGCAGGCGGTCCATGAAGCCCCTGCGCTGTTCGGACGGCACCACCATCGGCACGGTCTCGCCGCCCAGGCGCCGCGCGGCGTCGATATAGGCCTTGGCCGGCGTACTCGCGGCGTTGTTCAGGGTGACCGGCGAACCGACATTGGACGCCTTCAGAACGTCCTGGCTCTCGGGAATGATTCCCAGCAGCGGAATCGCGAGGATCTCGAGAATATCATCGATGTTGAGCATCTCGCCGCGGGCCGCGCGGCTGGTATCGTAGCGGGTGATCAGCACATGCTTCTTGATCTCTTCGCCCTTCTCGGCCTTCACCGTCTTGGAATCGAGCATGCCGATGATGCGGTCGGCGTCGCGCACCGAGGACACTTCGGGATTGGTGACGACGATCGCCTCGTCCGCGTAGCGCATCGCCAGCGTCGCGCCGCGTTCGATACCGGCCGGACTGTCACAGATCACCCAGTCGAATTTGGTGCGCAGCTCCGCGATGATGTTGCGAACACCCTCGTCGGTCAGCGCGTCCTTATCCCGCGTCTGCGACGCCGGCAGCAGCCACAGACTTTCGAGCCGCTTGTCGCGAATCAGGGCCTGCGAGAGCTTGGCGACGCCTTGCGCGACGTTGATGAGATCGAACACCACGCGCCGCTCCGCGCCCATGATCAGATCGAGATTGCGCAGGCCGACGTCGAAGTCGACCACGACGACCTTCTCGCCGCGCTGCGCGAGCGCCGCACCGAGCGCGGCCGTCGACGTCGTCTTGCCGACGCCGCCCTTCCCTGATGTCACGACCAAGACTTTGGCCATCGCTGTCTCCTGTGTCTGTTAGTTGAGCGGCGTGATCCGCATGATGTCGCCGTCCAGCCACGCCTGCGCGGGCTGCCGGCGCAGCGTTTCACCGATGTCTTCTGCAGTCTGGTAGTAGCCGTCGATTGCCAGCAGTTCGGCCTCGATCTTCTGGCAATAGATCCGGGCGGCCGAGTTGCCGTTGATGCCGGCCATCGCCCGGCCGCGCAGCGTCCCGTAAACATGGATGGAGCCGCCGGCGACGATCTCCGCACCGGACCCGACCGAGCCGAGCACGGTGACGTCGCCCTCCGTGAACACGATCCGCTGCCCTGAGCGAACCGGATTCTGAAGCAGCAGCGAGGGCGGCGGAGGTGGCGGCGGCTGAACCTCGACCTTCTTCGGCTCGACCTGTTCGACCACGCAGCCGCGACCGCCGCTCAGCACGGGCGGCAGGCCTGCGTCCAGTCCATTCGGTTCGACGCCTTCGAGACCGAGAATACGAATGCCGCGGTCCTCCAGATTCGAAACCAGGTGCGCGATCCCGTGCGAGCTCAGCTCCACCGCTGACAGATCGAGCACGATCGGACGCCCCGCGAAAAACCCGGGCGAATGGGCCAGCGTCGCATCGATCTCCTCGAGCCACTTCATGATTGGCATGAATGGCGAGAACACGAAGGCGACGTAGGATCGGCCACGGAGGCGCATGACCTGACGTTGCGGCTCCACCTTTGAAGTCATGAGTGAGCGCTCTCTGCTTTCGAAAAGTTTGTCATTGGTTAATTTTAAATTGAGCAGTGTCGGTTAACGAGCAGTTAACAGCCGGCGTTTTCCGGCGACCAAACGTTAAGAAATTCTCACGCCCGTCTTTGATGACCGCGCTACGTGCAATCCTGGTGGCGACTCGCGCATCTCGACGTATATTGGTGCCACCTAGCAGGACGGGTTTGGCGCCGCACCGAGCAGATGGGACGCTGGTCTTGGGCCCCACATGCGCGTCGCATCCCCACTGGGTGGGAGGTGCCGTAACGGCCGCGGTCGCCCACAGGCGGGCGCGCAAGCAGGCGTCGTGACAAGCCAGGCGCAGCTCTTGTTTGGCTTCAAGCCGGATGCCGTCCCCGCATCTCCAAACTTGAACTTGTCTATAGTACGGAGCAAGGTCTCTCCTGCATCTCTCCATGCAGGCGCCTCATCCATTCCGGCGTGCCGTTGAGACTATGATTGGATGCAAGTCCGCTTGCAAAGGGCGGGTTGACCCTGCCAACCGGAACGTAGTTGAGGTGTTGTTGAATGGTTTAGCTGGCCGGCGATAGTCCCATTGTAGACTTGGATTTCACCGGTTGCTCTTGCAGAGTCTCCGATGCCGCCAGCAATGACGAACCCACCCAGTAGAGCAAGGAATATACATCCGCCCGATCTGTGAAAGGCTGCCATCGCGGGCTGCTTCATGCGGCTCCAATCAGGATGCCAAAGGCGAGTACAATGGCGCCGCCGAGCACGATCTGGAAAACGGCCTGCAGGAACGGTGTATCCATATAGCGCGCGCGAATGAACGCGATTGCCCATAGTTCGAAGAACACCACGAAGCCGGCGATAGCGGTCGCAATCCAGAATGCGTTCTGCCATGAATCGGGAACGAGATAGGGAATCGTATGGCCTAGCCCGCCCACCGTGGTCATCAAACCGCATGTGGTGCCGCGCAACCATGGTGAGCCGCGCCCGGTCATCGAACCATCATCGGACAACGCTTCGGCGAACCCCATGCTGATGCCGGCACCGATAGAAGCCGCGAGCCCGACCAGAAACGTCTGCCAGTTGTTGTGGGTGGCGAATGCGGCCGCGAACAACGGAGCGAGCGTGGAGACCGATCCGTCCATCAGGCCGGCAAGGCCGGGCTGGACATATTGCAGCACGAACATCCGCCTGCGGGTGCGGTCTTCCTCGATCCGGCTGTCGGATTTGAGGAAGGCATCGGTCAGCCGCGTCGCGAGACTTTCATGGCCCTTTTCCATCTCGGAGAGATCACCAAGCAGCTTGCGGACGCCGACGTCCTGGGCCTGCTCGGAGGCCTTGGCATAGAAACGCTGCGCCTCGAACTCCATCGTCTCGGCTTCCTTGCGGATGGTGTCGAGCGACAGGTTCCGGGTGAGCCAGATCGGACGGCGGCGCAGGAAGCCTTTGACGTCTTCGCGTCGGATCGGCGGCAGATTCGCGCCGAAGCGCTGCTCGTAGAGTTCGAGCAGCATATGACGGTGCGCTTTTTCCTCTTCGGCCATCTGTTCGAAGATCTTCGCCGACTCCGGATAGCGCTCCGCCAGATCTTCCGCAAAGCTCATGTAAATGCGGCTGTCCTCCTCCTCGCTGGCAATCGCGACAGCAAGCACCTCGCGCTCGGTCAGATCGGCGAAATTCTTCATTGGGATGGCCGGTTTCTAGTTTAGAATGATTCTAAATTCATATCCAAGTCTGACGGAGGGGTCAATCGCGGGGCCGCAATATGCGGATGACCTTGCAGGCCGACGAGAAGCCGCAATCCAAATGCCTCGACTGAGCGTTCGGATGCTGCTCGACCGCAATTTCATCGCACAGTAAT
>DATMSE010000109.1:0-13301 GCA_035565575.1 Xanthobacteraceae bacterium
GCTGCCACAACCCGCCGACGAAGATCGTTAGATAGAGGTCGTCCCATCCTTGCTGGCCTCCAATCCAGCAAGAATCTTGAATCAGAATACGCCTGATTTGAAAATCAAAATCCGATTCTGCCTAACCAGGAACCGCTCTAACGTCGTGGTTATGGGTCCCTGCCTGCGCAGGGACGACTCCAATGGAGCGTCATGCCCGGGCTTGTCCCGGGCATCCACGAACTTGAGATCATCCATCAAAACAAAAAGACGTGGATGGCCGGGACATAGGCGAGCGAAGCGACGCCGTTCTTTGAACGGCTATGCCCGGCCATGACGGGTGGAGAGTCATCCTCAGGTCGTAAAAAGCCCGAGAATCTTGAGCGCCTTTTGCGTCACACTATCGAAGTGGCAACTCCGCCCGCTTACTTCAGCGTCTCCGCGAGCGTTTCGGAAAACGCCTCGTCGGTGCGGTTGAGCTTGAGCGGCGTCACCGAGACGTAGTTCGCCGCGAGCGCCGCCAGATCGGTGCCGGCATCCGGCGTCGCAACCATCGCCGCACGCTCGAAGCCGATCCAGAAATATGGATTGCCGCGTCCGTCGTGACGCTGATCCACTTTCAGGAAGCCGAGATTGCGTTTGCCCTGCCGCGTCACCTGCACGCCCGCGACCTCGTTCGGCGCGCAGGCCGGGAAGTTGATGTTGATCACGGTGTTCTTCGGCACGCCCGCTTCCATCACCTTGCGGATGATGCGCGGGCCGTATTCGATGCCGGTGTCCCAGGTCGGATTGCTGCGGGTCTCGAACGAGAACTCCTGCGACAGCGCGAATGATGGCAGGCCGAGGATGGTGCCTTCCAGCGCGCCGGCGATGGTGCCGGAATAGACCACGTCCTCGGCGACGTTGCGGCCCTTGTTGACGCCGGACAGCACCAGGTCCGGTCCCTTGTCCTTGAGGATGTACCGCGCGCCCATGATGACGCAGTCGGTCGGCGTGCCGCGCACCGCATAACGCCGCTCGCCCACCTCGCGCAGCCGCAGCGGATCGTTCAGCGACAGCGAATGCGACACGCCGGACTGATCCAGTTCGGGCGCGACGATCCACACGTCATCGGACAACGCTTTGGCGATCTGCTCGACGATCTGCAGGCCCGGCGCATGAATGCCGTCGTCATTGGTGCAAAGAATCCGCATTGCTTCAGCCTTGTGTCCTTGCCTTCGTCGTTTTTGCTTCGTCATGCCCGGGCTTGTCCCGGCCATCCACGTCTTTTCCCTTGATGAGATGAGGTCGCCAGACGGCGTCATCCTGAGGTGCGAGCGACAAAGTCGCGAGCCTCGAAGGATCACGGCCACCCTTCGAGGCATTGCTTCGCAATGCACCTCAGGGTGACGGCCTCACTCTCATCACCCTGCCCGCTCGATCACCTTGATGTCGCCCATATACGGCTGCAAAACATCCGGCACCGCGATGGAGCCGTCCTCCTGCTGATAGTTCTCGATCACCGCGATCAGCGCGCGGCCGACCGCGGTGCCGGAGCCGTTCAGCGTGTGCACGAAACGCGGCTTGCCGTCGGACGCGCGATAGCGCGCGTCCATGCGCCGCGCCTGGAAGTCGCCGCACACCGAGCAGGATGAAATCTCGCGATAGGCGCCGCCTTCACCTTGGCCGGGCATCCAGACCTCGATATCGTAGGTCTTCTGCGACGCAAAGCCCATGTCGCCGGTGCACAGCGTCACCACGCGATAGTGCAAGCCGAGCCGGCGCAGCACTTCCTCGGCGCAAGCAAGCATGCGTTCGTGTTCGTTCTTGGATTCCTCGGGCGTGGTGATCGACACCAGTTCGACCTTGGTGAACTGATGCTGACGGATCATGCCGCGCGTATCGCGCCCCGCCGCGCCCGCCTCCGCGCGGAAGCAATGCGTCAGCGCGGTCAGGCGCATCGGCAATTCCTTTTCGTCGAGAATGGACTCGCGCACGAGATTGGTCAGCGGTACCTCGGCGGTGGGAATCAGCCAAAAGCCCTTGCTGTCCTCGGACAGCGAACCTGCCGCGAA
Organism: Xanthobacteraceae bacterium; assembly: GCA_035565575.1. GTDB lineage: Bacteria > Pseudomonadota > Alphaproteobacteria > Rhizobiales > Xanthobacteraceae > 62-47. The sequence goes on from DATMSE010000109.1 coordinate 2,034, forward strand.
CTGATCCTCGCGAAATTTTGGCAGTTGCGCGGTGCCGAACATCGCGTCGTCGCGCACGAGGAGCGGCGGATTGACTTCGGTATAGCCGTGTTCGCCGGTATGGACGTCGAGAAAGAACTGGCCGATGGCGCGCTCCAGCCGTGCGAGGCTTTTCTTCAGCACCACAAAACGCGCGCCGGAGATTTTTGCCGCCGCGTTGAAATCCATCTGGCCGAGCGCTTCGCCGAGATCGTAATGCGGCTTTGGCGTGAAGGCGTAAGCGCGCTTCTCGCCGTAGCGGTGATGCTCGACATTGTCGTGCTCGTCCTTGCCGGTCGGCACCTCGTCGAGCGGCAGGTTGGGAATCTGCGCCAGTTCCTTCTGCAACTCGGTGTCGGCGGCTTTCGCTTTGTCTTCGAGCTGCGGCATCGCGACCTTCAGGTCCGCGACTTCGGCCATCAACCGCGACGCGCGCGCCTCGTCCTTGGCCTTCTTGGCCTCGCCGATCTCCTTGGACGCCGCGTTGCGCCGCGCCTGCGCCTGCTCGAAGGCATGGATCGCCGCGCGCCGCGTCTCGTCGATCGCCAGCAGCCTTTCCGACAGCGCGCCGAGCCCGCGCCGCTTCAAGGCGGCGTCGAAGGCTTCCGGATTGTCGCGGATCGATTTGATGTCGTGCATGGAAGTCTGGTCCTGGAGAATTGGCGGCGGCCGTACGACCGCAGCGTAGTTCGTCAACGGAGCGGGCTTCAAGTAACCCGAAACCGCGCGATTTGAAACCTCAAAGGAGAGATACGTCACCCTGAGAGTCTGGCCAGCCGTTCGATTTGCAGGTGGATGTGCAACACAAAAAACGTCGTCCCTGCGCAGGCAGGGACCCATACGCCGCAGCAGTTCGGCTCCATCGACGAAGGCAAGGTTATTCATAAACAACCCGCGCCGGGGCTATGGGTCCCTGCCTGCGCAGGGACGACGCTGAGGGGTGGAATGACGCCTTACGCCCTATGCGCCGTCGTCAGTCCCTACTCCGCCGGATTGCTTTCCGCAGGTGGCGACGCGGCCGGTGCGGCGTTCTTGGCGGCGGCCTTCTTCTCCACCATCCGCACCGCGATGATCGAGCCCTCGTAGAGAACCAGCAGCGGGATCGCCAGCGACATCTGGCTGATGACGTCCGGCGGCGTGAGCACGGCGGCGATGACGAAGGCGCCGACGATGAAATAGCGCCGCTTCTCGCGCAACTGCTTCGAGGTGAGAATGCCGACGCGGCCAAGCAGCGTCAGGATTACCGGAAGCTGGAACGCGACGCCGAAGGCGAAGATCAGCGACATCATCAGCGACAGATATTCGCCGACCTTGGGCAACAGCGCGATCTGCGCGGTCTCGGCGCCGGGCGCCTGCTGCATGCCGAGCGAAAAACGGATCAGCATCGGCAGCACGAGAAAATACACCACCAGCGAACCGAGCACGAAGAAGAACGGCGTCGCCACCAGATAAGGCAGGAACGCTTTGCGCTCATGCTTGTAGAGGCCCGGCGCGACGAACTTGTAGATCTGCGCCGCGACGATCGGAAACGAGATGAAGCCCGCGCCGAACATCGCCAGCTTCAATTGGGTGATGAAGTATTCGAGCAGCGCGGTGTAGATGAACTTGGAGTTCTCCGGGCCCGCCACCCAGACGAACGGCCACACCAGCACGTTGTAGATCTGCTTGGCGAAGACGAAGCAGAGGATGAACGCGACGCCGAACGCCAGCAGCGCCTTGATCAGCCGCGAGCGCAGCTCGATCAGGTGGTCCATCAGCGGCGCCTTGCTGGCCTCGATGTCTTCGGCGCTCATGACGCTTTCGCATCCTTGCGGAGATCCGCGTCCAGGTAACGATCGGGGGCAAGAGCCTCCGACGGCCTGACCTCGGGAGCCGGTGTGTCCGTCGCCACCGCCGCCTCGCGGGTGATCGCCAGCGGCTCGGATGCCGCGCCGTGGCTTTCGGTCTCGACCAAAGCCGGCGTTTCCACCGGCACTGTCGCAGCCTCGGCCGCCGACGCCGCGGCATCAGAGGCGGACGCCGGCGCTGTGGACGACGACGGCTTGTCGAGATCGTCGACCTTGAGGGCGTCGTTGACGTCCTGGGTCAGCGAGGTGAGCAGATTGTTCTTCGACAGGCTGGAGGCGGTGTCCTTGATCTCGTCGAACGACTTCTTGAGATCGGCCATTTCGGCTTCGCGCATCGCCTCGTTGAACTGGCCCTGGAACTCGGACGCCATGCGGCGCACCTTGCCCATCCACTGCCCGATCATGCGCAGCACCCCGGGCAGCTCCTTCGGGCCGATGACGATCAGCGCCACGACGCCGATCACGACCAGTTCGCTCCACCCGATGTCAAACATCCGAAAATCCGCTCACACGAGGCGATGGTCGCCCGGCGACCGGCCTCGGCCGGTCATGCCGCAATTGCCACGGATCGGCCACGGCTTTGCCGCAAGAATCCCGCGCCGGCCGGCAGCCTAGCTGACCTTGCTGCCGACGTCGGTCCGCGCACCCGGGGCGGGCTGCGCGTTATGATCGATGGTCTTCACGGGCTCGGACTTTTCCGCAGTCTTTTCGTCGTCCTGCATGCCCTTCTTGAAGGCCTTGATGCCTTGCGCCACGTCGCCCATCAGGTCGGAAATCTTTCCGCGGCCGAACAGCAGCAGGACGATCGCGATCACGACGATCCAATGCCAAATACTGAGTGAACCCATCCTGCATTCCTCCAAACGCACGGCCGCAGCCGGCTCCATCTCGCCTGAACCTAGGCTGCGAGGGCGCCAAAAACAAGAACTTAAGCCGCGTCAAATCACCGGCATTAGTCGAGGTTGTCGCTCGCCTTGATCGCGGAAATGCCCCGATAAACTCAGCCTTCGCCGTCGCCTTCGGGTTCCACGGCGGGGGCCAAAGCCAGTTCGAGCTCGCCGTCTTCCAATGGCTCCTCGTCTTCGCGCAGCGTCGGATCGTCGGAAGGCACCGGAACGCTGAAGCCGGCCGGAAGACGGGAATCCAGAAGACCCGTGCCCTTGAGTTCTTCAAGGCCCGGCAGATCGCTCAGCGCTTCGAGGCTGAACTGCGACAGGAACGCTTCGGTGGTGCCGAAGGTCAGCGGACGGCCCGGCGTCTTGCGGCGGCCGCGCGGACGAATCCATCCAGTCTCCAGCAGCACATCGAGCGTCCCCTTCGAGGTGACGACGCCGCGAATGTCTTCGATCTCGGCGCGCGTCACCGGCTGATGATAAGCGATGATAGCGAGCACCTCGATCGCCGCGCGCGACAGCTTGCGCGTCTCGGTGCTCTCGCGCGTCATCAGCCATGCCAGGTCGCCGGCGGTGCGGAAGGTCCACTTGTTGGCAACGCGCACCAGGTTGACGCCGCGCATCGCGTAGTCGGCCTGCAACTGCGCGAGCGCTGCCTTGACGTCGACGCCTTCCGGCATGCGCTTGGCAAGCGCTGCGGTGTCGAGCGGTTCGGACGAAGCGAACAGCAAGGCTTCGAGGAGACGCAATTCTTCAGGCCGCGCCTCGGGCTGCGCGCTGGACTGCTCGACGTGGTCGATATGCTCCTCGACGACCTCGAGGTGCTCGACGCGCTTTTCAGCCAGACTTGCCATGGCGGTGTCTCCTTCTTCCACTTACTGCACCGGTGTGTCCGGAGCAGCCGTTGCATCGGGCGTCGCGACCGGCGTCCGCTTGCGAAAATATAGAGGCGCGAACGCCTGCTTCTGATTCACTTCCATCGTTCCTTCGCGCACCAGTTCGAGTGCGGCGGCGAAGCTCGATGCGAACACCGTCGCGCGCTGCGAGGGATCGAGCACGTAGGCCGTGAGGTATTCGTCCAGGCAGCTCCACTCTTCGGCGGCGCCGACGAGACGCTCCAGCGATGCGCGCGCCTCGGCGAGCGACCACACGGTGCGCTTGGCGAGATGGACGCTGGCCAATACGCGCTGCTGCCGCTGCGCCGCATAGGCGCTCAGCAGATCGAACAACGTCGCCGTGAATTTCGGATGCTTGATTTCGGCGATCGATTCCGGCTGGCCGCGCATGAAGATGTCGCGCTGCAGTTGCGGCCGCGCCATCAGCCGGTTCGCCGCCTCGCGGATCGCTTCAAGCCGACGCAGGCGATTGGCGAGCGCGGTCGCCATCTCCTCCGCGCTCGGCCCTTCCTCGGCCGGCGGCTCGGGCAACAGCAGCCGCGATTTAAGGAATGCCAGCCATGCCGCCATCACCAGATAGTCGGCGGCGAGTTCAAGACGAATCTTCCGTGCGGCTTCGATGAAGGCGAGGTATTGATCGGCGAGTGCGAGAATCGAAATCTTGGCGAGATCGACCTTCTGCTGACGAGCCAGGTTGAGCAGGAGGTCGAGCGGACCTTCATAGCCCTCGACATCGACGACCAGCGCCTGATCGTCCTCGGCCTGTTCGGCGACGGCCGGCCGGCCGGTCTCGAACGACAAAATTTCCGCGCTCATACAGTCATCTCCCCGACCCGGCGGATCAGTATCTCCAGTTCGTTCCGCCCGGCCTCGCGATCAAAATCCGGATCAGGCGCCGTGCGCGCCGCCAGTGCCGCTGCAGCGCGACTGCGGGCGGCACCCGCCAGCAGGGGCGTCTCGCTCGCAACCGCGCGCATCTCGTCGAGATTGCCGTTGCAATGCAGGACAATGTCGCAGCCCGCGGCAAAAATCGCGCGCGTCCGCTCGGCAATCGATCCGGCCAGCGCGTTCATCGACACGTCATCACTCATCAACAGACCCTGGAACCCGATCGCGCCGCGAATCACGTCTGCAATCATTGTCGCAGAAGTCGTCGCGGGTTGGGCAGGATCAATGGCGCTAAACACAACATGTGCGGTCATCGCCATCGGCAGGTCCGCCAAGGGCCGGAATGCCGCAAAATCCGTCCGATCCAGTTCCGCGCGAGGCGTTTCGACGACCGGAAGCCGCAAATGACTGTCGGCGGTCGCTCTGCCATGGCCCGGAATATGTTTGAGAACCGGCAGAACCCCGCCTTGTCGCAACCCGTCGGCGACGGCACGGGCAATCGCGGCGACCTTGCCTGGCTCGGTTCCATAGGCCCGGTTGCCGATCACGGCGTCGGCCCCGGAGACTGGAACGTCGGCCAGTGGCAGACAATCGACAGTCACGCCGAGGTCGGCGAGATCGCATGCGATGAGCGCCGCCGCCAGCCGCGCGGCCCGCAGGCCGAGATCGGGCGATTGATCGTACAGCACGCCGAACACTGCGCCCGGAGGATAAATCGGCCAATGTGGCGGCCCCAGCCGCTGGACCCGGCCGCCCTCCTGATCGATCAGGACCGGCGCATCGGGACTACCGATGCAGTCCCGCAAACTCGCCACCAGGTCCCGGACCTGGGCTGGGCTATCGACATTGCGCTTGAAGAGAATGAAGCCCCACGGCTGCTGCTCGCGCAGGAAGGCGCGTTCGTCCGCTGTCAGGGTCTGTCCGGAAACGCCGGAGATAAAAGCACGGGCATTCATTCTAGTGTTCCAATCTGAAGTTCGTCACCTCACGCGGCGCACTCAAGGTGAACTTCAGATTAGAAAAAAACACTAGCGATTCGCGGTTCTAGTGTGGTTCAGGCTCGGAAATTCGCTTGATGCACACGCGGCGATCAATGAAGTGAACTTCTGAACCACCACGCTAGCGCGATTAGCCCGCGCGGACCCCACGGGTCAAGGAAACCGCCGTTAATTCCTTTGGACGACGCACTGGCCGCCGGCGGACCTCAGGCTGCCACAGAACTGGACCGCCTGCTCCGAGGAGCCGAACGGGCCGACCATGGCGCGGTAATAGACGCCTTTCGATCCAAGGTCGGCGCGCTTGATCAGCGGGCTGCGGGACCCCAGTGCCGACGGAAACTTGTGCTGCAGGACTTTGAAGGAGGCCCGGGCGTCAGCCTCGCTGCGCTGCGAGGAGACCTGCACCACATAGCCGCCGGTCGTCGTTGCCGGCTCCGCCTGCGCGGGATTGACCGAGGCCACCCGGCTCGGCGCAGCCTGCGGCGCCAACGACAGCGGCGCATTCGCGGCGGGCGCCGCATTGACCGGTGCGGCCGCGGCGCGTGTGGTCGCAGGCGGCGCGGGCACGGGAGCCGGTGCGCGTGCAGTCACCGGCTCGGCTGCGGCGGCGTTGGCATCGTCGGAGCGCACCATCAGCGTCTTGATCTTGCGGGGCTCGGTCCCCCCGACCGCTGCGGCGCTGCCACCGTTGGCGGCAAGCTTGTTGCCCGGCGCCACGCTAGCGGTCGACGGCGGATTGGCATTCTGGTTCAGCGGGGGAAACACGACCCGCGGTCCGGACTGGGCGATATCCTTGACGTCGACCGGCTGCTCCTCACGCGGAACCAGTTGTTCAGCCGCGTTTCCGGCGGCCATCCGATCCTGAATCTGCTTGCTGGAATTCTCCGCCGAGGGCGGCACCACCTTGTTGGGGCCGGCATCGGCCTTGATGATCGGCGGTTCGCCGCTGCGCGGCGTCCTGACAAAGGTGCGATAGGCGAATGCCGCGCCCGTGCCGACCACCGCAAGCGCGATAATCGCCACAACCATCGATACGCCTTTCCGGCGCGGTGCCGGTTCGTCCTCGTCGGCGTAGTCGTCCTGATAGGAATAATCGTCCTGATAGCCAGGATGTTGCGCATGTCCGTATGCAGCCGCATCCATGGCGGCATCCGCCGGACCGTACAGCGCTTCGTCGTAACGACCCGCCGGATCGGGCTCGGGCTGGACCCGGGGTGCCTGATAGGTGGGATCCGGCAGATGATGCGCGGCGGCGTAGCGGCGAAGCGGATGGACGTCGCGCGGAACGCTGGGTTCTTCAGCCATCGGAGCTTGCGCAGTCTCGCGATTGCGCATCCACGGCGGCGGTCCGGCCGGATGCACGTCGGAATCCTGCTCGGTCCGGGCCGCGCGAAGTGGCTGGCGCCCATGAGACCGCCGTGGCTCGGCGGCGCGATCGAGACCGAAATCGGCGTTGGGGTCGGACTGGCCGATCAAACGGGCAAGTTCGGCGAGAGGATCGTTTTCGGCCTTCGCGGTCAGATGACGGTCGCGGTCGATGGCATCTGCCGCGGCGTATGTTCGTTCGTGATATCGATCAGCCATTGTGATGATGCATCCCCTTCGGGAAAGCGCCGACCCGTCATTCTAACGAAACAGCCGCTACCGGAATGCCAGCGCACCCCATGCCGCCGGCAACCCCCAATTACTCTATCTCATCTCGACCGGGGCATCGACGCCGAGGACGGCGAGACCGGATGCCAAGACCGAGACCACGCCCTGAACCAGAGCCAGACGCGATAGGGTAATTTCTGCATCATTATTCATAATGAAGCGTAAATGAGGCGCATCACGTCCCTTTGTCCAAAGGGCGTGAAATTCGCTGGCAAGATCATAGAGATAGAAAGCGACCCGGTGGGGCTCATGGGCGGCCGCGGCCGCCTCCAGCGTGCGAGGGTAAAGGGCCAGACGACGAATTAAATCAAGTTCGGCGGGATCGGTCAGACGCTCCAGCTTCGCCCCCCGCAGGAATTTCAATCGTTCGGCGTCATCTTCCGGCAGATCGGCGACCACTTCCCGTGCATTTCGGAAGATCGAGTGGCCGCGCGCATGACCGTACTGCACATAGAACACCGGATTGTCCTTGGACTGCTCGATCACCTTGGCGAGATCGAAATCCAGCACCGCGTCATTCTTGCGGAACAGCATCATGAAGCGCACGGCATCGCTGCCGACTTCATCGACCACTTCGCGCAACGTGACGAAATCGCCGGCGCGTTTCGACATTTTCACCGGCTCGCCGTTCCTCAGCAACTTGACGAGCTGCACGATCTTGACGTCGAGCGCCGCTTCGCCACCGGTCACCGCCTTGATCGCCGCCTGCATCCGCTTGATGTAACCGCCGTGATCCGCGCCCCAGACGTCAACGAGATCGCGAAATCCCCTGTCGTACTTGGTTTTATGGTAGGCGATGTCGGACGCGAAATACGTGTAGCTGCCGTCGGACTTCAACAACGGACGATCGACATCGTCGCCATAGGCAGTGGCGCGAAACAGCGTTTGCTCGCGATCTTCCCAATCCTCCACCGGCGCTCCCTTCGGCGGCGGCAGACGGCCTTCATAGACGTCGCCCTTTGCGCGGAGAAACGCGATGGTTTCCTTGACGCGATCGCTGCCGCCTTCGATCAGCGAGCGCTCCGAAAAGAACACTTCGTGCGTGATGTTGAGCGCCGCGAGATCGGCGCGGATCATCTCCATCATCATGGCGATCGCGGTGGTGCGCACGTCCGGCAGCCATTCGGCTTCCGACTGCTTGAGCAGCGCGTCGCCGTGCTGCTTCGCCAGCGCCTCGCCAACCGGCTTGAGGTAATCGCCGGGATAAAGGCCGTCCGGGATCTCGCCGATCTTCTCGCCGAGCGCCTCGCGGTAGCGCAGGAAAGCGGAGCGCGCCAGCACGTCGACCTGGGCGCCGGCATCGTTGATGTAGTATTCGCGCGTGACATCATAGCCAGCGAAAGCGAGAAGGCTCGCCAGCGCATCCCCGAAAACGGCGCCGCGGCAGTGGCCGACATGCATCGGACCGGTCGGATTGGCGGAGACGTATTCGACGTTGACCTTATACCCGGTTCCCATTTGGCTGCGGCCATAGCGCGCGCCGGCGCCCAGGATGTTCCGCAGTTCGTCGATCCAGACCGTCGGCCGCAGCGTCAGGTTGATGAAACCCGGACCGGCAACATCGACCGAAGCCACCCACGGATCGGCGCGCAGGCCGTCCGCAATGCGCTCGGCGAGGTCACGCGGCTTGGTCTTGGCCTCCTTGGCGAGCACCATCGCCACGTTGGTTGCCATATCCCCATGGGATGCGTCGCGGGGCGGCTCGACCACCACCCGGGACAGATCGATCCCCGCCGGCAATGCCCCTTCCGCGGCCAGGGTGCGGCAGACCCCCTGCACCCGGGCAAGCATGGAAGCGAAGGGATGCAGTTGGATGACGGGCTCGGCCATGAATATGTCGCTCGGTTGGTCAGAATGAGGGCATGGTCCGCGCGCGGCTGGCAGGACCGCCCTTCGCGCCGCCTAACGCAAATCCGGGGTCGAGTCAAAAATCCGCCGGTGTTCGGTCAGCGCATACAAGTCGGTCATTCCGGCGATGTAGTTGCAGACGCGGCGGGCGAAATCCGCCTCGGGTTCACAGCCCCCCGGCGGCAGCCATTCCGGCGGCAGATCGTCGGAGTTCGCCCGGTAATGCGCGAACAGATCGCTCACGACCCGTTCGGCATCGCCCATCACCCGCATGACACGGCTGTGGCGGTACATGTGTTGCTTCAGAAACGCCTTGATGGCCGCTTCCTCCCGCGCCATCTCGGCGGTGAAGGTCACCAGAGTGCCGGCGTGATGGCGCACCTCATCGACGCTCGCCGGCTTTGCCGTGGCGAGACGCGCGCGCGTTTCGCTCACCACCGCCCCGATCAGACAGGAGATCAGTTCGCGGATCAGTTCGGCGCCAAAACGCGGTTCTGCCAGCCCCGGATAGCGCTGCCTGGTTTCCTCGATCAGCCGCGCCATCATCGGGACGCGCGCGAGGTCGTCGATGCCGAACAGGCCGGCACGCAAGCCGTCGTCCATGTCGTGCGCATCGTAGGCAATATCGTCGGCGACGGCAGCGACCTGCGCCTCCAATGAAGCGAAACTCCACAGCTCCAGATCGTAAACGCGATTGAACTCGGCGATGCCGACCGGCAGCTCACGGTCCGCATCGGGGCCGCAACGGTCCAACAGCGGACCATTGTGCTTGACGATCCCTTCCAATGTCTCCCAGGTCAGGTTGAGCCCGTCGAACCTCGGGTAGCGGTGCTCCAGCGCGGTGACCACCCGCAACGTCTGCGCGTTGTGGTCGAAGCCGCCATAGTCCGTGAGGCAGCGATCCAGCGCCCGTTCGCCGGCATGGCCGAATGGCGGATGGCCAAGATCATGGGCCAGCGCCAGCGCTTCCGTCAGGTCTTCGTCGAGCCCGAGTTGGCGCGCCAGCGCACGGGCGATCTGGGCCACCTCCAGGGAGTGGGTCAGCCGGGTGCGATAATGATCGCCCTCGTGAAAGACGAAGACCTGCGTCTTGTGCTTGAGGCGGCGAAAGGCGGTCGAATGGATGATCCGGTCGCAATCCCGCCGAAAGGCGCTTCGGGTGGCGCTCGGCGGCTCGTCGAACTGCCGCCCCCGGCTCCGGGCGGGATCGCAGGCATAAACCTGCTGCGGGGCAGCCATTCCGACGGACACGGCGATTTTAGTCCTTCCAATGTTTGATTCCGCTGCGCGCCACACTTAACTATGGTTTGCGATATATACAATTCGGGGCCGACATAGGCCGCGATTTCGGAGCGAGACGATGACGGACACCAGCGTCACCATCAGCGAGCGGGCTGCCCGCCGCATTGGCGAAATTCTCCAGTCCGAGGGGAGCGGCGCGATGCTGCGCATCAGCGTCGAAGGCGGTGGCTGTTCCGGCTTCCAATACAAGTTCGACGTCGAGCGCGCGCGCGCTGAAGACGACCTCGTGATCGCACGTGACAACGCCGTGGTGCTGGTGGACCCGGCTTCCGCGCCGTTCCTCGCGGGCTCCGAAGTGGATTTCGTCGACGACCTGATCGGCGCATCGTTCCGCGTCAACAATCCGAACGCCACCGCGTCCTGTGGCTGCGGCACCAGCTTCTCGGTCTGATCCGCTATTATTTCAATGCGAACAACGCGTGCGCGTTGCCGTACGCGATTTTCCTGGCGGCGGCGGGCGGCAGTTGCGCGAGCCAGCCGCGATCCTCCACCATGATCTCGCCGTAGCGCTGCCAGCGCTCCGGCACCCAGGTGTCCGAACCATCAGAAAACGATCCAGGTAGCGCTCAAACAGCGCATGCCATTCCCGCGTCAGCTTCCCCTGCCCGTCGACGATGTCACTGCGATAATGCGAGCGTCGCGGCGCCATCATTCCGCGGCTGCCGCATGCGGACGTTCCAGCTCCGCTTCCTCGAGTTGCGGCTCCAGCTTGCGCTTCAGTCTCCGGTCGATGCGATCGAGATAGATATAGATCACCGGTGTGATGAACAGCGTCAGCAACTGTGAGACCATCAGACCGCCGACGACCGCGACACCAAGCGGCTGACGCAGTTCGGCGCCCGCGCCGGTGCCGAGTGCGATCGGCAACGTACCGAAGATCGCGGCGAATGTCGTCATCATGATCGGGCGGAAACGCAGGAGCGCG